>NZ_JBHVQS010000041.1:0-78049 GCF_042886435.1 Streptomyces sp. NPDC058000
CTCGGACAGTGTGATCTCCACAGCGGAAGGACCCGGATGCGACATACCAACAGGGTACTTACTAACCCTCAGGATTTCTGGCGCATCACACTAGTGCCGCATCAGGCAACGTTTGCCCTGTTGACGACCTCGCGTAGGCGCTCGTCTCGGGCGTGCTTGTTTCGCCAGATGATGTAGCGGCGGATCATGCTGCCCTGTTCGTTGTGGCCGGCGTGGTCGGTGCCGTCGAGGGTGAAGTAGTGCAGGGCGGTGAACTGTGCCTCGATGCGGTTGAGCCAGGAGCGTCTCGTCGGGGTGCAGGCGATCTCGACGTTGTTGGCCTCGGCCCACCGGCATGCACTGCGCGGACAGCAGCACCAGCTGCGCGTGCCGCCCTGTCACCACCGAGCCGGTGCCCTTGCGGATGATCCGCAGCAGCCGCCGGCCCTCGGCATCATCGATCTCACGAGCCCGTACTCGCTCTGCCACGCGCATAGCTTGACGGGCCAATACCGAACCGGCGATCACCAGGGCAACGCGTCACTGTGATTGAACGCTTCGGTCGGCCACCCAAGGCACCGTTTTGGCCGCCCCGGGCCAAGGGCTGAGTGGTTCGTTGAGCCGAGCCACGGAAGTCGGAACCTGGCCATGATTCTTGGAACCAGCTGATGTGTGCCCCCCCCGGGGGGAAGGCGTTGACCTGGGTCGCTCACTTACGGCGACCGTGAGAGCCGGGCCGGTCAGGCATTCGTGCGTGACAGGTGGTCGGGGAGTTCGGTGAGCCGTTCGATGCGGAGCACCATCTCGTCTGCCGTCGGCGATGGTCCACCGGTGACGAAGTCGATGCCGCGGTCCAGCCAGATGCCGGTGAGCCCGGCGAGGGCGGCTGCGTTTACATCGCTTTCCAGCATGTCGCCCAAGTTGACCGCCTGCGCTGGGTCCGTCCGCATCCGCCGGCAGGCGGTGGAGTAGGCGACTGTCCGACAGGTCAGGGGGACTGGCGGTCCGCTGCCCGAACCGCGTGGGCAGGTCTCCCCGGCGGGATGCCGGTCCGCCGACGGAAGAGGATGCTGTTGATCACCCTCGGTGGCTTTCCCGCCCGTCCGGCACCGCCCTCGGTCACAATGCCCCCATGGCCGATGATCAGTCCCGAATTCCCGCCCGTCCGCTGCTGCGTCGCCCCCGGGATGGTGAGCTCATAGACGTCGCCGGTGTCGCGCACTTCTTTCGGTTGACCGGCGAGCACACGGGCGGGCACTTCGCCTTCGAGGAGTTCAGTCTTGCCCCTGGAGTGATTGGTGCCAGACCGCACGTGCACGATGGACACGACGAGTACTTCTACGTCCTCGAAGGAGAGTTGACGCTCCACACCGGGGACGGCGAGGTAGCGGCCGGGCCCGGGCATCTGCTCGCCGCGACCCGCGGCACCCCGCACGGCTTCCGCAACGCGGGCTCGGTCCTCGCACGCGCCCTGTGTCTCTACACCCCAGCCGGCTACGAGAACTACTTCCGTGACGTCCACGCCGCGGTGAGCGCCGGGACCGAAGCGACCGATGAGCTGCTGGCCGAATTCCGCAGCCGCTACCGGACCAGTTCCTACCAGGTTCCCCCGGACAAGCCGTAGCCTCCCGAATCCGTTGCCTGCAGACTCGCGAGGGGAGGACAGCGCCTCACCAGCCAATGCGCCACAGTCATGGAAAGAGATGACGAACCCCGACCAAAGCCGCCCCGACTGGCGCCGACCGCAGACCTACCCAGACAACGAACAGACGCCACCCGACACTGAATGAGCTAGGAAGAAGCCCCGCCCGAGCGGTGCCCCTACGCATGCCCCCCACACAGACTTCAAGGCATGACCGCGTCCTCCCGCGGGAACACCACCGGACACCGCCGGCAGATCAACGACCGTTCCCACCGGGCCCGTTCATCCTCCGCAGCCGCCGCACGCCGCGACAACCACACCCCCACACTGCCAGCCAGCAGCACAATCCCGCCGCCACTGCGCCGCTCACCAGGGCCACGACGCCCAGCACGGCCGTGCCCACCGGCAGCAGTCACCGCACCACATACTCCGCCGGCGGCGCATGCTTGCGCTTCGCCTCGGCATCCTGCGACAGCGACCGCCAATACTCCGGCAGATGCAGAACCTGGCCGGACTCCTTGCAGCGCGGACACCCGAGCGCCATGAACTCCCCCTGAAGTTCCCCTACCCGTCGACCGAGTGGGACATGGCATCCCCCTTCCGCTCCGATGCGAGGCAGACGAGCGCCTGGGCCTGATCGCCGGGGCCAAGCCCCTCCCTGCCTCCGCCCCCACCCGCCACGGCCCGCACGTCCGTGCCCAGCTGGCCTGGCGTTCCGGCGAGGCCAGAGCACCCAGTCCCTGATCTCGATATCTGAACTCCCCTTAATGGCAAGCGAGTTCTCTGCCATACTCGCCAACAGTCATGGATCGAAAGGGCGCGCGAATCGAGCGTGCTGTGGTGGTGCACCACAAAGGGGGCATCCACCGAAGTCGAAGCGCAGCTCACGCGCAAGCTCCTGCGATCGATTCGGCCGCGGCCCGCCCCTGGCCGGAGACGGAGTGCCGGCAGGCTCACGGGTCATTCGACGATCACGACCAGGGAGAAGCGGATGATCAGGAACAGATATCTGTCGGCAGCGGCACTCGCGGTGGTCATCGGCCTGGCCGGTGCCCTCGGGGCCTCCGCCGCGCCGGTTCATACCGCGCCCGCCGCCTCCGCGGGTTCGGCCTCGCCGGGCGACAATCTGACGCCAGGACCGCACCACCGGCTCCTTGACCCTCTGGTCGGAAACTGGAAGGCCACCAAGGTCAACTATCTCCTGGGCAAAGACGGTGAACCGGTCGTCTCCCACGACATCGCCGTCCGGGTCCACTGGATCAAGAAGACCGGAGGCCGTTTCCTGGAGGAGCAGACCCAGGGGACGCTGGCCGGCCACCCGTACTACCGCCTGGGCATCATGGGCTACTCCAACATCGACCGCCGCTACGAATGGACCACGTTCGACAGCGTCACGCCGACCGCGATGACTTACCGTGGCGCACCCGACAGCGGCAGCCCCTCCGAGATCTCCATCCCCGGCGAATTCACCGACCCGGGCATCCTCGGCCCTGCGTACCTTGGCAAAACCATCCCGATGCGCACCGTCTTCAGGATCGACTCCCCCGACCGGCACACGGCCGACCTCTACTTCACCCCGCCCGGCCAGCAGGAGCGCCTGGTCGACCACGTCACCTACACCCGGAAGACCGACTGAACGCAGCCGCCGATCCAGCATGCCGACCGCCTGGGCGGGGCTGTGCCCTCAGCTTTGAGCGCAGCCTTTCTCCGCCCCGCCCCGCCCGAGCCTGCGGCGCCGCGCGCCATGTCGGACAGCGATTACGGCGACATTCCCGCGCCGGACAGCATCTGGGAGCCGACCACTCCCTGCGCCCGCGGACCGGACGCTGTGCGACCAGCAGCTTCAGAACGGCTTTACCTGTTCGTGTACAGAGGTGGGAACGTCGGCGGATTGCTCCGCCGAAGTGGCGTCAGCCCGGATGGACTGGCGTCTTCCCGCTTCACTCAGTCCCGGGCCGAGAGCCACCTCCGGGAATCGCTCCTCGACACCATCGATCGCGCCCACGGGCACCTCCACTGGGACACCCTCGCCGATCCCGACCTCGTCCAAGCCCGCATGAAGATCAAGCACGTCGACGACGAGGGCGACGACTGAAGCCGACGCGACAAGCCTCACCCACTTCGGGCGGGGCCTTTTTCATGGACTGGTCAGACCGTCACAGCATCCTCCCGCAGGAACACCGCCGTGCATGCCTTGCAGATCAACGACCGCCCCCACCGGGCCCGTTCATCCACCGACGGCCGTCCCGGTGCGCTGCTTCATCGGCTACTGGGTGAACCAACACGTGAAACGGCGCGAGACAAAAAGTGCCCGGCGCTGCGGACGTCCCGCTGGGTGTCCTGCCCCCGGAGCCACGCCATGCTCATCCGCTCGCACGCCTGTGGCCAGCAGGTTTTCTTCACAGTCCTGGCTAAGATCTGCACACACCGGCTCTTCTGACCCCGGCACTTGAAACGCTCATCTAGGAAACCGTCACATGAAATCCCCCGCATCCACGTCCCCGCACCTGGCACAGAAGCTCCGAGCCCTCGCCCCGATGATCCTCGACCTGGTCATCCCTATCGCGGGCTTCTACGTACTGCACCAGATGGTCGGTCTCAGCCAGGTCTGGGCCCTGACCCTCGCCGGTGCGGCGGGCGGTGCGTGGACACTGATCCACACCATCCAGCGGCGCAAGCTCGACGTCATCGGCCTGCTCGTCGTCCTCGAAATGGCGCTGACCGTCGGCCTGCTGTTCATATCCGACGACCCTCGCCTAGTCGCCGCGAAGCCCTCCTTCTATACCCTGCTCGCCGCCGTGTATCTGCTGTTCACCTGCGTCGCCGGGCGCCCCCTCGTCTACGTGGCGGCCACCCCGATGGCCACCGACGGTGACCCCGGCCGGACCGTCGCCTACGAGCAGGCTTGGGAGCGCTCCAAGCCGTTCCGGGCCCGTGAGCGCGCGGTGACCGCCGCGTTCGGTCTCGCCGCACTGATCGACGCCGTACTGCGAGTGGTCGTCGTCTACAGCTACGACGTCGACAAGTTCAACGAGTCCTTCCTGCTGTCCCAACTTCCGGGCATCGCGCTGATCGTCGTGGTGCTGGTGTTCACCAAGTTCCAGATCAAAGTGCTGCACGGGCTCGTCGACGAGGTCCACGATCAGCTGGCCGCCGAAGGCGTCATCGGCCCGCGCTCCGACGCCCATCAGGACGCCGCCGCCCCGGCGCCTGCTTCTTAGCCTGTCTCGCAGCTGCTCATCGTGTGCGGCGCTCGGCAGGGCCCGAAGTCGCCAACCGGGCGCGCATTGAAGCGAAGACGCCCCGCCTGCGGAGCGGGGCGTCGCGGCGTGGCCGCCCTACCTGGCCCCGCGCGAGATCTGCTCGGCGCACTGAGAAGCGGCGGTCGGGGATGCACTCGCCCTTCCACGCCGGGCTGGCCACCAGCGCGGTGAACACGGTGCCCGAGGCGCCGTGCGAGCCCCGCCCTTCCTGTAAAGCAAGCTTGACAGCCATTGAGGGGTGACAAGTAAGCTTTACACGTGCGAAACAGCGTCAGGAAACTGCGGTCGTCACGAGGGCTCTCCCAGGGCCAACTAGGCACGGCCCTCGGGGTCTCACGGCAAACGATCAACGCCATCGAGACCGAGCGGTACACACCTTCCCTGCCGCTCGCCTTGTCCATGGCCAAGTACTTCGAGGTCAGCGTTGAGGAGATGTTTCATGTCGATGAGAGCCCAGCAGGTGACCAGTAACAGAGCCAGGCGGTCCGTCCCCGGCTTCTTCCTCGTCGTCGGAGCCGGCTGCCTCGTGGCCGCGACTTTCGGCGGCCGCCTCGCTCTCGGCCTGGTGACGTTCGGGATCCTGGCGGTCTGCAGTCTTGCCTTAGCACTGCTGGGACGCCGGAGCGAGACCTATCAGGGCCTCACCGAGAAGGAACCCGACGAGCGCTTCGCCCGGATCGCAGGGCGAGCCTGGGCTGGCACGGGCGTAGTACTTACCGTGGGGAATCTCTGCGCCTTCATCGGTGAACTGGCATCCGGAAGAAGCGGCGATCCTTACTTCTGGTTCGTGGCCACCGCCGCCATCGCCTACATCGTGTTCGTCGCCTTCTGGTCTCGGCATACCTGAGACACCATCGATGACATCCTCGAACGAGACCTGGCCGACGTGAAGTTCGCGGGCACCTCGAAGTGCACGGTCGCCTCTGGAACCCTCGCCGACCCCTGCACCGGCAAGACCATCTCCTTCCACCGCGGCCCGAAATCCGGAAATCCTCCGCCGTACAAATCGACCACCTCGTCGCCCTTGTCCGCGCCGGGGCCCGCTCCGAATGCGGCCAGCTCGTTGAACGGCCGCAGACGACCGCGGCATGAATAAGGTGGCGGACCTGCCTCGAAGTTCGAGATCATCCGGTCATGTCGGATGGCACGCCAGGACAGGACCTTCCGGTCGGCTTCGGGTTCCGGCCGTATCGCGGCGCCGAAGACCACGGCGCCATGGTCGCGGTGCGGCTGGGGTGTGCTGAACGGGACCGGGTCGACGCCCACTCGGTTGTGGAAGGGCTCCCGACAGCGGCTGAGATCGCCGAAGCCTCTGCCAAGCTGGAGGAGCCGTCCAAGAACCAGATCCTGGTAGTGCGCGACGGAAGCGTCGTCGGCTACTCGACGATCCGGTGGTGGCAGGAGCGGGACGATACGTGGCTCTACCTGCACCGCGGCTGCCTCTTGCCCGAGCATCGCCGCCAGGGCATCGGCTCAGCCATGCTGAGCTGGGCCGAAGAGCGGATCCGCCAGCTCGTTACACAGCATGGAACGGCGCGGACGGCAGTGATCGGCGCGAACGCCATGGCCTCCGAGCAGGACGCCACGGCGCTTCTGCTCGCAGCCGGCTACCGACGTGTCTTCAGCCTGGTCGAGCTGGAGCTGGGCGATCTGCGGCAGTTGCCCGAGCAGGGCAGCGAACTGCCGACCGGGATACGGACGGGGCCGATCGGGGCAAGCCACTACCGTGCAGCCTGGAGGACGGTCGTCGATTCGTATGAGGACACAGGTTTCACCCAGAAATGGCCTTTCCAGGACTTCGTCGACACCGCCGACCCGGCATGCTGGCGGGCTGCATGGAACGGGCAGGACATGGTCGGCGTCGCCCTCTGCTCCATCCGCCGTCACGACCACACCGTGGGCGAGGTCGAAGAGCTGAGTATCCGGACGGACCAGCGACGCCTCGGAATCGGCCGGACCCTGCTGTTGGACGGGCTGCGAAGCCTTCGCGAGCAGGGTGCAACGACCGCCCGGCTCTTCACGGGCACGGCAAATCCGCACCGCTCCTACGATCTTTACGAGAGCGTGGGGTTCCGGCGACAGAACGAGTACGTCCGTTACCGCAAGCCGCTTGCTTGATCGACCGGCCATTGGACTGTCCGTCATTCCACAGGATTTGACAATTCCTCTGCGGCCGACCATCCACCACTTCCAGCAATCTGCCGCAATCCTCCAGCGTCCAGCCGTACCAGCCTCCATGCTGAACTCACCGATCGATCCGAAGGAAGGCGCCGCCATGTCGCTTTCACGTTCAACGACGATGACGTGACGCTTGGTGTGCGGGTGCACGAGTACGCCGAGACAGTGGTGCGCGCATGACAGGTACGTGACGCCGCCTGGCACCACGCCGTACCTACCACCGACTTTCAGGCCCGGGTACTTTCCGAGGCGTGAGTACCGACTTTCAGAATGCCCGGGTATCCCTCGGGGCGCGGCTGCGTGAGCTGCGCACCGAGGCCGGGCTGAACGGCAAGGAGCTGGCCGAACGCCTCGACTGGGAGCGGTCGAAGGTCTCCCGGCTGGAGAACGGCAAACAAACCCGGTCCCGTGAGGACCTGGCAGCCTGGACCAAAGCTGTAGGCAAGCCCGACACGGTGGCGGAGCTGAAGGGGCGGCCGCAAGGGCTGGAAACGCAGTACCGGACGTGGCGCTGACAGCTGGCAAACGGGCACCGGTCCCGCCAGGAGCCGGCCGTGGCGGAAACGGCGCGGACGCAGTTGATCCGCGGGGTGGAAGTGGCCCGTATCCCTGGTCTGTTCCGGACGGCGGATTACGCACGGTGCCTGTTCATCGCGAACGCCGAGTTCCGCCGGACGCCGCGCGATACCGATGAGGCCGTCCGGGCGCGCATACGGCGGCAGGAAGCCCTCTACGAGGCAGGGCGGTCCTTCCGCTTCCTGCTCTGGGAAGCGGCGCTGTACGCCCAGGTGTGCCCTCGGGAAGTGATGGCCGCCCAGCTTGATCATCTCTGTGGACTCATAGGCGTTGGCACCCGTCGAACGTCGAACGTCGAACTCGGCATCGTCCCGTTCAGCGCCCCACTTCAGCGGACACCGGCTCACGGGTTCTGGATCTATGACGAGCGGCTTGTGACGGTCGAGACGATCAACGCGGAACTACGGCTCGATGACCGGGAGAACATCGACCTGTAGGTGCGGGCGTGGGATTGGCTGAACGAGTCCGCGGTGTATGGCCACCAGGCTCATCGTCTGATCGCTTGCGCTCGGGCCGGTCTCGCCCTCACGTAGGCAATCGGCAGCAACATCAACTGGCTCAGCCCACCCCGGTGCCAGCCGCCCGAACCTCTCGTTCAGCCGTGGATGCTGCGCACCGCCCTCATGGAAGCAAGGGCACCGTCGTGACTCACCCCGGAACCGCCTGGCTGCCGTCCTTCGCCCGGAACCCCACGGACGTGCAATGCGCCTGGAACGATGAGGAGTTCGCCCCGATCCCGTCGACCGGCTGGAACGTCGTCGAGGCGTCGCGTCTGCGGTCGCTCGACGCGATGCGTCCCTTGGGCGCGGGCCGGTCAGCTCGGGCCGGTCCTCGTCGGCCCGGCGGCCGACATCGCCTGGTGGCTTGTCGCCGACGGCGCCAAGGAAACGCCTTGCCGACCTGCCGTTGCTGACCGCCCGCCCACCGGGCTGCCTGCTGCGCTGCCCGCCGGCGCACCTGTACTTCAACGGCCGAGGGTGGCTGGAGAAGCCCGACGGTACCGGCATGCTCACCGCCCCGATCAAGCTGGGTGCCGCGTTCGGCCCCGGCGGACGACTCCCCGCGGAGACGTTCAGATGATCAGCACGAAAGTGCAGTCTACGCCCGCTCGCATGCAGTTCATGGGCGAAATCGACCTCAGATTCTCGGCGGGTGAACTCCATCACATCCCCGTAGATATCGAGACGATGCGCCGCACCATCGACCGCGCCGTCGTCCTCCGCTCCAAGCCGCTTGAGCCGGAGGAACTGGAGGACTTGGTGCTGCTGCTCCGCGGACACAGCAATCCGCTGCTCCCCGGTGCCCAGGCCGCCACCGATGTGCTGTGGCGCGGGAGCCTGGAATGGTCCCGGGGCATGGGGCGCCACGGCACCATCCGCTTCCATTGCGAGCAGAGCCTCGGGACGGACGCGCTCTTGGCCCACGTCCAGATCAGCCAGCTGGCACGCGACTTCCAGTGGCTACTCGCCTCCCGTCCCGCTGGTGCCCGCCCGACGGGTCGCTCCGACGCTGCTCTCCAGTTCCGTTGCGCCCGGTAGCCAGGCCACTCCGGATCGGCTAACTTTCTCACTAGTAGTCGTGGTTCCGAAGTCTCGACGCCCGCGGTTCGCACCGCGGGCGTCGTGCTGTGCAGCAGTGCCTGAGGACCAGGGCGATCACCTCACCCAGGGGCACTGACAAGCCAGTGCCCCCCGACCCTGGACAAGGGGACAACATGGCAACCGGCACCGTGAAGTGGTTCAACGCCGAAAAGGGCTTCGGCTTCATCGCTCAGGACGGCGGCGGCCCCGACGTCTTCGTTCACTACTCCGCCATCAACGCCGGCGGTTTCCGCTCCCTGGAGGAGAACCAGGCGGTGAACTTCGACGTCACCCAGGGCCCGAAGGGCCCGCAGGCGGAGAACGTCACCCCGGCCTGACCGAATGCCTCGGCGCCCCGAACCCAAACGGTTCGGGGCGCCTTGCCGTAGCCGTGTCCTAGGGACCCTCCTGCGTCAGTCAGGCACCAGGCGCCCCATCGGCCGGATCGTAGTCACGCGACCCACCGGGCACGGCCAAGAGCGACGCGCCGACGTCAGTCGCGGGATTCTTCGATGCTGCTCGCCAGGATGAGTTCCTGCATCAGCCAGCGGCCTCGCGTGGGATCGTCCTCCCACGGGGTCCATGCGTGTCCGGCGGGGCAGACCAGCCGCACGGGATCCGTCCGGTGCCCGAACGCTGCCCACTCGCGGTCAGTGCCACAGTGCGGACACTGAAGGGGCCCGGGCCGCCGCACGGGGGCATACGAGCTGACGGGGATGGTTGCGCCATCCATCACGGCGTCGTTGATCGCCACTGCCCTCGGGCACGTCACCGTCGCTCATATCGCCCTCCAGGCCCCTCGTGCGCCGACAGTCACGCCAGCTCAGAGGACTGACACCCGGAGAGGCAGCCGCTGGGGGCGCGGTAGACCGGGGGAGGAGGCGGATTCAGGTCCTCGCCCGCGACCGGCTACTCAGCCGGCACACCGGTCATGACCCCGCGGCCCGACCCCCGAGGTGTTGCGGGACGCCTGGCCGCCGCGATCCGCTGCGGCGGCCAGGCGTCATTCGATCTACTCGAACCCCCAGTGACCGGTTGATCACGAGGGTCACGCATCCGTCACAGCAGGCGCTTTCCCCGGACTTGAGCACGTACCGACTGCGAACCTCGGCGCTCCGACCGCCGCCCCAGGAGGATCATGCTCGACACGCTCACGCTCACGCTCACGCGCCGCACCCGCAGCGCCATCACCGCGGCGGCACTCGCCACCGCCACCATCGCGCCGGCCGTCATCACCGCGGCACCGGCACAGGCCGCCAGCGTCCACTGCGCACACCACACCACCGGCGTCTGCGGCACCCACATCAAGCACCCGCGCGGCGTCATGGCCGAATGCAAGGACGGCACCTGGTCCTACAGCAAGCACTTCTCCGGTACCTGCTCCCATCACCACGGTGTGAGGTACTGGTTCAAGTAGACCGATCCGAGACGTTCCTCAGCACGCTGATGCCCGGCCGCTTCACCTGGCCGGGCATCAGTCAGTGCGGGGTCACGCAGCTCTCACTGCCCGGTGCCGCGCGGGCAGGCGCGGCAGCTGCAGGTTAGGCCCGGAACTTCGGGGTAATGCCGGCGAACACGGCCTCGGCTGCGTCGACGCGAGCCATGTTCCGCTGCGTCTGTTCGCTGGTTACTGAGATTCCATGCGTGATGTCCGCCCATCGAGTGACGGGGCGCGGTCTGCCGGCTGCCGTCATGCCTCCAGGATCAGTTGCAGCAGCTCGCGCAAGGTCTCGCGCTTCTGCGTGGTGAGCCGGGCCAGCGGTTCGGCGGCGAAGGGCATGCGGGTGCGGAGGTCGGCGGCGACGGTGCGGCCGGCCGTGGTGGCGGCGACGCGCTTGACGCGGCGGTCGCTCGGGTCGAGGCTGCGCTCGACCAGGCCGCGGGACTCCAGCCGGTCGATGATCACGGTCACGTTGGACGGCTCCGCGTGCAACCGGTCGGCGATGCGGCGCGTGGGGACCGGGTCCTCGGCGGCGAGCAGTGCCTTGGCCTGGAGTGGGGTCAGGTCGTGGGTTGCCGCGGCGGCCTCGGACTCCCGCGTGTAGCGGCGGTTGATGGCCGCGAAGAGGCCGACGATCTCCCTGGTGAGCTCATCCGGTGGGTTGGACATGACGTCCAGCGTACCGATGTGCTTGACAAGATGAAATATCGCGGCACATAGTTATGTTCAATATTAGTTATGCTACATAATCAAGTTGGAGGTCACTGGGATGAACACCAAGACCGTCCTGATCACCGGCACCTCCTCCGGCATCGGCCTGGCCACCGCCGTCGCCGCCGCGCGAAGCGGCTGGCAGGTGATCGCCACCATGCGCGACACCGCCAAGGCGGGTGCGCTGCTGGCGGCGGCGGAGGAGGCCGGAGTCGCCGTCGACGTCCGGGCCCTGGACGTGACCGACCCGGCCTCGGTCGAGGCATGCCTGGCCGGCCTCGACCGGCTGGACGCGCTGGTCAACAATGCCGGCGCGGGCCATGTCGGCACCCTGGAGCAGGAGAGCATCGAGGACGTGCGGGCCGTCATGGAGGTCAACTTCTTCGGCGTGCTGCACGTCACCAGGGCCGCCCTGCCCCTGCTGCGGGCGAGCAAGGGCCGCGTGCTGACCGTGACCAGCGTCGGCGGAGTGATCGGTCAGCCCTTCAACGAGGCATACTGCGCCGCCAAGTTCGCGGTCGAGGGCTTCATGGAGTCCCTCGCGCCGGTCGCGGCCACGGCCGGAGTGTCCGTCAGCGTGGTCGAGCCGGGTGCGGTGGCCAGCGAGTTCGTCAGTAACGTGGGCCTCGCCGACAACGCACTGGAGCAGGCCGGACCGTACGCGTCGGCTCTGTCCGCCTACCTGGACCGCACGCGCGGCGCCTTCGCCAACGCGCAGACCCCGCAGGACGTGGCAGCGCAGATGGTCGATCTCCTGGCAGCCGAGCAGCCCGCCTTCCGGCTGCTCACCTCCGACGCCGCGCGCGCCTTCGCCGGGGCGAAGCTCAGGGACCTCGACGGCTTGACCGTGCAGACGCTGACCAGCACTTGGGTCGCTTAGGAACAGTCCGGTCGGCATGCGGCCTGGAAGACTTGGTCAACTCCGGTACGGCAGGCACGGGGGCGTCCTGCCTGGGTTGTCTGCCGCCTGGAGTTCCGTGAAGTAGACGCGAACCGGCTCGGCGAGGGCGCCGCCCTGGTCCAGTAACTGGTACGGAGCCCACGGGTCGCCGGTCTCGTGCAGCCTCCCTATCTCGGGCAGGACGAACATGGTCAAGTCTCGCTCGGGGAGATTGTCTTGAAGCATCCCGAGAAGCTCGCGGAACATGCCTTTGACCTGCCAAAAGGCACGAGTTGGCGGGCTGAATGCTGACCCGACGCTGACTTTCCTGACGCTGCATCAGACAAGTGGGGTGCTGTGCCATTTCGATGGTGCTGCCTCGCACTGGGAAGTGGGCAGCCTCTCGTGGTCGAGTGGTCGAGTGGTCGAGCGGGCCGAATTTTGCTGTCGGCCCCGGTGTAGAACCCTGTACTTACGAAGCCTCATACCGTAAGGGAGCTTGCATGTTTTCCTCGACCGATGTTGGGGGCCGGTGCAAGCTCTCACCACTCGGTGGGGCGGAGGCTGGAATTCGCGGCCCGAATCGAGCAGTTACGCGTTCGTTCGCCGCACACGGTGGGGTGTCGTCGATCGGGCAGTAGGCGTTACGCCGGGCAAATCGGGTTGCCGGACCGACAGAACGGGCCGGACACGTCGGAGTTGGCGGCCGGTGCCGGGTGGACGGGCGCCGGCAGCGAACCAGTAACCCAGGGGAGCCGACTGGGCGCTGCGCGCGAGCGACCTCACGGGAACCACCAGTCGCCTGCACAACACATCCATAGAGGTGAGCGCTGTTGCCTGGCTATGACATAGCCAGCTTGACAGCCGCTGCCATCGCCCAAGTAGTTTCAGCGTGAACCGAATTCCCGCTACGCACCGGCATCCCTTCGCCGGCAGGAGGAACGCCCCATGGGTTCCCACGCACGTCCCAACCGAATACACCGCACCGGAGTCCGGATCGCGATGGTCGCACTTGTCGGTGCCGCTCTGCCGATCACCGCCGGTGGCCTGGCCGAGGCGGCCACCCCCGGCGCCACGCACTCCGCAGACGAGAACGGCCTGCAGAGCAGCGAGGCCACCACGACGGCCGACCGGCACCAGGACGCACCGCAGCAGTTCCAGTCTTCCCAGGCTGGGCAGCACGCCGTCAAGGGCAAGGCCGCCGTCGCACAGGACGCGAAGGACGAGGCCGCTCCCCGGATCAACGCCGACCATGCCTTCCTGCTGGACGCCCGCGACGGCAGCCAGGAGCGGGAACTGTGGGCCGGGGCCAAGGCGGACGAGAGCGTGCCGATGGCCAGCACCACCAAGATCATGACCGCCATGGTGGTGCTCAAGCACCCCGAGTGGCTGAACCGACAGATCACGGTGAAGCAGGAGTACCGGGACTACGTCCAGAAGGTCGGCGCCAGTACCGCTGACCTCCAGACCGGCGACACGCTGACTGTCAGTCAACTACTGCACGCCATGCTGATCCCGTCCGGCGCGGACGCCGCGCGGGCCCTGGCCGACAACTTCGGCTCCGGGGACACCGAGGACGCGCGGATCGCCGACTTCGTGAACCAGATGAACGCCGAGGCGCAGCAACTGGGCATGACCGGGACGCACTTCGACGGCGTCGACGGCTTCTCGGAAGGCAACAACCACAGCACCGCCCGCGACCTGGCCAAGCTCGGCCAGCGCGCCATGCTGCAGCCGGTGTTCGCCGACGTCGTGAAGGACAAGCAGTTCAAGACCGAGGCCCCGGCGGCCAACGGCCACACCCGGTACTACACCTGGGTCAACACCAACGAGCTGCTGAGCACCTACGACGGCGCCCTGGGCGTCAAGACCGGCACCGGCCCGGAGGATGGCTACTGCCTCGTCTTCGCCGCCAAGCGGGACAACCGCACCCTGGTCGGCGTGATCCTCAAGGACGACAAGGGCCGCTTCGACGACGCCACCAAGATGCTCGATTGGGGCTTCGCCCACTGAGTAGGCAGCACACCCACCGCTGAGCGGGCACCGTGCGCACCGCGTACGGCACCGCCGGCCCCTGACCCTGCCCCACGGCACCGCCAGCCGCGCAGGCCCCGCTGCCGGGGGAGTCGGACACGGATCGTTCTGCCGACCGGGGGCCGGTTCCGGGGCCGGGCACGGTGGCTGCCGCTACCGCCGGCACTGGCCAAGGCGGTCATCATCCCGCCACGCCCCAACGGGGCGAAGCCGTGGCAGTGGCAGGCGGCACCGAGGATGGATTTCACGTGCTGCGGAACACCTACACCTTCCTCTTGTTGGTGGCGGGGGAGTCCGTGGTGACTGTTGCGCGGCGGCTCGGGCACTCCCCCTACTCTGACCCGCGGCAATGGGTGGAAATGCCCGATGCGAAGCCGAGTTGGTCCGCACCTGGCCCGGATCTTGGTACTTGGTGCCAGCGGGGGAGCTTTCCGCGGTACTCCATGGCAATGTTGCGGCCGCCGTCCAGCCATCCGGGTCAGCCCGACTTCGGCGGCTTCTGCGCGTCGAAAGCGAAGAGAGTGTTCTTGGCCGCGGCCACGATCACCGCACGCCCCGCAAGAGTCACCCGCGGGCTTGCGCCCGGCCCGCCCGTCAAACCATCGGCCTGCGGATCTGTTGTCCACAGGGGTTTTCCGTCGTGCGGCGAGAGCGCGACCACCCGGCCGGTGGCCGAGCTGAAGTACAGTGCGTCGGCTCCCGCAACAGGACCCGACGCGCCCTCGACGCCAGTCTGCCGCGACCACTTCTGCCGGCCGGTCGCGGGGTCGAGTGCGGTGACGAGGCCGGTCTGCCCGCTCACGTAGACGGTGCCGTCCGCCATGCCGGGCGTCCCCGCGTACGTCTTGGCCAGTCGGGAGTACGTGACCTTCCGGGAGGCCGGGTCGACCCCTGCCACCCCGTTGTAGCCGGCCGGCTCCGGTCCCTCCATGTGTATCTGCAGGAGTACGAGCCTGCCGTTGGCGACGCCCATCGGCACGGCGGGGCCGTTGACCGCGATGGGCCTGCCCAGAGTCCCCGAGGCGCGGTCGACCGGGTACAGGGTGGGGTGGCGCACCGCCAAGGCATCCACCTCCGCATTCGTCGCGCACATCGCGACGAGCTGTGGGCCCATCGGGACGGGAGCGCACTGCGTACCCGCAGGGAATGGCGACGTCCATGTGACCTGACCGCTGTGCGCGTTGCGGGCCTCGAAGCGGGAGTTGGAAGCGTCGACCGTCACGACGTCGGAGCCGACCACAATGGCGTCCTGAGTCCGCCCCGTGACGGCCGTCGACTGGGCGCCGGACGGCACGGACCACAGCTCCCGGCCGGTGTTCGCGTCGATGGCCACCACCTCGCTGGGAGGGTCCTGCGGGGCGTTCTGGGCGGCGAAGCGGTAGCCGAGCACCGTGTCGTCGGTGGCGCCCACCAGGTACATGTTGTTGACGGGGACGCCGGGGCTCTTCGCCGTCCACACCCGCGAGCCGTCCCCGGCCCTGATACGGGTCGCGACGACACTGCCGCCCCCGCAGAACAGCGCGTTGCCGTGTGCGACGCAACGCAGCTCGTCGGGGATGTCCGGGCGACCGCCCGGCACGGTCTCGTGCCACGGCGTGAAGCCGTCCGGAAGTGCGGCACTCGGCGCCGCGGCGCTGTTGCCCTTGTCGCCGCCGCTGTTTCCGCCGAAGCCGCCCGCCGTCAGTGCGGCGACTCCTCCACCGATCGCTGCCACCGCGACTGCGACCGCGGCCGCGAGCACGGGACGCCATCGGCGAGGCAGTCGGCGGCCGATGGGGGTGCCGGCGCTTCCCGCATCGGGACCGGCCGGGGTGGTGGTCGCGGCAGCCGGCGCCGGGGTGGCCGGCGTCGCGACGTGATGCTGGGTGATCATGTCGCGGGTGCGGCCCGCGCCAACTCCCCCCGCGTCGGTCTGGCCGAGGTCGGTCGGCAGGTCCCGTAGCAGCACGAGGAGTTCGTCCGCCGAGGGGCGCCCGTTGGGCTCCTTGGCCAGGCACGACTCGACGACCGTGCGCAAGGCCATCGGCACGTCATCCAGCGACGGCTCCTCGTGCACCACCTGATACGCAGCTATGTATGGGCTGTCCGCGTCGAAGGGCCCGTGGCCCGTCGCTGCGTACGCCAGTAGCGTCCCCAGCGAGAAGACATCGGACCGCGGCCCCACACCGCGCGGCGCCTGCAACTGCTCCGGCGACATGAAGGGCGGCGTACCGATGACCCGCCCGGTAATCGTCAGCGTCTGCTGGTCCACGGCGCGCGAAATGCCGAAGTCGATGACGCGTGGGCCCTCGGGCGAGAGCACGACGTTCGAAGGCTTCAGGTCACGGTGGATGACCCCCACCCGGTGGATGTCCCGCAGCGCCTCCGCCAGCCCGATGGCGAGCCTCCTCAGCTCCGCTCCGCTCAGCGGGCCCTTCGTGGTGATGCGCCGGGCGAGCGTGTGCCCCTGGATATAGGTCGTCGCCATCCACGGCTGCTCGGCCTCAGGGGCAGCGTCGACCACTGCGGCGGTGAACGCGCCGCTCACCCGCCTCGCCGCCGCAACCTCCTGCCGGAAGCGGATGCGGAACTCGTCGTCCGCCGCGAACTGCGGGTGGATCAGTTTGATCGCGACAGGTCGCCCCGAACTCGTACGGGCCAGGAAGACCGTGCCCATGCCACCCGAGCCGAGCCGTGCCTCAAGCGGATAACCGCCGATCTCGGCTGGATCACCTGCGCGCAGCGACACTCTTCCCGACCTCCCGTCCCCCGTGCACCTTTGCCACCACGGGCCTGCTTACCAGTCCTGCACACAAACTAGCCGCAGGGCAGTACAGCAGAGCACAGCGGGTGACGAACAGGGCCCCAGGGCTGCTCCCGTTCCGCACCCGACGAAGCCCCGCCAAGAGGAGGGCGGATTCCGGAGGTTGTTGCAACACCGTGGTCGGTTGATCAGGCCGCGAGCAGTTCGGACAGGCGCTCGGCTGGGTTTCCCAGCCGAGCGCAGACTCTGCCTCTCGGCATCGGAGAGATCGACGGGCCGGGCGGAGGGGCCTGCAAGAACGCCGTAGCTCGGTGGCATGCTGGTCGAGGTGCCTATTCGGCTTCCATCGGCACCGGGTCTGCGGCGATGTTGCCGGTGCAGCGGTCACTTGGGCAACGATCTGAACGCACGTCAGGGAGTCCGTTTCCTGCGCCGCGAAGGAAGCGCCGAGCGGCCCTACGAGGGCGGCGAACTCCATCGTGCTTCTATCTCCCCAAGGCATGCTTCCGGCCATCGGCCACCGCGCCGGCCACCCGCACCGACCCGGCTTTTCTTCGTTGTCTCACGGAGATGCCGTCATGGTTGTCTCACGGAGATGCCGTCATGATCGGTCTCAAAGTCGTGGCGTCTTCCTCGGCTGGCTCTGGTGTGTGTCACGCCAGGTTTGCCAGATCTCAGGCTGGCGTCGGCCCCGGTCCGGAGCGACGAGTCCCTGTCGTGCGTGCCCGCGTTCGGACTTGACGTGGTGGGTGGTCATCCCGTCCACCCGGTGTGGTGCAGCCAGTCCTCGAAGGCCATCAAGTCGGGGTGCAGGCGGCGCAGGAGGTTGATGTCCCGGTCTCGGGCGTAGAGATCACGGTCGGCGAAGAACTGGAACATCGCTGCGTAGTCGTGGCCGAAGTCGGGGACGGCGGCGCGCAGGTCGTCGTGCGGCAGCGGGATGTAGGCGCTGGGGGTGCCCGTGACCTGAGCGAAGGTAGCGGCGATCTCGTCGCCGGTGAGGCTGTCGCCGATCACCGCGAGGTCGCGGGCGCCCCAGGACTGCCAGTTGTCGAACATGTGGCAGGCGAACCAGGCGATGTCGTCGAGGGCGACGAGCGGGTAGGGGGCGGCGCCGAGGGGGAGCCTGAAGGTCAGGCCGCCCCGGCCGTCCGGTCGGGGGGTGAGTCGGTCCCGCAGGTTCTCGAAGTACGGCGCCGTGGTCAGTACCGAGACGTGGTCCGTGTACCAGCCGTCGGTCTCCTTGCGGAGCATTTCCTCCGACCGCATCAGGTCGATGTGGGCGGCGACAGCGGCTTTGCTGTCGAAGTGCGGGACGGGGTGGCCGGTCAGGGACACCGCGCTGTCCAACGAGGACCAGATGAAGCGCTCCACGCCGGCCCGCTCCGCGGCGGCCAGCAAGTGCAGCCCTTGCCGATACTCACCCACGGCGCTGCCCGTCGCGAAGAAGTCGGTGTTGGCGAACACGCGGTCGGCCTGCCCCATCAGGACGTCGAGGGCCGCCGCGTCGGAACGGACCAGTCGTACGCGGTCGGGCGCGGTGGCGGCGAGTTCGGTGGCGTGGGCGGACTCCGGGTGGCGGGTGGGCACGGTGAGGGTGGCGTCGGTGGTGGCCAACAGGTGTTGGATCACGTGGCTGCCCATGGCTCCGGTGCCGCCGACGACGAGGACGTGGGTCATGGCGTTCTTCCCTGGTGTGTCAGGACGTGTTCGGCCACCTGGGCGTGGGTGGCAACCCAGACGTCGCCGGACTCACGGATGTGGTCGAGGATCTGGCCGACCATGCCCGCGAGGAGCGGTCGGCCTGCGACGTGGGCGTGGATGGTCAGGCGGAAGACGCCTGGGCCGGGGGCGGCGAGCATCTGGTTCAGTAGCTCACGGTGCAGGTCGCGGTAGGCGTACGGGCCGGCCGCAGAGTCGCGGACGTCGGAGTGGTCGCTGTGCATGAGGGAGACCAGAGGACCGTGAGCGGTGGACAGGACCTGCGGGAGGTCGTGGTCGCCGTGGTCGCCGGTCCATCGGTAGCCGGCCTCGGCGAGCAGGTCGACGGAGTGCCCCGAACCGGTGGCGCGTGGGCTCATCCACCCCGTCGGGCGAACGCCGGTGACTTGGCGAAGGATGTCGGTGCAGCGACGGATATTGGTCCGTTCGGCATCGACATCGAGCAGCGCGGGCACCACGTCCTGGGCCCAGGAGTGTGCGGCGATCTCGTGACCCGCCTCGTGCACGGCCATGACGGTCTCGGGGTGCCGCTCGGCCACCAGTCCATTGACGCCGACGGTGGCGGGCAGGTCACCGAGGACGTCGAGCAGCCGCCAGATGCCGGTGGTGACGCCGTAGTTCGCCGAGGAGGTGCTGTGCGTGTCGTCGACGCCGGACAGCGGCCACGCCGCGGCCATCGGCGCGTAGGCGGGCCAGTGCCCTGGTGACCACAGCTCCAACGCGACAGTGACCAGCGCGACGACCTTCCGCCCGCCCGGCCATTCGATCTCTGCCCTCATTCGGCTCCCCTGCTCGGTAGCTTCCGCCGTGGACGCTAGTGAGGCGGTGGGTACCTCCAGGTTCCTGGCGGCGGGCTACGGTCGGGGCATGCGTGAGTACTCCGGCAGCGTCTTCCTCGCCGACTGCCCGGCTCGGCTGGCGATCGAGATCATCGCCGACAAGTGGGCGGTGGTCGTGCTGTTCGCGTTGAGCCGGGAACCGTGCAGGCACGGTGAGCTGGTCGACCTGATCGGCGGCATCTCGCGGAAAGTGCTGACCCAGACGCTGCGGCGGTTGCAGGGGTACGGCCTGGTCGACCGCCACGCCGAGGCCGGGAAGGTCGAGTACGTGCTGACAGACTTGGGCCGGACGCTGGTGAAGCCGATCGCCGTGCTGACTGAGTGGGCTCACGAGCACGGCGCGGCCGTGGTCGAATTCCAAGATTCCAAAACGGACTAATAAGAGGCCCTAACAGAAGTGGTTGGTCGTGTGACTGTTGGCTTGTCCGCGTGTTGGTCCGGTCGTGGGGAAGAGGCAGTCGCGGCCGTGGAGCGTGTCGGATGAACTGTGGGCGCTGATCGAGCCGTTGCTGCCGGAGCCGGGGCCGAAGCTCGTTGAAGGCCGCCAATTCCCGCCCGACGATGGCACGTTGTCGACGTGGGGTGTCGGACCGCTCCGCACACTGGAGTGACGAGTACGTCGTCGAACGTTTCCGCCGATTTGAAGGCGAGGCCATGGCCGACTCCTCCGTCCCGCTGCCGCGTCCTCGCAGTTCCTCCCGGCACCCGATGGCCCGGGCCATCGTCCCCGCTCGGTTCGCTCGACCGGAGTCGTTCATCGACACACCGCACAACGCCGAGCAGCCTGAACCCTTGCACGTGATCCGCGGCTGCGAGACGAGCGGCACTACCAGCGGGGCGACCGCCGGTCCCAGCCGGTGAGTGGCCCCTGGCCGGGGCTGGGCGACCCGGCCTCATCACCGTGCCGCTTCGGATTCGACTTTCGCCTGCTTGGGGCAGTCGGTCACCGGCCGCGGTTCGGGCTGCGGCCCTTTCACTGCTGATGGTGGCCGCGGTGGCCCGATCGGGTGTTGGCCCGCCCGCGGAGAGTGTCGGCGTTGGCGCGGCCGGGAACGTGGGCCAATCTCGTCGCGGAAGGGAGGCCCGCCCAACATGGCCGTGCACTGCATCGGATCTCCGCGCCCCGCCCGCGACGGAGCAAAGTTCCTGGCGCTCATCCCGCTCACCGCCGCCACTGCGTGCTCCAACGGTTCGATCCCGGCCCCGACCGGGAGTCCGAGCGCGAGCGCGAAGCCGGCCACGACGATCACCGTCACGATGAAGGAGTATTCACTTACCCTCTCGCCGGCCAGGGCGCCCGCGGGGACCGTCACGTTCGTCGTGCACAACGCCGGCGCCTTGGCACACGCACTGGCCGTCGCGGGGCCCGGCGTGTCCGACGCGCACACCTCGACCATCCCGCCCGGCGGCCAGGCGCGCCTCACCGTCACCCTCCAAGCCGGCAGCTACGAGCTGTGGTGCCCCATCGACAAACACAAGGAACTCGGCATGGACACCCACCTCCAGGCCGGCGGGAACGGCCCGTCGTCACCGGCCCCCAGCAGCGCCGCCGCGACCTCGACCTCGACGGGGCAGTAGCGATGACTCCCGAACCCGGCGGCCGCCCGCACCGCACCGCCATCGGCCGGCGCACGGTCGCGCGCGTGCTGCTCCAAGTGGTGACCGCGGCCGCACTGGCCGTGAACGCTTACGTGCATGCCGACCTCGCCTCTGCCTATGACCGGGTCGGGCAGCAGATCAGCCAGGGGACGCTGTTCCGCCTCGAAGCCGCCGTGGCGTCCCTGGCCGCGCTGCTGGTCCTGCTCCTCGGTCGCCGGCGGCCGGTGTGGGCGTTCGCCTTCCTGGTGTCCGTCTCCGCCCTGGGCGCCGTGCTGCTCTTTCGGTATGTGAACGTGGGCGCACTTGGTCCGCTGCCGAACATGTACGAGCCGCTCTGGTGGCCGAGTAAGACCGCCAGCGCGATCGCGGAGGCCGTCGGCGCCGTGGCCGCGCTCGGCGGCTTTCTGATCACCGGCCCGCAGCGCTCCGCGTCCACTCGGGCCGGCGCTCCTCGGGGCGACAAGGCCGACGGCATGGGCGGCTGACCACGTGCCACGCCTCACCCTCCGCACCGAACCCCGGCAGCTCCTCGGGCTGCTGTGGCTGCTGCTGCCCCTGGCGGTGACCGCCGCCCTGCTCTGGTACGGCCGGGTACACACCCCGGAGCCCCGGCGCAGCTTCTTCGGAAAGCACGGCCCCGCCGTCATCCTGCTCAAGACCCAGCTGGGCAGCGCCCTGATGGGACTGGTTCTGATCCAGTTGCTCCTCGCGCTGTGGATGTACGGCCGGCTGCCCGGCCTGCGCGCCGCGCCGCACCCAGTGGGCCCCACGCACCGCCTGATCGGTGTGTTCGCTTTCCTGTTCTCCATCCCGATCGCCCAGCAATGCATCATCGCCTACGGCGTCAGCCTGACCGGGCCCCGCGAGGCGCTGCACTCGCTGGCCGGCTGTTTTCTCTACGGGGCCTTCGTCGCCAAGGTCGTCGTGGTGCGCCATCGCCGCTGGCCGGGCTGGGCGCTCCCGCTCGCCGGTGGCGCGCTCGTCACGGTGATCGCCCTGGCCTGGTATTCGGCTGCGTTCTGGTACCTGAACGGCTTCCGGGCGCCCGGCCTGTAGGCGGACGGCGCCGGATCCGTGCCGTCGTCGGCCACTATCGGCAGTGGTCGCAACTCGCCAACCCGCCGCCTTCCCGAGGTGCGAGGTGACCGGTTCGCGCGAAAGCCGTTCCGTTTCCTTCGGGGTGTTGGTGCCGCCGGTCTTGAGGTGCCCGGCGCCGCCACACCTCGCGGCCGGGGGCGGCACCGACCGCCGGCACCGGGGCGACGTTGGCCGGCTGCGGGTCCGGCCAGCAAGCACGCGCCTTGTATCCACGTGTGCGGCCGATGCTCTAAAATACTACAAATATGCTATGTGTCTAGAAATGGGACGTATGGCACATGGTGCTGAAGACAAGCGAGAGGAGTGCCTCATGATCGCCAAGCTGCTCGCCAAGTTGTCCTTTACTCGTAACTACGGTGCGTACGGGGCCCACGACTGGGGCACGCACACCGGCGACGACAGGGTGTGACCACACGGTCGGCGGGCGCCCCGGGCTCCCGCCGACTCCTGGCCGCGCTGCCGGCGATATCGGCCTGACTGGTACGAGAAGTCAGGGGCGATCCCATGGGCCGAGTGAATGAGCCGCCGCGGCTGCCCGGAGGCAGTTTCGCGGCCTGGAGCCGCGACCGGCTGGCACTGGCGCGACGTGGCGCTGCCGAGTGCGGGGACGTCTGGCAACTGGAGCCGAGTGTCTACGTAGCCGCTGCGGCCGGGGTGTGTGAAGCGGTCCTGCGCCGCGCGCAGGACTTCCCCAAGCCGTCCTCGCCCCTCTTCCCGCCGCTGAAGCGGGCCGGCGGAGCGCCGATGCCCGAGGAGCGTGCGCAAGCTCGCGCCGCCCGCATGCGCGGACTGCGCCCGCAGGCGGTTGCGGCCCGGATCGGTGAGATCGCGCCCGGGACCGCTCGATTTGCCGACCAGTGGCCCACGGGCCGGGACGTCGAGATTCTGCCCCTGGTCCGGCCCGCCCTGGCAGAGATCGGCGTGCGCTACCTCTTCTCCGAAGACGCTCCCGCCCTGCTGCCCTTCGCCTGGCAGCTCTTCGTGGCCCGGGAGGTGCTCGTACGCCCCTCGCGCTGGGTGTGGCCGCGCTGGATGCCCACACCGGCACGGCGGTTCCGCACACGGCGGCAAGTCGCCTTCACCAACGCTTTGCGGCCCATCGTCCGCCGACGCCGTTCATCGGGCCGGCTCGGTGACGACGTGCTGGGACAGATGCTCCGGCCCTCCTCCCGCTACGGCCCGCTGTCGGAAGAAGCCGTCCTCGACACCCTCCCCGGAATCACCGTCGCCACCTTCGAGACACCCTCCCGGGCAGCCGGATGGATCCTGCTCCACCTGGCCCGATACCCCCAGGCCGCGGACCGCGTCGCGGCCGAAGCCGCCCTGCTGCCCGCCGACCCGGCCACGACGACCAGCACCCACCTCGACAACCTGCAATACACCCAGGCGCTGGTACGCGAAGTGCTCCGACTGCACCCCCCGAGCTGGCTGCTCACCCGGCGCACCACGCGACAGACTCAGCTCGCCGACTACACCATCGACGCCGGGTCCACCGTTCTCGTCTGCCCCTACACCGCCCACCGCGACCCACGGGAACACTCCGAGCCGGACCGGTTCCGGCCCGAGCGCTGGCTCGACGATTCGGGCTCGCCGGCGAAAGCCGGGGTCTTCCTCGCCTTCGGTACCGGGCCGCACGGCTGCGAGGGAGCCGCTCTCGCCATGGCCATGCTCACGCTCATGACCGCGCAGACCGCCCGCCTCTACCACTTGAGCGAGCCGCCCGGCGCGGAACCCGGCTACCGGGTCACCACCTTCGAAGGGCTCGCAACCGCCGGCCTGCACCTGCGTGCCACCTTGCGCGGCTGAGGGCAGTCCTACTTCCGGTGGCAGGCCGCCTCCACCCGCGAACAACGAACGTCGATCAAGTCCGAGTGCCGTTCCACACGCGCTCGGATCACCGGCTCATGGTTCGCTCATCGGATGTCGCCGGTCGAACTCGTTGACGAGCATGCCCATCATGACGAGGTCGTGGTGCTGGCCGGCGAAGAAAACGTGTTCCCGCAAGCGCCCTTCCTCGGTGAATCCGAGCCCACGAAAAAGTGCCAGCGATGCCTCGTTGTGGGCCAAAACCGCGGCCAGGCATTTGTGATAGCGCCGCTCGGCGAACATGTAGCGCAGCAGCAGCACCACGGCTTCCGTCGCATAGCCCTTGTGCCGGTGGCCGGCGCCGATGGTGATATCGAACTCGAACCAGCCTGAGCGAGGGCCGGTGCGATGTGAACCGACTGTACCGACCAGCTCTCCCGTGGCCGTCGCTTCGACCGCCAACCGGAAGCGGTCGTCATCGCACTCGGCAACGGCCTGCTCCTTCGCCCAGGCACGGTAGCTCTCGGCGGACCGCGGCAGATCCAGCCGGCCCGCTCGCGGCCCGTCATCGTCGGCGAAACGCGCGAACGCCGTCCAGTCGTCGGGCTCGACAGCGCGCAGGCGTACCCGATTACCGGTCCAGGACGATGCCATGCCCTGATTTGATCACGCTGCTGTGCGCGCGAGGCCGACAGGCACGCCGCGGAAGGTGTTGCCCGCCGTGCTCCGTCTACCAAGGTACGCCGCTGTCCAGCGTCGTTGATGTCAACGTTGGATGTCAGGCGTTCGTCTCCCGAGCCATCGGACTCGCCGGTATCGGTGCCGTTGTTACGCTGATTCTGTGACGGTATTCCGGCGCACCGTGCCACACGGTTTCCGTCGAAACGGCAATCCGAAAGAGCGCCGCTTACGTAACCAAAATGCAGCCGCAACCAGGGATACGTCCCCAGTCGGGCGCCGATCGCCTTAGCCGCGATGATCAATTCTTTCCATGGAGACCCGACGAGCGCGGTGCGCCCCCTCGCACTTCGCAGGGGTGGGCAGCGGCCGGATCGTCCCTCGTTGCGCGCCGGAGTGGCGCTGGCTTGAGGGTCTGCATCTCCCACTCCCTGTGGAGGCCGGGGTGAAAGTTGTTGTTGATCTTTCCCGATGTGTGGGGTACGCGCAGTGCGCGTTCCTGGCTCCGGAGGCGTTCCGGATGCACGGTGAGGAAGCGCTCATGTACGCCCCGAACCCCGACGACGCCCAGCGCGACCAGGTGCTACGCGCCGCGGCGGCCTGCCCGGTCCAGGCGATCCTGGTCGACCAGTTGGAGGCGCGGCACGCACCGGCGGAGGCGTCGCCGTCATGACCGGTGCCGACGACCTGCGTGCGTTCAAGCGCGATGGCCGCATCGTGGTCGTCGGGGCTTCGCTGGCGGGGCTGCGGGCCGCGGAGGCTCTGCGGGACGAGGGTTTCACCGGATCGTTGACCATGATCGGTGACGAGTTGGGCGAGCCCTACGACCGGCCTCCCCTGTCCAAGCAAGTACTGACCGGGTGGGTGCCGGCCGGGAGCACCACTTTGCCCCACCGCCGTGGCATCGATGCGGAGTGGCTGCTGGGCGTGCCCGCCAGCGGGCTGGACCTCGCGACGAACCACGTGCGTCTCGCCGACGGACGCGAGGTTCCCTTCGACCGGGTGCTGATCTCCACCGGGGTACGGGCCCGGCCGTGGTTCGTCGAGTCCGAGGCGGCCCTGGACGGAGTGTTCGTCGTCCGTACACGCGAGCATGCCGAGAGCCTGCAGCGGGCCCTCGCCGCCGGGCCCTCCCGTGTGCTGGTCATCGGTGCGGGATTCACCGGCTCCGAGATCGCCTCCGTCTGCCGCGAGCGGGACATCCCGGTGACCGTCGCCGAACTTGCGCCGGCCCCGCTGGTCGGGGCGCTCGGCTCCATGATCGGCGAGGTTGCGGCCGACATGCAGCGCGCTCACGGTGTCGACCTGCGGTGCGGTGTCAAGGTCGCCCGGCTGGAGGGCGACGCGCAGGGACGGTTTCGCCGTGCTCACTTCGACGACGGCAGTACGGTCGACGCCGATGTGGCGGTGGTGGCACTCGGGAGCATCCGCAACACCGAGTGGCTGCGGGAGTCGGGACTGGCGGCGGGCGTATGGGGAATCACCTGTGACACGGGCTGCCGCTCCCTCGACATCAATGGCCGCGTCACCGACGACGTCTTCGCCGCGGGAGACGTGGCACGTTGCCCGAACCCCATCTACGAACACCGGCTCATCTCGCAGGAGCACTGGGCCAGCGCCGTGGAGCAGGCAGAGGTCGCGGCACACAACATGGTCAGTGCCCAGGCGGACCGCCGGCCCCACCTGTCCATCCCGCTGTTCTGGTCGATCCAGTTCGGCGTCAACATCAAGTCCGTCGGCGTGCCGACCTTCGCCGACGAGGTGGTCGTCACCCAGGGATCGCTGGACGACCACCGTTTCGTCACCGCATATGGCTATCGGGGCCGCGTCACGGCTGCCGTGAGCTTCAACAACGGTAAATGGCTGGACCACTACCGACGGTTGATCGAGACGGCCGCACCTTTCCCGCCCCCCTGCCCCACGCCGGACCAGCCGGCCGACATGAAACCGGTGCCCGTCGACTTCCCCGGCCCCGCCCTGCTCGCGCAGGGCGCCACGGTGGTCGTCACAAGCCATGACCCGGGTGAGCGCCGCGTCACGGCCGTGCACCGGCATCGGCAGGAGGAAGGCCAGACGACCACGACCGGGACGCCCGGCACGCTGCAACGGATCTTCGACTACTCCGCCCGGGCCGACCCCTACCCGCTGTATGCCGAGTTGCGCAGGACGCCGGTGGCTCGGCAGGAGGACGGCAGCTACGTCATCAGTACCTATCGCGAGATCACGGACATACTGAATGACCCGCATCTGAGTTCCGACCTGCGCAATCTGTCGCGTCCGATGCCCCCACCCGAGGAAGGGGCCACGTCGTCGTTCATCCATATGGACTCGCCCGAGCACGATCGCCTGCGGCGTATGGCGACGCGTCACTTCGGCCCCCCGCACACCCCTGGGCTGGTGACCGGACTTGAAGGCTTCCTGACCGCCGCCGTCGGCAGCCTGATCGACGATCTGGCGGGCAAGGAACAGATCGACGTCGTCGACGATTTCGCCTTCCCG
Source organism: Streptomyces sp. NPDC058000 (assembly GCF_042886435.1). NCBI lineage: Bacteria > Bacillati > Actinomycetota > Actinomycetes > Kitasatosporales > Streptomycetaceae > Streptomyces > Streptomyces sp. NPDC058000. The sequence continues at coordinate 27,269 of NZ_JBHVQS010000041.1, forward strand.
TTGCCCGTAACCGTGACCTGTCACTTGCTCGGCGTGCCACGCGAGGACGAGCCGAGGTTCCACCTCTGGGTGAAGGACATCATGAACTCGATCGACTACAACCCCGAGACCGACCCGAAGGAGAAACTGGACAAGGGCGTACAGGCCCGCAAGGACTTGCGCCAGTGCCTCGGCGAGCTGGTGGAACAGCGCCACGGCCGGCCGGGAGACGGCCTGCTCTCACGGCTGGCCAACGACGACGGGCCCGACGGTCGGATGGCCGACGCCGAAATCGTCGCCACCGCCAGACTGCTCCTGATCGCCGGACATGAGACCATCGTCAACCTCATCACCAACGGCATGCTGACGCTGCTGCGCCACCCGCAGGTGCTTCAGCGACTGCGCGACGAACCGGACCTCGTCGTGCCGCTGGTCGAGGAACTGCTGCGCTACGAGCCCCCCGTGCACATCATTCCCTGGCGGGTGGCGTACAGCGACGTCACCGTCGCCGACACCGTCATCCCCCAGGGCTCGCAGATCATGCTCATGCTGGCCTCAGGCAGCCGCGATCCGAAGCGCTTCCACGACCCGGACCGCTTCGACCCGGATCGGCATGACAACCAGCACCTGGGGTTCGGCAGCGGCATCCACCTGTGTTTCGGCGGCCCGCTGGCCCGGCGGGAAACCCAGATCGCGCTGACCGAGTTGGCGCGCCGGCTCGACCGCCCCAGGCTGGTCGCCGACCCGCCGCCGTACCGGCCCAGCCCCGTTCTTCGGGGTCCGATCCATCTGGACATCGAGCAGGGTGACGGTTGACGCGGCAGCCGAGGGCAGTCGCAAGGTCGCGCCGCGGACGGCCCGGCACCGTCAACAGCAGCCCGAGGGCGTCCACCACGATGTGGCGTTTGCGGCCGTTGACCTGTCAATTCTTCGCCTCGAATTGTTTGAGCCGCGGTACCCCTATTACGGATGTCGCAGAATGGATGGGGCGCCGCAACATCCAGATCATCTACCGCACTTATCGGCATCTGATGCCGGGCTCGATTGCCGCAGCCGCCAAGATCTTGGACCACGACTTCGCTGCGTAGCAGGCGGGACCTCGACGGCGGAGAGCACCAGCACGGTGACGTCCAGGACGCCGAAGACGCGCTCCACCTCGGCGACGAAGTCGGAGTGCCCGGGGGTGCCGATCAGATCGACCTGCGTGGCGCCGACCGTGAAGGAGGCCATCGCCGAGCGCACGGAGGCTGGTCTTACCTGCGTCGACGTGCGCGAGAATGTCGATGTTCAGGGTGTGCTGGATCTGCATGGGTGCCGAAGTCCTCGAAGTCCTCGAAATTCACCGTCTGGTAAGGGCGCTGGGGGTTTTCGAGGAATCGGCGCATGGGGGTGTTTCTGCTCTGCTGGTGATCGGCCGGCGGCCACCCTGGTGGCTTCGGGGCGGTCTCGGCAACTGGATTTTCCCGTGCGGCGGGGCCGGAAGGCATCGCCCTCCGGCCCCGCCGGGTGTCTGTCTGCGCCCCGTCGGACGTGCGGTCAGTGCTCGCGGCTGCGTCCCAGGGTGAAGCGGTAGAGGAGCAGGACGATGAGGGAGCCGACGATGGCGGCGATCCACGTCGACAGGTGGAAGAAGCCGTTGATCGAGTGCACTCCGAAGATCACCTTGCCGAGCCAGCCACCCAGCAGGCCGCCGGCGATGCCGATCAGCATGGTGATCAGGCAGCCACCGGGGTCCTTGCCAGGCATCAGCGCCTTCGCGATGGCACCGGCAAGGAGCCCGATCAAGGCCCACGCGATGATTCCCATGTCCGCACCCTCTCCTCAAGACCTGCCGATGCGTACAGACTGGTTCCCCCTTCCGGGTCTTTCACGTGGGCCTGCTGCAATCGTGTGATGTCTGGTGGCACCGGCGGCACGGCAGTGCCCCCGCCGTCCGCCGAGCGCCGGCGCGGGGACCTCGGTCAACGTCGGTTGATTGGCCGAGTTGATCAACCTAGGCTTATCAACATGACTCAGAGCTCGGACGTCGACGACCTGGCCAGTGCGCTCTACGGAAGCTTGGGGCTGCTGGCCCGCCGGCTGCGTCAGCTGCAGGCGCCCGGCGACCTTTCGTTGCCCGAGCGTGCCGCGCTGGCGCGTCTGGACCGGGGCGGCCCGGCGACGGCGGCCGAGCTGGCGCGGGCCGAGCAGATCACGTCCCAGGCAATGGGGACCACGTTGGGTGTGTTGGAGGAGCGCGGCTTCGTCGAGCGTCGTCGCGACCCCGACGACGGCCGACGGATCATCATGTCGTTGACCGAGGCCGGCGTCGAGGTGCTGCGGCACAAGCGCGACGCCCGGGCCCAGCAGTTGGCGAAGGCCCTCGGAGAGCGCTTCACCGACGCGGAGCTGGCGACGTTGAAGGCGGCGGCGCCGCTGATCGAGCGGCTGGGCGACAGCTTCTGACGCCGGGAGCCGGGAGCCGGGAGCCGGAAGCCGGAACTGAGCGGCATGCCTGGCCGCGCCGGCCGCCGAGCCGGCGCCGCCGCACCCGCCCGGTCAGTCCCGGTCGCCCGACGGCCGAGCGGACCCTTCGTACGAGCCGATCAGACGGGCCAGTTGGCGGCCCTCCACCCGACGGTGGAGCGGGTGGGTGGAGAGCCGGCGCGACCGGTCCGGCCTGGGGGCCGATGCCTCTCCACCCGCCCGACTCCTAGCGTCGAGGCAGGTCGACGTGGCGCCGGAGGGGCCGGTACCGGACCGTTGGAGGCCGTCGTGGGAACCGAGGGAACCGTACACACGCGTGGTGCGCAGCGGTGGCGTGCCGTGGGCGTACCACTGACCGTCAACCTCCTCCTACCGCTGGTCCTGTACTACGTGCTGCGCGCGCAGGACGTCGCGCAGTGGCAGGCTCTGTTGCTGAGCGGTGTGATTCCGGCCGCGCACGCCGTGGGCACGGCTGTGGTGCGCCGGCGCGTCGAGGTCTTCGACCTCCTCGTGGTTGTGCTGCTGGCGGTGTCGGCGGGGCTCTCGGCGATCAGCGGCAGCCCGCGGGTGCTGCTGTTGAAGGACGCGGGCATCCCCGCCGTCCTGGCGCTGTGGGTCCTGGGCACCCTGTTCGCGGTCCGGCCCTTCGCGTTCCACTTCGGGCGGCGGCTGGGCGGGCCGGCCGGCGCCGAGGCGGCCGAGCGTGCCTGGCGCGAACTCCCGGAATTCCGGAACGCACTGCGCGGACTGACGCTCCTGTGGGGCGGCGCGCAGTTGCTCGATGCCGCGCTGAGCACCGTGGCGGCGTTGGGGCTGCCCATCGACCTGGTGCCGGTGATCGGCAAGATCGAGTCCTTCGCGATCCTCGGCGCGATGGTGGCGCTGACCGTGCGCCGCAGCCGCGCCTTCCGTGACGAGTACGGCATCCCGCTCTTCGGCCTGCCGGCGCCGGCCGCACCGCGGGCCTCCGGCGACGCCCCGAACCTCACCGCGAGCGACGCGATGCGGACGTAACGCCCGGCGGAGCGTCCGACGACGCAGCAGAGTGGGGGAGCAGGGGAGTTGGCGCGGTCGGCGTCACGGGGCGGCCGGTCCGTCGTTGGACCGGTCGACAATCTGCTCTCCCCCCATTTGGAGCCCTTTATGAACTCCGTTGTACGAGGCCGTGGATGTGGTCGTGGTCGCGCGGTCGCGGCCGTGGCGCTCGCCGTCGGCGCGGTCCTGCTGCCGGTGGCGACCGCGGACGCGGCTGACCTCGGCATGATCACCTACACCACCCCGGCCGGCCAGGCCGCCACCTTGAAGCAACCCGAGCCCGGCCGCTGCTACTCCATCGCCGGCGCCGGCACCACCTCCAACCTCTCCCTGGTCGGGAAGACCGCCCACTTCTACGCCCGGCCGCACTGCGCCGGACGACCGGTCGCCGACCTCGGCCCCGGCAAGCACCGGAACCTGCGCTTCGCCTCCCTGGGCATCGACGCCGACTGAGCCGCGCCGGCACCGGTACGGGGCAGCGCCGGCGGGGTCCGCGCCCCGCCGGTGACCGGGTGGCGGGCTACGGCCGCGCCGGCTGCTCCTGGGAAGGGAAGCGGGCGAGGGCGGCCGGGCCTTGGAAAAAGCTCTTGGCGCGGACCATGGCGCGGTCGTCGTTCCGCACCTGACCCGGGCGGGAGCCGTTGCCGAACAACACCCCGCCGAAGTGCATCCGCAGGTACGCCGCGCTGTGGTGGAGGGCGGTCACCAGGCCGTCGGCGACGCCCTCGTCGTGGTCCGCCATGACCGTCACTCCCCACAGCGTCCGGCCCGCCATCCGCTCCTCGAAGTCCGAGCCGGGGACCGTCAGCCACCCCGACCAGTAGTCGAGGTAGCGCTTGGCCTGTGCGGAGAGGGTGTACCAGTACAGCGGCGAGGCGATGACCACGTCGGTGGCCTGGAGCGTGGCCTGCCGCAGTGCCTCCTCGTGCTCCCCGGCCGTCCAGGTGCCGGACTCGTGCCGGCCGTCCTGGAAGTCGGGCAGCGGCAGCCGGGACAGGTCCACCCACTCTTGCCGGACGTCGGAGGGGAGTTGGGCGGCGGCAGCGCGGGCGAGGATTTCGGTGTTGCCGTCGGGGCGGGAGCTGCCGAGGACGAAGAGGAACGAACGGTCCGGGCCGGTGGGCGCGGCGTTGGGCGTGGTCATATCTGCTCCGGTCTCGGGTCCCCGGACGTGGCTGCCGCGGCGGCATGCGCCGATCGCCGTCCGAAGGGGGGTCGGTGGGTCTCCCTGCTTCCAACTACCTTGCACCGGGGCGTATTCCGAGGTGTGGGTGCACCTTCCACACCTTGGGTGATCAGTGCTCGTGTGGCGGGCGGGCCGTGAACTGGTCCACGAGACGTGCCAGGGCGTCGTCGCCGAACATCATCCGCAGGTTGGCGTCCGACTCGGCGGCGGAGGCGGCGCTGCGTGGGAAGAGCGCCTCCTCGTACGCGGCCAGGGCGGCTTCGCGGTCGTCGGGGTGTGCGGCGAGGGCCTGGCCGAGTTCGGCGCCGTCCAGCATGGCGAGGTTGGCTCCTTCGCCGGCGAAGGGGGACATCAGGTGCGCGGCGTCACCCAGCAACGTCACACCGGGGGTGCGGGGCCAGCGGTGGCCGATGGGCAGGGCGTGGATGCGGCGGGGAACGAGTGCGCCGTCGGCGTCGGCGATCAGCTTCCGCAGACCGTCGTCCCAGTCCTCGAACTGGGTCAGGACGGCCTTCTTGGTGGTGTCCGGGTCGGTGAAGTCGATGGTGTCGAGCCAGTCCTCGCCGGTCTTGAGGGCGGTGTAGACGTGCAGACTCCCGTCGCTCTCGCGGTGCGCGAGCAGGCCCTTCTCGTCGCCCAGGCAGAGGAAGAAGCCGCCGCCGATCAGGGCTGCGCTGCCGGGATGGCGGACGTCGGCTTCCCGGAGGTCGCTCTCCACGAACGAGATCCCCGCGTAGGCGGGGAGCGCGTCGGACAGGAGGGGGCGTACGCGGGACCAGGCGCCGTCGGCCCCGATGAGCAGGTCGGTGGTGATCACGCTGCCGTCGGCGAAGGTGACTTCGTGCCGTCCGTCCTCCAGGGAACGGGCTCCGGTGGCCTTCCTGCCCCAGCGGACCGTGCCCTCGGGGAGGGCGCGCAGCAGCAGGTCTCGCAGCTGACCGCGGTCGACCTCGGGGCGGGTGCCGGTACCGTCGTCCTCTTCCGCCAGGCGGACCGCACCGTGTGGGTCGAGGATGCGCAGCGCCTCTCCGCCGGGGTGGACCAAGGTGCGGAAGGCGTCGTACAGGCCGGCGGCGCGCAGGGCGAGTTGCCCGGAGTCCTCGTGGATGTCGAGCATGCCGCCCTGGGTGCGGGCGGCCGGTGACTCCTCCCGGTCGAAGACGGCCGTCGCGATGCCGTGCACGTGCAGGACGCGGGCCAGGGTCAGGCCGCCGAGGCCGCCGCCGATGACGGCGAGGGGGTGGTGGGTGGTCATGGAGGGAGAGGCTCCTTGGGGGTGTGGTGTGCCCGGGGAGGGGCGATCCGGGGCCGGTCAGGCGGTCAGGCGGTCAGGCGGGGTCGGTGCGGTCCGGCCGGGCGGTCTCCGACATCCCGTTGATCAGCACGTGGAAACCCCAGGCCAGACGGTCTTCACCGGTGCCGGAGAACAGTTCGGTGCCCAGTGCGGCGAGCCGCGGGAACGCCTGTGGGGAGGCGTTGAGCACCGCGGCCGTTAGAGCGTCGTGCTCGTCCTGGGCGTGTGGCGCGGCGTCGCGGGCGGACTGCTCGGCGGCGGTCGCGGTGCCGAACTGGAGGAGGGCGTCCACCCCCCAGGCGGCGCGGTCGTCGGGGACGCCGCCTTCGGCCAGCAGGGCCAGGACGGCTTCCAGCAGCTCCAGGTAGTGCGGTCCCGACGGGCGGGTCACCAACGCCGAGCGGGCCAGTGCCGGGTGCCTGAACAGCACCGTCGTGTAGGACGACAGGATGCACACCAGCCGCTCGCGCCAGGCGCCGTCGGCCCGGGCCGGCCGCAGATCGACCTCGCCCAGCAGCTCGTCCAGGACGGCCGCGTGCAATGCGGCGGTGTTGGCCACGTACACGTAGAGCGAGGCCGGGCCGGTGTCCAGCTCCTGGGCCAGGCGGCGCATGGTCACCCGTTCCAGGCCCTCGCTCCGCGTCAGCGCGACAGCGGTCGCGACGATCACCGCCCGGGTCAGGGCGGGTTTCGCGGGGCGCTCGCGGCGGCCGCGCGGGGCGGGGGGCTCGGTGGGCTCGGCTGGTCCTGGCGTGGTGGGCATGGCTCCACGGTAACGAACGCGTTCGTTACGAACAAGTTCGTGGCGAACGCGTTCGCTGTGCCGAGCTGTGCCGAGCTGTGCCGAGCTGTGCCGGGCTATGCCGGGACGGCGACGTGGCGGGCCCAAGTGCGCAGTTCCGTCCGGTCCTTGAAGTTGCCGAGGCTCGTGTCGATGGGTTTGTCGGTGTACTGGTGGAACAGCCACCGGCTCTTGATGTCCGGCTGGCCGGGCTTGCCGTTGTACTGGGCGATCCAGAGCCCGTTACCGGCGAAGGACGTGGTGTCGCGGTGCAGCCAGAAGTCCCGGTTGCAGTACAGGATCGTCTGGTGGCCGGGGGTGCGCTGCTGCACCTGCTGGAGCCAACTGTCCTTCCAGGAATTCGGGACGCGGGCGTCCTCCCAGTCGAGGATGAGAACGTCACCGTCGATCAGATTGATTTTCGAGAGGAAATGGTCGACCTGGGCGGTAACCGGACCCGGGCGGGCGAAATGGTAGAAGCCGGTCACCAGTCCCGCATCGCGCCCGGTCTTTCGCTGGGCCACCCACCTGGGGTTGGTGTAGGTGGTGCCTTCGGTGATTTTGATGAACACGAAGTCGCTGCCGGATGTCTTGTATTTCTCCGGCTGGGCTGACGAAACGTCGATCCCTTTGACGGTCATGGTCGGTTCATTCCTTGCCGGTTATTGACGGTGCCTCTTTCGTTTTCCGGCGGATGACGGCATGGCGCATCGCACCGTGGTGGTGAGGGAGGCGTCGTAGCGCCTTGGGAGCGCGTGCTGTCGGGGCAGCACCGGCGCCCCTGGTCGTGCGCAGGGGCCGCTTCCATTTTCTCGCCGTGGTGCGGCCGCGGCATCTGGAGCAGCGTGCCGCGGAACGGTCGTGGTGGCGTCGTCGTTGCGCCCTCGGACCGCCGCGGCATCTGGCGTTCCGGCCATTCCGAGGAGTCCGGATCCCCGCTTGAAGTGGCAAATGTTGCCCGTTCGACTTCCTCGGGTTCAACGGGCTGATCTCCGGGACCTCTTTTCGGCGGTGTGGCCCCGGAGCATTCGACATCGGCCGGATGCGCGTCGCACGATGGAGGAAAGGGATGCACGAGGGCATATGACCCACCTCATATGACCCCGCATCCCTGTGGGAGTGTCTGGCCGGCCATCAGGAGATGCGGAGGCGATGAGCCACAGTATCGGTACGGATCTCGGCGCCGTGCGCGGAATCCCGGCGGTTCGTCCGCCCGGGACGGGGGAAGCGCAGTACGCCCCACCCCCACTCCGGAGCGCCGATGCCCGCATCGCGTTGCTCGGCGGCTTCCGGCTGGTCACCGGCCACGATCCGGCGCGGATCCCCGCGGGATCGGAGCGGTTGCTCGCGTTCGTCGCGCTGCACTCCGGCCCGGTGCCGCGGAGCGTCGTCGCGGAGAACCTGTGGCCGGACGTGTCCGAGCGCCGGGCGTACGCGTCCTTGCGGTCGGCGCTCAACCGCCTGCGCGGCGCCGGCTGCCGGATCCTCGACGCAGGCCCCGTGGAACTCGCCCTCGCGGGCGGCGTGGGAGTCGATTTCCAGGAACTCAGGCCGCTCGCGCACCTACTGGTCGATTCCGCGGTGGCGTCCCCCGGAACGGCCGTGTCCCTGGGCCTGGGCGCCTCGGAGATCGACGCGCTGTCCCAGGACCTGCTGCCGGGCTGGTGCGACGAGTGGGCGCTGCGGGAGGCCGAGGAATGGCGGCAACTGCGGATGCACGCCCTCGAAGCACTCGCCACCCGCTTCATCAGCGCCCAACACTTCGGTCACGCCGTGTGGGCCGCCGGTGCCGCGGTGCGCGCCGAACCGCTGCGCGAGACCGCCCGGGCCATCCTGATCAAGGCACACCTCGCCGAGGGCAACCAGTCCGAGGCCCTCCGCGAATTCCAGCGCTACCGGGCCCTGCTCCAGGCCGAGCTGGGGCTGCGCCCGACGGCCCGGCTGCTCGGCCTCGTCGCCGATCTGCGCTCGGCCGCGACCCGGTGCGCCGGCGGGCCCGGCCGCCCACGGGCATGACGCCTCGGTCACGCCGCGGTGACGCCCGATTGGCCATGCTGTCGTGAAGCAGCTGGGATGCGTGCCGGCCGTCCGTTCCGCAGCCGGTACGCCATGGACTGACGGCACACCGTGGGTTGATCGGTGAGGGCGGTGCAGCCGTCAGTCCTTGAGCGTGCGTCGTCATGCGGAGGTGCCGGAGGTGCCGGGCCTGCGAGTCGGCTGCGCCGGCACCACAAGGTGCGGGAAACCCCAAGACAGATTCTGGTTAACCCAAGACACCGGTTAACCCGAGACACCGGTTAACCCGAGACACCGGACAACCCGAGACACCGGATACCACGAGACGAGTCGCTGGACACCGCCACGGCTCGACACCATGAAGAGGCTGACATGTCGGAGCGCGAGAACATCCTGCACGTGCGGGTGACCGCCGACGACGCCGAGACGTTGCGGACCCTGCTGCGGGAGGAGCCGTTGGACGTCGGCGGGCGGCCGCGGGAGACCCCGGGGCCCGGGAACGCGATGACCATCGAGGCGTACGTACCGCGTGGGAGGGCCGATCGTCTGGAGCGCGCGGGCGTCTCCGTGGACGTCCTCAGGGACGCGACCGAGACCGGGCACGCCCGGCAGGCGGAGGTCGGCCGCGGCAACCGGTTCGCCAACCCGGACGAAGTGCCGTACGGACTGGGCGAGATGGTGAAGGAAGAAGGGCCAGGAGGTTGAGATGTCGTACCTCAACACCACCGAGGTCGATTCCGCATTGGTGAACCTCTCGCGGGCCTACCCGGCGTTGAGCGAGTTGATCGACCTTCCCGAGCGGTCGATCGAGGGCGTCGACTGTCACGCCCTGCGCCTGGGCGCGGCACCGGCCGGCACTCGGGACTGCGTGATGGTCATCGGGGGCGTGCACGCCAGGGAATGGGGCAGTTGCGAGATCCTCATCTACTTCGCCGCCGACCTGTTGCGGGCGTACACCACGGCTTCCGGGCTGGTCTACGGCGGCAAGAAGTACACCGCAGCCGAGGTGAAGGCGCTCCTGGAGAACGTGGAGATCGTGCTCTTCCCTCTGGTCAACCCGGACGGCCGGAACTACAGCCAGACCGTCGAACCGATGTGGCGGAAGAACCGCAACCCCGCCTACGGAAGCGGCCAGGGCGACTGCGTGGGCGTCGACATCAACCGCAACTACGACTTCCTCTTCGACGCCGCGACGGCCTTCTCGCCCACCTCGGGCGTGCGGGTGTCGACCGATCCGTGCGACCCGCAGCTGTACCACGGCCCCGCGCCGTTCTCCGAGCCCGAGACGCGCAACGTCCGGTGGCTGCTGGACGCCTACCCCCGGACCCGGTGGTTCATCGACGTGCACAGTTACTCGGAGGACATGCTGTATGTCTGGGGCGACGATCAGGACCAGTCCACCGACCCGTCGATGAACTTCCTCAACCACGCCTTCGACGGCCTCCGGGGCGATGCGGGGGACACCGCGTACCGCGAGTTCATCCCCAAGATCGACTTCGATCAGGAGACCGCACTCGCCCGGGACTTCCAGAACGGGGTGCAGGGGGTGCGCGGCCGGACGTACACCGCCAAGTCGGCCTTCGACCTGTACCCGACGTCCGGGACCAGTGACGACTACGCGTTCGGCCGGCACTTCGTCGATCCATCCAAGGAGAGGGTCCTCGCCTACACCATCGAGTGGGGCACGGAGTTCCAGCCGTCGTGGAACGAGATGGAGAACATCATCAAGGACGTGAACGCGGGGCTCCTACAGTTCTGCATCAACGCCCCGGCGACCGTCGCCGCCTCCGCGGCCTCCACCGTCGTTGCCTGAGCAGTGCCTGATCCTGAGTAGTGCCTGATTAGGTCTGTGGGCCCGCCCCGGGTGGCCCGGGGCGGGCCCACAGACAGACGGCGGCAGCCCGTCAGAAGGCGATCGTCCAGCCCTCCCGACGGCTCTGGTCCTCGGTGTAGGCGACGCCGTGGACGTTGAGTCCGGCGGGGTTGAGCAGGGTGATCGCTCCGCCGTGGTCACCGAGGTGGAACCCGTCGCCGCCGGCAACGGCCAGGGTGGTCCCGGGCGCGACCGTCTGTGCGGGCAGTGGCAGTCGGTGGCCCTGCTGGTCGGCGAGTTGCCAACCGGTCAGGTCGATGGAGCCGGGCGAGGTATTGAGCAGCGTGACGGATTCGGTGCTCGGCGTCGCGCCGCCGGAGTGGACGAGCGCGGCCACGATGCGCAGCGGTGTGCCGCCGTCGCCGGGAACCAGGGCCTCGGTCTCGATGGTGTGGCCGGTGGTGTCGTCGGTGTGCCAGGACTGGGACTGGAAGGCCAGGAACACCGCGATCCAGCGGGATTCGGCCGGCACCTGTATCAGCAGTCCGCCGTCCTGCCAGACACCGTCGTCGACCTGGAACTGACCGGAGTTGCCTTGGTTCATGTGGATGTCGTGGACCCCGTTGTCCGGCCGGAAGTGGAACGCCTTGTCGCGGACGGACGGTTCGGGGCCGAACCGCTGGCCGAACACGTACACCGCCATGGTGGAATCGGCGATGGCGCGTTGGACGTAGTGGTCCAGGAGGTCGGCCAGGTCGTTGTCCACGCCGGGCAGGTCCGGTGGCAGGATCCGCATCGCGGACGGGACGAACATGTTGCCGCGGATGTAGTCGAGACTGGCCGTACCCGCGTGTGATTCCAACGCCGTCCAGCCGCTGCCGGCGGCCGGCAGCAGTTGGGTCAGTGGATGCCGGAAGTCGTCGTCGGCCAGGTAGCGCAGGTCGGGCGGGCTCTGTTGGGACAGGACGTTCACCGCGGCGCGGTAGTGGGTGCCGGCGTCGTCGGTGAGGTGGATCTGGTAGTGCGGGGTGCCGCTGGCGCCCTCGCGGCGCCGGTCCACGGCACGGCCGGCCAGGACGCCGTATGACGCGATGGGCATGAGGTGCCTCCAGGCAGACGGGGGAGTGTGACGACAGGCCCTAGGCGAGTTGGGGTTGCTGTCGGCGGAACGCCTGCTGGGCCAGCGCATCGTCGGCGGGCAGGACGGCCCCCTCGGCATCGACGGCCAGGGCTTCGGTGTGGCCGGTCGTCTCGGCGCGCTTGCCGCCGCTGGGCGGTACGAGGTGTTTGGCGTACGGCGAGCTGGGATGGGCGGCCAGCACGCGTACCCGGCCGTCGCCGGAGCCGCGCGGGGCGACCGGGACGACCGCGACCGAGAGACCGTTGCTGTCCTCGACGAACAGGCTGAAGTCGTCGAAACGGAAGTGGTCGATGTCCACGATCGGCTTCGGGTAGTGGTGGTAGCCGGCCGCTGTCGGGAGCACCCCGGAGTGGGTACCGGCAGGTAGTGGCACCGAGGCGTTGAATATCGAATCGGTCCAGTCGGACACTTGCTCGGCGGTCTGTATCGGGGTGTTCAGGAGCCGTTCACCGTCTTCGTAGCCGAACTCGACATAGCCCGGCAGGGTGTCGGGGAACGCCGCGATCACGCGCGCCGCGCAGAGGCGGACCTGGTCCACCTTCGCCGGGTCCGCGCAGAACTGCGCCGACCACTCGATGCCGAGCGGCAGGAACAGGCACAGCCAGCCGTCCGTGTCCTTGACCCACACCCCGCCGCCGTGGTGGTCCTGGTACGGAGCCGGCGCGAACGTCCAGTCACTGGTCGTGTCGACGAGCTTGAGCATCAGTGCCCGGCTCGCCTTGTACTGGTCACTGTCGACGCGTTGGGGGTGGTCCGCCACGGAAATGGTCCATGGGTGGTTTTCGTGTTCGGTGTGTGTCCCTGTCGTGGATTGGTTCCCTGCCGCAGTGTTCATGGTGATCTCCATCTGAGGGCCGGAAGCAGAGCTATGACTCGACCTGGCTCGATCCGCCGCACACGGAATCGCGCGGCGGAGAGAAAACGACAGCGGATCATGCGACCGCCTCGGGTCAACTCCCGGAATGCGGTGAGGGCATGAGGCGCCTATGAGTCACCCGCTATATAAGATGCTACCCCTGTTCGACCTGCTGGGACTGTCCGATTTCCCTTGTTCCTGGCGGCGACTGCGTTGTCACCAGGGGTAGTTGTTCCCGGGGGCCGGTTGCGCTAGGTGCGCCGCCGACCAGTGCAGGGGATTCACGGCGGCTGGAATCAGGGATGTTATTCCGCGGCGGAATTCTTGGTGCGGGGGTCGGCGACCCGACCGTGATTCCCATATCTGGGCCGCCCGTGACGCCAATGCCGGTGTCGGGACCACTCGTGACGCCCGGAATTTCGTGTGGACAGGCCCCTAGGAAAGGGGGTCGTCCAGGCGGCTCGGGTCGGCGGCCACCGATTCCCAGAACTCCGCGTGGGCCTGCTCGTGCAAGACGCCGAGCCGCAGCAATCGGGCCCGGGACCGTTGTCGCGAATCCTGTGCGGGGTCGAGTTCGGCGCGCAGTGATGTGTAGTGCGCGAGCCATTCGCGGTGCCGTGCCGCCTGGCGGGTGGCGAGCGCGACGATGTCTGCCGGGTCGCCGAGGTCGGCGAAGAAGAGCTTGAGCTGTGCCGGGTCGCGGGTTTCCGCCTCGGGGGTGTCCGGGTCGGCCAGCCAGCGTGCCAGTGCGGCGCGGCCGGCCGTGGTGAGGTGGAAGATCCGGCGGCGCCGCCCGGTGGTCTCGGTCTCCTCCCGCAGCAGACCTGCCTGCGCCAACTCGGGCGGAATCCGGTAGAGCTGCGCGTGCAGGATCGGCCAGAAGGGCTGGATGTCGTCCTCGACCCGGGCCTTGAGCTCGTACGGCGTCATCGGGCCGTGCCGGGCGATCAGGCCCAGTACGACGTACCTCGCCGGGCTGTACTCCGCCATCGTTCCCTCTGTCTGTCCCAGTCCCTTGACACGGTCTCATTGGGACCATACCTTTCCTTCCGTTGAGACCATATCAATGAGATGGTTACGGAAGTGGCCGTCTCCTTGGCGAAGAACGGGGACCGATACCGCATGGACGCCCGCACCACCTCGTCGCACCTGGCCGTGCATCCCGAACTGGCCGACGTATTCGCCGCGTTGCCCGAGCGGCCGGAGAATCCCTACACCGATGTCGCAGCCCTCCGCGCCCACTTCAAGCAGCTGATGGCTCCGTTGATGCCTGCGCACGACACCCGCGTCACCATCCGGCACCTCTCGCTGCCCGGGCCGGACGGCAACACCCTCGACGTACAGGTGCTCCGGCCCGCCGGCGCGGAGGGCGTACTGCCGGGCGTGCTCTACCTCCACGGAGGCGGCTTCGTCTACGGGGAACTGGACGGGCCCAGCCCCATGGCGCGCGACGCGTGCGTCGCGACCGGTGCGGTCGTGGTCAACGTCCACTACCGACTGGCCCCCGAACACCGCTACCCCGCAGGTGTCGAGGACTGCTACACCACCTTGGAATGGATGGCCGCCAACGCCGGGGAACTCGGCCTGGACGCCGACCGGATCGCCGTCACCGGGGCTTCCGCGGGCGGCAACCTCAGTGCCGCCGTCTGCCTCATGGCCCGCGACCGCCAGGGCCCCCGCATCGTGTGGCAGGGGCTCCTCATCCCCTGCCTGGACGACCGCCTCCGCACGGCCTCCGCACAACGCATCACCGACCGCCGGATCGCCAACGGCACCGGCATCGGGCACACGTGGGACACCTACCTCGGCCCCGACCACGACCCGCACACCCCCGCCTACGCGGCTCCCGCCCGCGCCACCGACCTCGCCGGCCTCCCGCCCGCCTACGTCCTCACCTGCGGACTCGACCCCCTGCGCGACGAAGGGCTCGACTACGCGCGCCGCCTGGCCGAGGCCGACGTCCCCGTCGAGACCAAGGACGTCCCCGGTGCCTGGCACTTCTTCGAAGCCTATGCACCCGGCACCGAACTGGCCCGCCGCGCCACCGCACACTGGTTGGCGGCGCTGCGCAACGCCCTCGCCTCCACCCCGCCGCATCCGGCAGCGCAGGACTGACCGCGCACGGCTGACCGCGCAGGGCTGACCGCACCGGGCCGCCGCGACGGCCCGCGCGGTGCCAGGTGCCCGCCAGGCACCCGGCCGACACCGGTGAGGCACCTTCCAGGCGCTCCCCAGGCACTTACCAGGCATCGCTCGGGCAGAAAAGGGCAGGTGGTCCTGATCCGACCTGGCTACCGTGGGCGCTGCCCCGCGCCGGCAGCGGCCGGGGCAGGACCCGACGAAGGACGAGGAATGGACCTGACCGTACTCACGCCCGCCGAACTGTCCGACCGGCTCACCGCGCTCCGTGCCGAGCATCACCGGCTCACGGGCCGGGGCCTGCGCCTGGACCTGACCCGCGGCAAGCCCGCCGCCGAACAGCTGGCACTGTCGCAGCCCCTGCTGGACCTGCCCGGCCTCGACGACCACACCGCGCAGGACGGCACCGACTGCCGCAACTACGGCGGCCTGCACGGCCTGCCCGAACTGCGGGCGACGTTCGCCGGACCGCTCCAGGTCCCGGCGGAGCAGCTGGTCGCCTTCGGCAACTCCAGCCTGGAGTTGATGTACGAGTGCCTGGTGGACGCCGTGCTGTTCGGTGTGGCGGGTGCGGCCGAACCCTGGCAGCGGGACGGTCGAACGGCCATGTTGTGCACGGTGCCCGGCTACGACCGGCACTTCGCGATCTGCGAGAAGCTCGGCATCGACATGATTCCCGTGCCGATGACGGAGACCGGCCCGGACATGGACGAGGTCGAACGCCTCGTCGCCGACGAGCGGGTCAAGGGCATCTGGTGCGTCCCCAAGTACAGCAACCCCACGGCCGTCACCTTCTCCGCCGAGACGGTGCGCCGCCTGGCCGCCATGGAGACCGCCGCCCCCGACTTCCGCATCTTCTGGGACAACGCCTACGCCGTGCACCGCGTGGCCGGGACGGACGAGCCGCTGGCGGACGTGCTCGGCCTGAGTGCGGAACACGGCCATCCCGACCGGGTGTTCGTCTTCGGATCGACCTCGAAGATCACCACGGCCGGCAGTGGCGTCGCCTTCTTCGGCTCCTCGCCGGCCAACGTCGCCTGGCTCCTCGGCCACTTCGCCAAGCGGACGATCGGACCAGACAAGGTCAACCAGCTGCGGCACGCCCGCTTCCTGCCCGACGCACCGGCCGTGCACGCCCACATGGCACGCCACGCCGCCGTGCTGCGCCCCAAGTTCGAGCTGGTCGACGCCGTACTGGAGAAGCGGCTCGGGGACACCGGAGTGGCCTCCTGGACGCGCCCCCAGGGCGGATACTTCGTGAGCCTGGACGTCCTGGACGGCTGCGCGGCCCGCGTGGTGGAACTGGCCGGGGAGGCAGGCATCGCCCTGACGCCCGCCGGGGCCACCTTCCCCTACGGCAAGGACCCCCGGGACCGCAACATCCGCCTCGCCCCCAGTTACCCCGACCCGGACGAGCTCCGCGACGCGGCGGAGGGACTGGCCCTGTGCGTCGAACTCGCCGCGGTGGAAAGCCTGTTGGCCACAACGGACGAACCCGCCTGAGCAACGGTTGCGCGGCCCGCTGCCGGACGTCATCACCGACCTGGCGTCGAGCCGCGCGTACCTCCGGTCGTACGCCGAGAAGACCGCCTCCGACACCGGGCGGATCCACGGCATCCGGACGGACCGCGAGTTGGTCGGGGCGGTTCTCCTGCGGACGATGGACATCGAGCAGGGCGTGGCCGAGGCCGGCTGCTGGTTGGAGCCGTCGGCGGCCGGCAAGGGGCTGGTGACCCGGGCCGTGCGTGCGGTCATCGACTGGGCGGTCGAGGCACGGGGGATCCACCGCATCGAGTGGTGGGCCGCGTCGGCGAACGCGCCCAGCATCGCGGTGGCCCGCCGGCTCGGCATGACGAAGGAAGGCGTGCTGCGGGAGAACTACCTGCAACGCGGGGAGCGGCACGACATGGAGATCTGATCCGTGCTCGTGCCGGAGCGGCGGGCGCACGAAGCATCGTCCTGACGCGGCGATGCGCTCCGGCGAGAGGCACGTTCCGTGTTCCCCGGCCTACGTTGCGGAACGTCCGCAGGTCCGCGCCGACCCGGGTGGCGCCGCCGGGTGCAGCGGTCGTAGCCTCTCCGCAGAGAGAGGCAGCGACAGCCCCGCGGGGACGTGTTCGGGCCGTGACGGGAACCGCACCCTGCGTCGCAGCCGGTGTCCGAGGTGTCCACCCGTGCGAAGCGGCTGAGGAGCGGATATGCGAGTTCACAGGGCAACGGCAGCACTCATGGTCTGTGCCGGGGTGGCACTGGCGACGGTCACCATGCCGGCATCCGCGTCCGCCGCCGCACCGTCCACCAGCAACCGCGTGGCGGTCATCGACTGCACCGGGAACGCCCAGCAACGACCCGGCACCTTCATGCTCGCCTGCGGCGACGGCAACAACGTCCTGACGTCGTTGCGTTGGTCGCAGTGGCAGTCCGGGTCCGCGGTGGCCCGGGGCACGGACATGGTCAACGACTGCCGGCCCTACTGCGCGGCAGGCCACTTCCACGGCTACCCCGTCAAAGTGCGCCTGGACAACGCGCAACCCCGGGCCGGTCACTCCGGGAAGCGGCACTTCACCCGGGTCACGTTGACGTACCCCGCCGGCCGGCCGGCCGATACGCCGCGCGTCGTCACGTGGAAACTCTGGAGCTGACGACACCGTCCCGCGTCGGGGCGGGAGCCTCCCCGCTCCGGCGCGTCCCTGCGCGCCGGCCCTCCGGCGTCCTGAGCGCGTCAACCGGCCCGCCTCGGTGAGCTGTTCGCCGCCGAGCCCGCTCGAACCGTAGCCGGCGACGTCCTCGCGGACCGCGGAGAGCTGCGGACGCACGCAGGTAGCGCGAAGCGAGTGGCCGCGCTGCCAGACCGCGGCGTCGGCCTTGCCGTAGAGGCCGATCCGCTTCTCCTTCGCGTGCAGTGCCCTCCGTTGGGTCGCGAAGTCCCGCCGGTCCAGCGGTTTCCCGTCGGACCGAAGCGCCCCCGGAACCGCCACGAGCCGTGATCGCCGCGGCGGGGGGCGGGGGCCACGACGGCCAACGCCATCGTTCTGCGGGCCCGGTTCATACCGCGTTTCCTCTCGGTGCCTGTGTGCCGCACGACCGCGGCACACAGGCACCGCAAGCCGGTCCAGACCTTTCCAAAGTCCCAGGTCAGGGCATTTATCAAGGCTGCAATGAAGGGTTCACGCAACTGCCTGGCGCGGCCCGCTCGGTGCGATAGCGTCTGGAATCTGGAACGGATCCTCCTCGCCGGTGTCCCACCGAGCCCCACCCGACGGGCCACCGGCTGCGGCGTACCGGATGTCGCTGCCCGCGGTACACCGCGCTGTCCGCGCCGCGTGACGCCGACAGCCGTAGCCACTGCGAACAGCAAGCCCCGACCCTGACCGCACCCGGTCCCGGCCGCGCCGCGGTCGCCCGCCACTTCGCCGGACTGCCGTGACCGGCCCGGCTCCACGTCCACCCGGCCCGGGGCGCCGCCACTCCACAAGAGCCGGCGCCCCACACCCACACCCACCACCCAAGGGAATGGCAACGATGCACCACACCACCCCGCACACCGCCGCACGGCGCTCCGACCCGAGACGCCCCACCGCACCGCGCCGCCGAGCGCTCCTCGCGACCGCCGCCGCGACCGCCCTCGCCCTCGTCGTCGCGGGCTGCGGCTCCGCCGGCTCCCAGGCCCACCACATCCGGGTCGGCGTCAGCGGGGACTCCACCGAATGGGACGTGCTCGCCAAGGAGGCGAAGAAGGAGGGCCTCGACGTCGAGGTGGTGCCCTTCGACGACTACTCCCTGCCCAACAAGGCGCTCGCCGCCGGCGACATCGAGCTGAACGCCTTCCAACACCTGGTGTTCCTCGCCCAGTCCAACACCGAGAACGGCACCGACATCGTGCCGCTGGCCCCCACCAGCGTCGTCCCCATGGGCCTGTATTCCAAGAAGGCCAAACGGCTCGCCGACCTTCCGGACGGCGCCCGCATAGCCCACCCCAACGACCCCGCCAACGAGGGCCGTGCCCTGCGACTGCTGGCCCGCGCCAAGCTCATCGAGCTGAAGAAGGGCACCGGGCTCTTCGCCACCGCGGACGACATCGCCGCCAACCCCCACCACCTGCGCCTCACCCCCGTCAACGCCCAACAGACCCCCCGGCTGCTCTCCGACGTGGACGCGGCGGTCATCAACGACGGCGTCGCCACGCTGTCCGGCATCCGCGCGCAGACCGCACTGTTCAAGGACGACCCGCACAGCCCGGACATCCGCCCGTACCTCAACGTCATCGCGGCCCGCGCCAAGGACCGGGACAACCCGGACTACGCCAAGGTCGTCAAGCTCTACGCCAGCAAGGCGGTACAGGACGAGGCCCGCCGGACGTCCAACGGCACCGCCGTCCACCTCGACCTCTCCGCGGCCGAACTGGCCAAGGAACTGGCCCGTGTCGACCGGCAGCTGAAGGGGGCGTCATGACCACCCCGCCCCACTCCGCAACATCCCGCCATGTCATCCAACTCCACGACATCACCAAGGAGTTCACCGGTGGTACGGTCGCCGTCGACCAGTTGACACTGGCCATCGAACCCGGCAGCGTCTTCGGTATCGTCGGCCACAGCGGCGCCGGCAAGTCCACGCTACTGCGGCTGATCAACCTGCTGGAGACACCCACCTCAGGCACCGTCACGGTGGCCGGGCAGGAACTCACCGCCCTCGGCAGCCGCGAACTCCGCGCCGCCCGCCGGGACATCGGCATGGTCTTCCAACAGTTCAACCTCTTCCGCTCCCGCACCGTCCTGGGCAACGTCGCCTACCCCCTGCGGCAGACCGGAGCCTCCCGGGCACAGGCCCGGGAACGGGCGGAGGAAGCCCTGCGCTTCGTCGGACTCGCCGATCAGGCCCGGCGCTATCCCGAGCAGCTCTCCGGCGGTCAGCGGCAGCGCGTCGGCATCGCCCGCGCATTGGCGACCGAGCCCCGGGTACTGCTCTGCGACGAGGCGACCTCGGCGCTCGACCCGCAGACCACGCAGGAGGTGCTGGCGCTGCTGCGACGGGTCAACGACGAACTGGGCGTGACGATCGTGCTGATCACCCACGAGATGGAGGTGGTCCGGGCGATCTGCGACCGGATGGCGGTGCTGGACGGCGGACGGATCGTGGAGACGGGACCGGTCCGCGAGATCTTCGCCGCGCCGCAACACCCCACCACCCGGGCGTTCGTCCGCAGCGCCGTGCAAGCGTCGCCGCTCCTCGACCTGCTCCCCGCGGCGCTGCGGAAACACGGTGTGTCCGAGACCGTCGCCGCGTCGGTACTGGCGGAGGTGGGCGCATGATCCAGCAGGATTGGAGCCTGCTCTGGCCCAAGATCGTCGACGCCACCGGCGAAACGCTGTACATGGTGCTGGCCACCCTCGCCTTCGCCGGCCTGCTCGGCCTGGTCGTCGGACTGGCCCTCTACGCGACCCGGAAGGGCGGGATCCTCCAACAGCGCGCCGTCTTCGTCGTCCTCAGCACGGTGGTCAACGTCGTCCGTCCGGTGCCCGCGCTGATCGCGATCGTCGTCCTCTCCCCGATGACCCGGGAGTTGATCGGGACCGCGGTGGGCACCGATGCGGTGATCTTCCCGATGACGGTGATCGCGACGTTCGGGGTGGCCCGCATCGTGGAGAGCAACCTGCTCGCCGTCGAACCCGGCGTTATCGAGGCGGCCCGCGCCATGGGCACCGGACCGGTCCGGATCCTGCTGACGGTGCTGGTACCGGAGGCGCTGGGGCCGCTGATCCTCGGCATGACGTTCATGCTGGTCGCCCTGATCGACTTCTCGGTGATCGCGGGCACGGTGGGCGGCGGGGGAGTCGGCAACCTCGCCATCACGCACGGCTATCTGCGGTTCGACACCCGGGTGATGGTGGTGACCGTCGTCATCCTCATCGTGTTGGTACAGGCGGCGCAGCTGCTGGGCAACGTCCTCTCCCGCAAGGTGCTCAGACGCTGACGCCGACCACCGGGCGGCGTCCGCCAACGCCCCGGCCACGGCCCGGAACAGGCACTCGGATACCCTGACCGCTGCCGCAGCGCAGGCGGTGCCCAACCGCCGGAGGACCGTCCGGCGGCCGCGGGCGCCACCACGATCCGGGAGCCCGGGCCGGGGCGGCCCGGCGGCCCCGCCCACCGACCGCAGAGGGAGACATGCGCAACAAGCACGGACTGGTACGCCTGGGACTGGTGGCGCTCCTCATGGCCGGCCTGGGCGCGTGCGGCACCGGCGCGAACGGTGCCGCGAGCCACCCGGGCAACGACGGCCGTGGTACCGGTACGAGCGGCCAGGGCGCCCCGCCGCACCAGGACGGAGTCTTCGGGTTGCGGTCCGGCGTCCGCCACGTCACCCAACAGACGACCACGGGCACCCGCCCGCACCTGGTCACCACCTGCACGCCCGCCACCAGGCAGGTCAAGCACACCAATCGCAGCGGCCGCAGCAAGAAGACCTGGTACACCACCGAGCACTACCAGGACTGCCGGAAGACCGCCAGGGGCACCGAGACCTACCGCCGGGTGATCCGGCCGGAGCGCTGGTGCGTGAAGCTGGACGACGTCAACGGCGACCCGAAGAAGGACGCCGCCTGGTACCGCGTCACCTCCACGACCTACCACCAGGCACTCGGCGCGGACGCCCGCGCCCGCCTGCGCTTCACCCCGACCGGAACCGGCTGTTGATCCCCGACGGCACCGCTCACGGCAGCACCCGGTCGGCCCGGTAGCCGGGATTGGTCGCCCGGCCACCGAGCCCGGTAGCGCCCTGCCTCAGAGCGTCCGCCCGAAGAGGTCCAGCAGCGCCTGCCAATGACGCTCGCTCGCTTCGGCGTTGTACGCGGCGGTGTCGGCCTGGGTGTACCCGTGGTGGGCACCCTCGTACAGTTCGCTGCGGTACCGGATCCCCGCGGCGTCCAGCGCCCGCTCCAACTCCTTGATCTGCTCAGCCGACATCGAGTGGTCCTGGTCGGCGTGGCCGAAGTACAGCTCCGCCGCGATCCGGTCGAGGAGTCGGTGCGGGCTGTTCTCCGCGTCGGTGACCAGATGGCCGGCGTGGAAGGAACCCACCGCCGCGACCCGGTCGGGGAAGGCCGCGGCGGTACGGAGCGCGAGGACGCCGCCCAGGCAGTATCCGGTGGTGCCCACGGGGCCGTCGGCGACCAGCGGCGAGGCGGCCAGCCAGTCGAGGTAGGCGCCGGCGTCCCGCATCGCCAGCTCGGGGGTGAGCGCCTGGATGAGGGGCATGAGTTGGTGGAAGAGCTCGGGGCGCTCGGAGGGGTTGATGTGTTCGGGCAGCTCCACCAAGGGAGCGCGTCCGGCGCGGTGGAGAACGTTGGGCACCAGCACCGCGTAGCCGTGCCCGGCCAGTCGCCTGGCCATCTCCTTCAGCCCCGGGCGCAACCCGAAGGCGTCCATGTAGAGCAGGACTCCGGGGTGCGGGGCGCCGTCGTCGGGGTGGGCGAAATAGGCGTCGGCGGTACCGTCCGGCGTGGGGAGGTCGAGTGATACACCCTGCACGTTGGTCATTTCCACACCGTACCCCTTGGCCCGTACAACTGTTGCTCAGAGGGTGGGGGAGTCTTCCCGAGGTGGGCGCGGCGGTCGATGGTTGGCCGGCACGTGCGGGAACTCGCCGAAGTCGGGACCCTCGGCCGTGCCCGTCCCTCCACCCCTCCGCGTGACTGCGCCGGCGTCTTCCTCGATCGTCCGAGAGTGTTCTCTCAAGGAAGGCGGCAATGTCCTTGTGAGGCAATGCCCTTGTAAGGCAAGGGAGTTGAAAGGAGAGGGGGGGAGGTGGATGGGCGGGGCGGGTGCCTTGCGGGCCCGCTGGTGGGCGGGCCCGCAGTCACACCGTTGCGGAAGGGTCAGGCCGCCGCGTAGGTGCCCCGTCCCGGCCGGGTGACCAGGTCTGTCTTCTTCACGGCCCGGTCAAGGGTGTTGCGCACGGACTCGATCTGTCCCGGGGTGGCTTCCCGGCCCAGTGCCGCATTGATGTCCCGCGGACGCATCGGCGCGCCCGAGTTCTTCAACACGTCCAGTGCGGCGTCCAACAGGCTGCCGGACTCCTTCTCCTGGACGGCCGGCTGCTTGGCGGCCACGGCCCGCTTGGTGGCCGCCTTCTTCGCCTTGGGCTTCGCCGCCGCGGCCTTCTTGGCCACCGGCTTCTTCGCCGTACGGCGCTTGCTGCGCGGCGACGTCGCGGTCCGCGGCTGGGGGACGACGGATGCCGCACCGTCCGCCTCGGCGGCCGGCTCCGGCGCCGCATCCGCCGCCGGCTCGGCGGCGACCGGTGCCGAGGTCGCCTCGGTGGCAGTCGCGGTCCGGACGTCGCCGGACCCCTCCTGGCCGGCGGTGGCATGCGCATCCGCCGGCAGGTCCGCGACGGCCGAACCGGCGGCCACCGGCTGCCTGTCGGGGACGGCGGCGCCGGTCAGTACGCGGAGGTGCTCCAGGGCGCTGCGGGCGGAGGTCGCCTGCTGCACCACGGCGTCGAGTTGGTTGCGCAGGTGCCGTTCCTGCTCTTCGAGTTCCGGCAGTACGCCTTCGAGATTCTGGATCGTCTGGTGGAGAACGGAGTCAGTCATGTGTTTCCTAACCTCACGGGGGAATGAGATTCCAGTCACCATACGCCCAACGACCGTGCGGCGGGAGAGGGGACGGCCTTGCCGGGGTGATCTGGCGGAAGTGACACCGTGTCCCGGTGGGGCGATCCGTGCCTGCGCAATGCGCTTCGGGCGGCGGGCGGACCGATGCCTGGAACCCCTCCGGCCAGGGCAGAAGCCGGCCGGTGCCGTTCGTCGACCGGTGCCTTGGCCGGGGTGCCGTTGGTGCGCCAAGGGTTCTGGGACAGGCGCCAGGCGGTCTGGCCCCGCAGGCGCTCAGGCGTGCGACGCGTACGTCCGGGGTGTGCGGCGTCGCGCCGGCTCAGTCGCCTTCGACCTGCGCCGCACGCAAGGCGTTGCACTGCGCCCGCCACAACAGGCGCCACAACAGGCGCAGCAACCGGTCGCGTTCGGCGGTGCTGAAACCGTCGTACGACGAAGTCGCCGTAGGGGGTCGTGTGCCCGTGCCGCGGTCGACAAGTGCGCGACCGCCGGCCAGTCCACCGGTTGCGGAGTCCGGCGGCGTTCCGGCCGGAGCGGGTGCCCGGCGACCGGGCCCGTGGGTATCCGCGGGTCCTTGAATGCGTCAATGGGGTTCTGACCCGCCGGGCTATCGGGGTGGTCGCGGCGGATCGCTGCCGATTCCCGGCCGGTGGTGGTGCGGACGGCGGTGCCTTGCCGTGCCCTGGTCGGTCAGGCGTCGGCCGCCGGTCGGCCGGTGATCAGATCGGCCAACTGCCGTGCGGGAGCAGTGGGGTTGACGGGGTGGATGAGCTCGGTGCGGTGGACCAGGCGGGGATCGTCGACCGGTACGGCGGCGATGCCGGGCAGGGCGGCGGCCACCGGCAGGGGCAGCGCGGCCAGACCGTGTCCGGCGGCGGTCAGCGCGGCCAGGCCGTGCAGATCGGTACCGCGGTGGCGGATCCGCGGACGGAACCCCTCGGTGCGGCAGACGGCGCGCAATCGGTCGAGGGGGACCGCGGTGTCGGGGGCGTCGATCCACTGTGCCTGGGTCAGATCGGTCAGCCGCACCGCTCGGCGTCCCGCCAGCGGATGGCCGTGCGGAAACAGCACCGCCAGGGTCTCTTCGGCTGCCGCGAGGGTGGTGGTGGGCCCGAGGTCCGGCATCGGGAGCGGGTCGCTGGGGGCGGCGGCACCGTCCACGAACCCGAGGTCGGCGCGTCCGGTGACCACGTCCGCGACCACCGCGTCCCGGCCCGCGACCTGTACCTCCAGGTCCAGCGCGGGGATCGCGGCGCGCAGATCGGCGAGGGCCCGGGCCACCGTGGTCCCGAGGGCGGCCGGTGCGCAGACGACGGCCAGCCGGGTGGGCCGGGCCCGGTGCAGGCGGGCGACGTCGGCGCGGGCGGCGTCCAGGCGTAGCAGGAGGGCGGGAGCGTGCTCCAACAGGCGCGCGCCGGCCGGTGTGGGAGCGACCGGCCGGCGCTCGACCAGCCGGCTGCCCAAGTCGGCTTCGAGCGCGGCGATGTGCTGGGAAACCGCGGACTGGGTGTAGCCGAGTGCCACGGCGGCGCCGGAGAACGAGCGGTGGTCGAGGACCGCGACGAAGGTGCGGAGCAGATGCGGGTCCATGGGCCTCAGTATCGCACGCCGATCAGAATCACTTATCCGCAATGCATGAATCATCGTTGGACCTGATCCTGGGTGCGCAGCAGGATGACTGTCATGAACCACACCGCACACAGTGCACCCGTCGCACGCATCGCCCTGGTCGGCGACCGCTCCGAAGCGGTCCGCTCGCACGCCCGCATCCCCGCCCTCCTCAACGCCCTGCGGGTGCGCGACGGACTGGACCTGGACGCCTACTGGATCCCGTCCGTTGACGCGGCCGAGGACCTGACGGGATTCGACGCGATCTGGGTGCTGCCCGGCAGCCCCTACCGCAGCGAGGCCGGTGTCCTGGCCGCGATCCGCACGGCCCGCGAGTCCGGCATCCCCTTCCTGGGCACCTGCGGCGGCTTCCAGCACGCTCTGTTGGAGTTCGCCCGCAACGTCTGCGGACTGTCCCGCGCCGGCCACGCCGAGAACACCCCGAACCTCGCCGACGAGGACGCGGTGGTCGTCCCGCTGGCCTGCTCACTGGTCGGTCACGAGGGAACCGTCGACGTCACCCCCGGGTCCCGGGCGGCGCGACTGCTCGGCACCGAGCGCACCCCGGCCCGCTACCACTGCAACTACACCCCCAACCCCCGCCACCTGGACCTGCTGCGCGCACACGGCCTGGCCTTCACCGGCACCGACGACGCCGGCGACGTCCGCATCGCCGAACTGCCGGGCCACCCCTTCTTCCTGGCCACCCTCTTCCAACCCGAACTGGACGGCGACGGCACCCGCGCCCACCCACTGATCACCGGCCTGGCCACCGCGGCCGTCGACCATGCCTGCGCCCGATGAACCCGGCCCCCGCAACCGCCTGGCCACGCACCCTCCTACATGCCTGGCTACGCGCGTGCACCGTCCCGCACGCCCACGCCACCAGCCCGCTGGCCGCCGCCCCGGACGCCGCGCTCGCCGCCCTGCGCGTGGACGACGCCCGACCACCGCCGCCCGTTCGTACTGGCTACGGACCCGCCTTGCCTGAACCTGGTCTGAACCGGTCCTGACACGGGCGCTGAGAATTCGGGCGTTCTGTTCGGCCTCGACGATGGGCAGCAGACGATGGGCAGCAGTGGGACGGCAAGGGCCTCTGCGAGCTGTGCGGGCCTGCGGTGGCCGGGGCCTGAGAGGACCGTCGCAGCTCCGAGGCCGTCGAATAATCATGTGCCGTGCCACCGGTGGACGTGCAGACTCGCGCCATGGTGGACATGAGGGCGTTCCGGGACGCGGTCACCAACTGGGCGACGGGCGGTCCCGACGGGCCGGCGCGCGAGCTGGCGGAAAGCCTGGGGGCGCGGACCGCGGTACTCCTGGAAGGGCTCAGCGATCTCGCGGCCGTCGAGGCGCTGGCCGCCCGGCGTGGCCGGGACCTGGCCGCCGAGGGGGTGTGTGTCGTGCCGATGGGCGGGGCGATGAGCGTCGGTCGCTATGCCGGCCTCCTCGGGCCGCCCGGCCTCGGTCTGCGCCTGACAGGACTGTGCGACGAGGGCGAACAGGGCTTCTATGAGCGCGGCCTGACGCGGGCACAGGCACCGCTCCAGGACATCTACGTATGCGCTGCGGATCTGGAGGACGAACTCATCCGCGCGCTCGGCACGGCAGGAGTCGAGGAGGTCTTCCGCGCCGAGGGCGACTTCCGCGCCTGGCAGACCTTCCAGCGCCAGCCCGCACAGCACGGCCGCCCCCGGCATCAGCAGGTGCGGCGCTTCCTCGGCACGAAGAAGGGCCGCAAGATCCGCTACGGCCGTCTCCTTGTCGAGGCCCTCGCACCGGACCGGACACCGCCCCCGCTCGACGGCCTCTTCACGAGACTGTGAGGTCGTGCACGGGCTGCCGTTTTGATCGGGCTCGACAGCGAACGGGCTTGGGGGGTTAACCAGTTGACCGGGTGTCACCGACTGGGCAGGCTCCAGCACGACCCGCCTGCCCCTACCGGGAGACCTACGGATGACTTCTCATCTGCACGCGCTCTGCTTCGATGCGCACGACCCGCTCCGTCTCGCGCGCTTCTGGGCGGACTTTCTCCGCTGGGAGACATCCGAGGACTCCTCCGACGGCATCACACTGCTGCCCAGCGACGACACCGGGTTCCGGCTCTGCTTCCTCCCGACCCAGGAGCGGAAGACAGGCCAGAACCACATGCACTTCGATCTGACGAGCACATCCCTCGACGACCAGAAGCAGGTGGTGGAGAGGGCGCTCGAACTCGGCGCCCGGCACATCGACATCGGTCAACGCCCGGAGGAGGGGCATGTGGTGCTCGCCGACCCCGAGGGCAATGAGTTCTGTGTCATCGAGCCGGGCAACGGCTTCCTCGCAGAGTGCGGATTCATCGGAGCGCTGGCGGGCGATGGTTCGCAGGAGGCCGGGTACTTCTGGAGCCGAGCGCTGGGCTGGCCGTTGGTGTGGGACCAGGACCAGGAAACCGCGATCCGCTCACCGTACGGCGGTCCGAAGGTCACATGGGGTGGTCCACCCCTGATGCCGAAGACGGGCAAGGAACGGCTGCACTTCGACCTCGCTCCACCGGCCGGCAGTGACCAGCAGGCGGAGGTCGACCGGCTCGTCTCCCTCGGGGCGACGCGCATCGACATCGGCCAAGGGGACGTCGACCGGGTGGTGATGGCCGACCCCGACGGTCACGAGTTCTGTGTGCTGACCCCCCGATAGGCCCCGGATCGGTCGGCCTCCTGATGGTTCGTTCGCGCTGGCGCCGTCCGGGTCCGCCGGTGCGCACCGGGAGGGCCCGGGCCGTGCCCTTACGATGTGCCGATGCGCCAGGCCGACCTGAAGCCGTACTGGAACACCAACGTCGCCCGGCATCCGGGCATCCTCCGCATCGTGCCCGAGGGGTGCGGTGAGGCGTTGGACGTCGGATGCGGGGACGGGCTGCTGGCGCGGAAGCTCGCCGAGCAGGCGCAACGCGTCACAGGCATCGACAAGTCGCCTGCGATGATCGCCTGCGCACGCGAACTCGCCGCCGGCTGCCCGGATCTCAGCTTTGTCGAGGGCGACTTCCTCACCGCCGACCTCCCCGCCGCGGGCTACGACTTCATCTGCTCGGTGACCACGATCCATCACATGGACTTCGAGGCGGCTCTCATCCGCATGCGTGAGCTGCTGCGGCCTGGCGGCACGTTGGTGGTCGTCGGCCTGGCCCGCGAGGCGAGCCGGTCGGAGTGGGCAGCAATGATCGCGGCTGCCCCAATCGTGCGGATCACGAAGGTGCTGCGTCGCGCGCGCGGGCCGGAGGGCATGCCGGTCGCCGTCCCGCAGATGAGCTACGGGCAGGTGCGGGCCGCGGCACGACGGCTGCTGCCCGGTATGCGCTACCGCCGGCACGTACTCCGCCGGTACTCGCTGACCTGGGAAAAACCCGCCCGCTGAGCCGGCCGCAACGATTGATTTTCCCTCGGCCGGGAGCCGATCGTAGAAGCGCGCCACCGCTGAAGCCCCGGACGTGACGTCAGGCCAGCGGCTCTTCCACCCCCGGCCGCGCCTCCTACGGGGAGTGGTGCAAGCGGTACGAGCCGGCCAGGTCCCGGACCTCCACGGAGGACACCACCTCGTGCGCGTCGTCCCCGGGCAGGTGCTTGCCGAGCAGGGCCAGCACGTCCTCCGACAGCCGGGCCTTCAGCTCCTCCGTACGTCCCGGCAGCAGGCCGACCTCCACGTGTACAAAAGCCACCTTCCCCGCATCCCGGTCGCCGACGTAGGTGTCCGCGGCCGGTCGGAAGAACGTCTTGCACACACCCGCCGAGCCGGCCTCTTCGCGCACCATCGGGTGGAGCTCCCGCACGAATGCCCGCAGGTCGAAGACACCGGCCAGCTGTGCGGAGTAGTCGACGGTGATGTGGGGCATGACGGACCTCTCGCGTACGTATTCGCTATGCACCTATCTTCGGCCATGCGTCGGGCACGGTGCACCGCGCCCCGGTGACAGGTCGCGCGGGGCGGGCTGATACGCGGATTCCCGCCGAGCCGAGCGGTGGGAAGTGGATGTGGATGTGGATGTGGATGTGGTGGCAGCGGAGGACGCGGGTCGCCGGTTGTGTCGAGACGGCGGGGCGGGTGGGTGCTCCGTGCCGTTGCACCTTGAGCGCGTGCCATCACTGTCTGCTGTCCGGCCCGCCTGCCTGCCTGGATCGGCCGGCCCGGCATTCAGTCCCCGACCGGGCCAACCCTGTCCGAGCCGTCCTTGCCCGTGTCATGTCTGCCTGAGTCGCGTCTGCCCGCGTCGTGTCTGCCCGCGTCGCGTCCGTCCGTACCGTGTCTGGCGTGGGGATGTCGGCGCTTGCCGAGGTGACGCTCGAAGGAACGGGCGACCCAGCGGGACGACACCGTTCCGAGTCCCAGTACCAGGACCCCGGCGAGTGCGGCGGCGATCAGGGCCTGGGTCAGGCCGGTCGCCGGTAGGCCGGCCCGGAAGGCGTGAAGGCTGACCAGCGCCAGACCGGCAGGCCCCGCCGTCAGTACCAGCCAGAGCCGCACCGCCGAGCCGGGCGGGCGCTCCTGCCCCTGGGCGGCCCACAGCTTGAGGTTCTCCCAGAACCAGAACGCGACCAGGGCCGCCACCTCGACGGCCGTGAGCGCGACACCCAACACGACGTCCACGACCCACATGAGCATGCCCCTCATCTTCGTGCATCGGCCGGTGTGAGGGGGAGTACGGCCGAGCAAGCGCGTTATCCCGTCGCTGACTTGGGTCGCTCCGGCAACGATCGTCGGCTCCGGGTGGAGCGCCGCTGTGCCGGTGCGCGGGCCGCCCGAGCCTCCTGCGTCGCTGTTGTCCCAGCCGCCCCATCGACTGACCGGAACGTTGGACTCCGGGTCGGTCGACCTCGTACGAGCCCGGCCCGCCGTGCGCCCCATGACGCGACGCGGTGCCACGCGCCGCGACATGGCACGACATGGCACGACGCGGTGCGGCGTGGCGTGGCGCGACCCGGTCCGGCAAATAACCGACAGCCGATCCGACGTCCGGGCCGCCGCATGAGTAGGGTGCATCTATGCAGACCAGCGGGGAGGAACAGCGCGGCCACGTGCTGCTGATCGCGGGGGCCAGGGCCACGCACCGACGCACCGTCCAGGTGATACCCAGCGCCAATCTGGCCGCGCTGACCGCCGTTCCCGTGCCCGCGCTGCTCGGCAGCACCCTGCCGGCCGACCTCGTCCACCTCGACGGCGCACGTGACCAGAACACCCTGCTCATCAGGTTGCGAACGGCTGCCGCGGCCTCCGGGCCCCTGCTCGTCTATCTCGCCGGTCAGTTGACCGTGGACCGCAAGCACCATCGGCTCCACCTCGCGTCCGCCGGTTCGACCGCTGCCACCACGCGCTACACGGCGCTGCCCTGGGAATGGGTGAAGAACGAGCTGCGCCAGCGGCGCGGTCCCTCGACCGTGCTGGTCGACATGGCCGCCGACAAGGGTGCCTGGGCCGTGCTCCACGAACTCGGCGCCCTGCCGGAGGTGAACGCCGAGGTCTACGGGGTCGTGACGCCCCCCGGCCTCTCCGGTACGGCCGACGGCATCAGCGTCTACACCCAGCACCTGATCGAGGTGCTGCGTTCCCATCCCGACCGGCCGTCGAACGCCCGGCTGCACGCGCTGGCCGTGGCCGCCGCAGCCATACCGCCCGGCACGCTCGTCCTGCCGAACACACCACAACTCGCCCCCTCTTACCCGCACGACACCGCAGAAACCCAGCCAAAAGCACCGATCAAGCGTCTACTCTCCGGCGACCGTGCCCTCCTCCCCGCGCTGCGGCGCAGGGAACCGGAGCCCGCACCGGCCCCGGCGGACTTCGATCACTTCCCGCCGCTTCCGGCGGCCGTGACGTACGGGGCCCCGCCCTTCGTCGACGACCAGCCCCGGGAGCAGCGGCCCGTTGCGCCGGGTCCGTACCCCGCGCCCGTTGTGCCGGGGCCGTTCCCCGTGCAGGCAGGGCAGCCGGCGCCGCTCCCGCCCGCTCCTGCCGCAACCCCCGTGCCCACCCAGAACCCCGCGCCCGTTCCCGCCGCCGTGTCCCGCACCGGCCCGGCCCTTCCCGTCACCCCGGACCATGGGAACGCGCCTCTGGAGTCCCCGCAGACACAGCCAGCTCCTCACCCACAGCCGGCCCCTGCGGCACAGTCAACGCCCCTGTTGCAACCCGTACTTCCGCAACAACTCCCACCAGTAGTACCCGCACCGGTATCGCCCTCCCTACCGGTATCTCCCTCGCTGCCGGCACCGGCACCCGCCCCGACGGCATCCGTAGCCCCTCCCGCCCCACAGTCACCCGCCCCGTCCGTCGGGCCGACGAGCGCCCCGGACCCCAGGCCGCTCATCTGGCAGGCGGCGCAGGCCGGGCGGCACGACCAAGCCGCGGAGATGGCGGCGTCCTGGGAACAGCAGGCACTCCAGCGTTACGGGTACGACTCACCGGAAGCCACGCAATGGGCCGAAATCCGCGCCGACCTCGCCCGTATCGCGGGACGTTGGCCGCTCGCCACGCAGCTGTGGGTGGCGGCTGCCCGGACCCGGCTGGCCCATCAGCCGCCCGACTCCGCCGAAGTCCTCAACGCGGCGCGTGGCGCGCACTATTGCTGGAACCAGATCGCTGACACCGAGCAGGCGATCGAGAACGGCCCCGAGCTGATCAACCTGCTGCGGCAGCTGCCCGCGCTCGACCCCCGCCATGTGTACACGGCACAGACCCGCCTCCAGTACCTGCACCAACATCCGACCGGGCGCGCCTAGATCCCGGCGTCGACTGTCTGTCGGGCACGTGCGCCGGGTCGTCAGCGGAACCGCCCCCCGACGGCCTGGTTGTCGCAGCAGATCACGGTGCCCCTGTCGGCCCGGAGGACTGGCGGCAGCCGATCCGCCGGGCCGAGGCCCGGCCGGGCTGCCCCGCCCCCTCCGCTACGGGGTGGTGGGGCGGCGGACCCCCAGGGCCGGCAGCACCGTCTCAGCCACCCGGTACGCCTCTTCCAGGAGGGGGTTGCCGGACAGGATGAAGGTGTCCACGCCGAGTGCCTCGAACTCCTGCAACCGCTCGACGACCTGAGCGGTGGAGCCGACCACGGCGGTACCGGGTCCGGGGCGGAACAGGCTCATGCCCGGCCACAGGTTGGGGTGGGTCTCCAACTCCCTGGCCCGGGCCGGGACCTTGCCGCCGTGCTGGCGGAACTGGCGCTGCCAGCCCACGCCGTCCTCGCCCGTCCGCGCCCCGAGTTGGCGGGCGTAGGTGGCTTCGCTGGTGACGTCGAGGAGCCGGTCCGCGGCCGCCCACGCCGCGTCCTCGGTGTCGCGGACGATCAGGTGCAGGCGCAGTCCGATGCGCAGCGTGCGCCCGTGGGCGGCGGCGCGCTCGCGGACCCGGTCGAGCTTCTCCTTGAGCAGGTGCGGGGGTTCGCCCCAGGTGAGGTAGACGTCGACGTGCTCGGCGGCCATCTCGATGCCGGGGGCCGAGGAGCCGCCGAACCAGAGCGGGACGTGCGGGCTCTGGACCGGTTTGAGGTCGCGGAAGGAGGCGCCCGCATCCGTCAGCTTGTAGAAGCGGCCCTTGTGGTCGAAGACCTCGCCGGCGGTCAGTCGCTTCACGATCGACCAGTATTCGGCGCTGAGGGCGTAGCGCTCGTCGTGTTCGACCTGGAGTCCGTACTCGCGCAGGGTCTGCGTCGAACCGTTGACGACGTTGAAGCGCAGCCGGCCGCCGAAGAGGTTGTCGAAGCTGAGCGCCATCTTGGCGAGCAGGGTCGGGGAGATCAGCCCGGGGTGGACCGCCAGGAGCGGTTTGAAATGGGTGCTGGTGGCGGCGGACAGCGCGCTGCCCAGTGGCCATACGTCGTAGAGGTCGGTGGCCAGCAGTGCGCCGGTGAAGCCGAGCCGTTCGACGGTGCCGGCGAGCTGTTGGAGGTAGCGAAGGTCGACGGGGCGACGCCCGGCCGGCTCCCAGGGGTAGGCGCCTTCGCGCGGGATGAGGTACCAGAGGACTTCGGAGGGCATGGTCGGGGACGCTCCTCAGGACCGGGCGGCGACGGCGCGGGCGACGGTCACCGGGTGCTCGATGAAGCCGGTGCGGACGAAGACGTCGGCGGCCCGCTGCTGTTCGTCGAGGAACGCCCCGCTCACCTCCTCGGTCCGCCACGGCAGGGCGCGCAGTGCGGTCTCCCAGTCGTCGGCGGTGCCGCCCTGGTGCGCGGCGGCGATCTCGGCGGCCTCCCCGGGGTGGGCCGCGGCCCAGGCATCGGCGCGGTGCAGGGCCCGGGTCAGGGCCGCCACGACCTCCGGCCGCTGCTCGGCGAGGTCCCGGCGGGTGAAGTACACCGACCGGTCGGTGAGCACGTCGGCGGTGGGCACCAGGACCCGTACGCCGCCGGTCCGGCGCGCGGCCACGAGTTGCGCGCCCTGGGCGACCCAGGCGGTGATCCCGCCGGAGCGCAGCAGCCGTTCGCTGTGCTCGTCGCCGCGCACGGCGGTGATGTCGGTGGCGTAGGAGAGTCCGGCGTCGTCGAGGGCCTTGGCGACCAGGTGGGTCTGCCAGGAGCCGATGGCCAGGTGGACGGTGCCGCCCTTGAGGTCGGCGACGGTGCGGACCGGGCCGTCCTCGGTGACGAGGAGTGCGCCGTGGTCGGGCCGGGGCGCTGAGACCGCGGTGTAGACGAGGTCGTGGCCCGCTGCCTGGGCGGTGATCGGCGGGGTGGAGCCCGTACCGCCGAAGTCGATGACGCCCTGGGTGAGGAGTTCGCCGGTGCGCACGCCGTTGGTGTATGTGTGGAAGGCGGCCGTCTTGCCGACGGCGGCCAGTTCCTCGGCTGCGTAGTCGAGTCGGGAGAGGTAGTACAGGGTCGGATTGCTGCTGTGTACACCGATGATGACGGTCATTCAGATCACGCTCGCTTCGGATCGGATGGACGGAGTGGGTGGAGTGGGGCGGTGGTCGGTGCCGGGGGCGGCCTCCGGCGGGTGCACGCCGAGGTCGGTCAGCAGTCGTCGGCGCAGGGCGGCGAACGCGGGGTCGCCGGGGTCGCGGGGGCGGTCCACGGCGACGGGTGCGTCGGTGACAAGCTGCCCGTCACGCAGGACGCAGATGCGGTCCGCCAGGCGCACGGCCTCGTCGACGTCGTGGGTGACGAGCAGCACGGCCGGGCGGTGGGTCCGGCACAGCTCGCCCACCAGGTCCTGCATCCGGAGCCGGGTGAGCGCGTCGAGGGCGGCGAACGGCTCGTCCAACAGCAGGAGTTCGGGCTCGCGGACCAGGGCCCGGGCGAGCGCGACCCGTTGGGCCTCACCGCCCGACAGGGTCGCCGGCCAGGCATCGGCGTGCCCTTCGAGACCGACCTCGGACAGTGCCCGGCGGCCGCGTTCCGCCTGGCCGCGCGGCAGCGCGACGGTCACGTTGGCCAGCACCCGCTTGGCGGGGACGAGCCGGGGCTCCTGGAAGACGATGGTGCGCGCCTCGGGCACCAGGACCTCGCCGGCGTCGGCGCCGTCCAGTGCGCCGAGGATGCGCAGCAGTGTGGTCTTCCCGCTGCCGCTGGCACCCAGCAGCGCCACGAACTCCCCACGCCCGATGGTGAGTTCAAGACCGTCGAGCACGGCCCGCGGTCCGAACACCCGCCGCAGACCGCGGACGTGCACGGCGACGCCGCCGGTCGACGGGGTGCCGGTCGCGGTGGCAGCGGGGACGGACGTCCGTACGGCGTCGCTCATCGGTGGGCCGCCTTTCGCCAGGGCATCAGGACCCGCTCCAGCAGCCGCACGATCCCGTCGGCGAGCAGCCCGAACACCCCGTACACCAGGATGCAGACCGCCAGGATGTCGGTGCGGGCGTAGCTCTGTGCCTGGGCCATCAGATAGCCGATGCCGGCGGTCGCGTTGATCTCCTCGGCGGCGATCAGCGCGATCACACTGAGCGTCATGGACAGGCGCAGCCCGGCGAGCAGCGACGGCAGGGCGCCGGGGAGCACCACCTCGCGGACGATGCCGAGCCGGCTCATGCCGAAGCTGCGCATCGCCTCGACCAGCTTGTGATCGGCGTTGCGGACCCCGCTGGACGTGGCGATGTACATCGGGAAGGTGGTGGCGACCGCGATCAGCAGGACCTTGGCGATCTCGTTGATCCCGAACCACACCATGAACAGCGGCACCAGCGACAGGAACGGGACGGTGCGCAACGTCTGGAGCGAGGAGTCGAGGAGTTCGTCACCGAGCCGGGTGAAGCCGGTGGTGATGCCCAGGGTGAGTCCGGCGGTGAGCCCGATGAGCAGCCCCAGACCGGAGCGGGTGAGGGAGGTGGTGAGCGCGTCGGGCAACTGTCCGTTGCCCCACAGCTCACCGACCGCCCGCAGCACGCCGGCCGGCGACGCCAGGACGTCAGGGGTGAGCGCACCGGTGGCGGACGCCACCCACCACAGCACCAGCAGCACCAGCGGACCAAGGGCACGCACCGTCAGGGTGTGGGCGCGGGAACGCGGCCGCCGCACGGTGGCGCGGGGGGCGACCAGCCCCTCAAGGACCGCGGTCATGACACCTTCCCCGCGGCGAGCTTGCGCACGTCGATGACGTGGGCGGCGATGTCCACCTCGGCCCGGGTCACCTTCTGCTCGGCATAGAAGCGGGCGACGTCCTTGAACCGCTTGACGTCGGCCTCAGTGATCGGCTCGACCGTGCCGCCCTGCCACGTGAACGCGATCTGCGTGCGCCTGGCCGCACCGGTCAGGGCCTGCGGACCGGCGTCGGTGGTGACGTTCAGGAACCCGGCCGGATCCCGCTTCTCCTGCACGCTGCCGTCGTGCAGATACCGGTAGAGGGCCGTGACGACCTCCGGATGCCGGTCGGCGAAGGCCGAACGGACCGCGGTCAGGCTGTAGTTGTCGGAGCCGACGGCCCGTCCGTCGGCGATGAAGTGCGCGCCGCCGCGACCGAGTTCGGCCACGGAGTACGTCGACCACACGGCCCAGGCATCCACCTTGCCGGTGTTGAAGACCGCGGCCGTCTGGTCCGGGCGCAGGGAGACCCGCTCCACCTTGTCCGCCGGGACGCCCGCCTTGGCGAGGGCCTTGAGGAGCAGGTACTCGCCGGTGCCGCCCTGATTGACGGCGACCTTCTTGCCGACCAGGTCCTGCACGGAGTCGATCCCGGAACCGTTCCTGACCAGGATGCCTTCGCCGACCGGATCGGGCGCGGTGGCGGTGAAGAACGCGAAACCGGGGGTCTGGGCCAGCGACGTGAGGCCGGAGGTGATCGAGCCGGTGGCGATGTCCAACTGGTCGGCGTTGAGCGCCTGGGCGGCGGGGGCGAAGGGGCCGGCGCTGCCGGTCCAGACGACCGTGGCATTGACCTTCGCCAGGGCCTTGGCCAGGGAGCCGTCCTGCTTGCCGCGCGCCAGCACACCGGAGTTGCCGGGGTCGGGGATGCGGACGGTGATCCCGGACCGCCCGGAGCCGGCGTCGGCCTCGGAGGTGCCGCATCCGGTGACGGCGGCGAGCACGGCGACGGCCGCGAGCGTCATGGAGACGCAGCGGGGAGTGCGGGGGGCACGGGAGATGCGGGGGATGCCGGGGATGCGCATGGTGGGTCCTTACGTGTCCGTACCGGACGGGAGGGGGGTGGGCGTGCCGTACCGGCCCGGCACGGATACGGATTCCGCGGCGTGGCAGGTGCCGGCCGGAGCGGTGGCCGCGAGCCGGCGGCGGGCGCGCCGCAGCGGCTCGGGGTCGGCCCAGGCGTGCACGTCCACGGGCTCGGGCAGGAAGCCGTGGGCTCGTAGGGCCGCCTCCTGCCGGGCGAGCAGACCCAGCCGCTCGGGGGAGAGATCGGGGTGGAGGGTGCGGTGGGTGCCGGGCCGGTAGGCGCCGTGCACGCCCTCCGCGCCGGCGCCGGTCTCGGCGCCCAGGATGCGGGCGACCTCCGTCGGCCGGTCCGCGGCCCAGTCGGCGGCCCGCAGCAGCACCGCGAGGAAGCGCTCGACGAGATCCGGGTGCTCGTCCAACAGGCGCTGGTGAACGGTGATCGGGCGCGGGGTGCCGTTGTTGACCCGGTGCCTCCGGTCGGGCAGTGCGTCCAGTTCGACGGCTACCTCCGCCCCGGCATGCCGGGCCGCCTCCACGGCCAGCGCCCCCTTGACGTAAACGGCGTCCACGGCACCGCGCCGCAGGGCGTCGAGGCCGGCGGCCCACTGCCCGGTGCGCCTGTCGGCGGGTACGTCGACGAGGGTGGCGTCCGCCAGGGCGAGTCCGGCGGAGGCGAGCGCGCCCTCGAAGCCGCGCAGTGCCATGGCCCGCCAGAAGTCGATGGCGATCGGATGCCGGGGAACCGCCAGGCGACGACCGCGCAGGGCAGCGGCGCCGCGGATCCCGGATCCCGGCGCGACCAGGACCGACTGCCGCTCCTCGATCCAGGTCAGGCCGATCAGCCGGGTCGGCTCGCCGCCCGAACGGGCCCACAGCGCGGGCACGTTACCGCCCTCGCGGAACAGCCCGGGCAGGGCGTGCGTGTAGTGGGTCTGCCGGGCCGCGGTGTCGAGGTCGGGGGCCGAGTCCTGGAGGGACCGCACGGCGATGCCGTCGGGCGCGAACTCGTCGGCGAGCCAGTTCCGGTCGGCGGCGATCCCGGTGGCGGTGGGCACCGGACAGCGGGTGAACCACAGGGTGTCGGGCAGCGGAGGATGCGTCGTCATGGGGCTTCCAGTAAGGAGTGGGCGGACCCGCGCGGGAACGGGCGGGCGCGGGGCAGGAATTGATGAGGTGGGGGGAGGTGCCTGTGGCCGCGGGGCGCGGCCGAGGGGGCGGCCGATGGGGTGCGGCCGGTCATCCGGCGCGTGCCTGGCACGGCTCACCTGACTCATGTACGGGGGCGGGCACCGATGCGTCCGGCCGTCACGAGACGGAACGCACGACTGGACGTGTGACGGGGGTGTGGCAGGACGTGTGACGGGGCGTGTGACGGGGCGTGTGACGGGCTGTGGGGCAGGGCGCCTGACGGGGGTGTGCGTGGCGGGGCGTCCGGCGCCACACGTGAGCGCGGCTTACGCCGTCGTGGCATGCCGCATGTGCGGAACATGCGGAACATGCGGAACATGCGGCATATGTAGTACGTGCAGCGCATGCGGCGCACGGACGTGGTGAGCCGTGTTGTGGGGCCGTTGGGGAGAGGGATCAGCGACAGGAAGCGCTGAAGACGCGGCCCAAGTCGATGTGACGGCGCGCGGTGAACAGACCGGGAGCGGCGGTGATACGCATCGCACGACTCCCTTCCTCCGGTTCGGGCACCGGACTCCCCGGCGGCTGACCGCAGCCTGGCATGGCCTTGGCTGCCCAGACAACCTGCTTCCCACAATATGGGACCGAGCGTGAACGCAGCATTGCACAGCCCTCCTTGAGCCCCTGTGAACATTGCCTACCCCCCTTCTCAACTGCTTCCACGAACTCCTTCGAGCCGCCTCCATGTGCCGTAATGTGGGACTGATGGTGAGCGCGGAGGGCCCCGCACCGGGCGCCCCCTGCGGTACTCCCCGGCAGTCGCCGGGGCGGCGGGAGGAGTCACCCATGACCCAGGCACCGGCGCCCGCCGGCGCCCAGGCGGTCCGGCGCGCCCTGGACGTGCTGCACTGCTTCCACGACAACGCCCCGGACCTGAGCGCTTCCGAACTCGCGCGCCGCCTGGGACTGGCCACCTCCACGGCCCACCGGCTCGCCCGTACCCTGTTGGGCGCCGGATTCCTGGAGCAGGACCCCCGCACCGCCCGCTACCGACTCGGCCCGGCCGTCACCGAGCTGGGCCGTCTCTCCTACCATCAGCGCGGGCTGCATCTCGCCTCGCCCGAGCTCGCCGACCTGGCTCAACGCACCGGCACCACGGTCGACCTGGCCCTACGCAGCGGCCCGTACGCGGTGATCGTCGCGGGCGGCTCGGTAACGCCCAAGGTGGGGCTGCGCCGGCCGCTGCATTCCACCGCGCTCGGCAAAGTGTTGCTGGCCTGGCCGCGGCCCGGCGAGGGCGGCCCGGAATCACTGCCGCCGCTGTATGCCTTCACCGACCGCACCATCGTCGAACCCATCCAGCTGGCCGCCGAGTTGGCGCGGGTGCGCGCCGATGCACATGCCGTCAACGACGGTGAGTCGGCGTACGGCGTCCGTACGCTCGCCGTGCCCGTCCTCGACCGCGCCGAGTCCGCCCGCTTCGCGCTGGCCGTCCGCGGCACACCGGAGATGATCACGCCGGACCGCACGGACTGGCTCCTCACCCAGGCGAGGGCCTGCGCCCGCGCCCTGGAGGTGCTCCTACTGTCGCCCGCGGAGCGTCGGCCCGCCGCCGCGTGATGGGTCAGCAGCACCATGTGTTTCGCCGGTGAAGGCGCCTGAGTTCGAGCGGGGCTCTTCAGCCGGCCGATCCGCGGCCGGATGAGGATCCCGTGCCGATCCCTCGACGTGCATGCTGCCGGAGTGCATTCCCTGGATCGGGTGGTGTTTCCTGCGTGGGTACGGTGTGGGCCGGGGCTTGGGACGAGGGCGGGGGTGTGCGGCAAGGTGCCGCCGCGCTGGCCGGGGCCTACGGCGGTGGGTGGGCGCGTTGCTGCTGTGCGTTGCCGGTGTGTGCTGGTCCGCAGCGGTGGTGTCAGTGGTCGCCCGTACGGTAGTCCTCGTCACTATCCGAGCTGCTGGCGCTTCTCGGACCCGCCCCGCTCCCGTGGCAATGCACGGGAGCGGGGCCCTTCTCTCTCCCCGTTTTTTCGGCCTCTCCCTCTCAGCTGCTGCTCGGGGGCGTGACGCGCTGGGTGTCGGTCCCGAAGGCCAGGTGGGTGGTTCTGGTGGCGAGTAGCCATGTGCCGTCGACCTTGCGGAAGGCGTCCTCGTAGTGGCCCACGTTGGTGGGGTGTTGTGGCGGGACTATGCCGTCTACGAAGCCGTCGACGCGGTAGGTGGTGAGGTAGGACGTGGCGGTTGCTGTCGTGGCGGAGGTGACGGTGACCAGGATGTTCGTCATCAGGCGGCGGGACAGGCGGTCCGCCGGGCGGGAGCTGAAGTACTCGCGCAGTGCTTCGCGGCCTGCTATGCGGCGGTTGCCGTGGGGCCACTCCCAGATGCCGTCGGCCGTGAAGAGTTCGGCCACGGAACTCGGGTCTCCGAGGTCGAGGCGGTGCACGAAGTCGATGATCAGACGCTCGCAGGCTCGCTCGGCGAGAATCTGCTCCATGGGGGCGAATGGTTCGTCGTTCATGTCTAGTCCTGGGGTGTGCGCGGCCTTGAGGGCATCCGCACTCGCGGGTTGCGTGCGGACCTATCGGGCCTGGTGTTGTGGAGTGAAGGCCAGGTGGGTGGGTGGGGTCGTGGCAAGGGGGCGGCCGGTGCCGGTGCCCGTGCCTGTGCCCGTGCCGGTGTTGGCTTTGGTGCCGCAGGCGGCCTGCGCGATGTAGGCGTTCATGGCGTCGTCGATCGGGCCCGTGATGGGTTGGTTGTGGGCATCGAGCTTCTGGTAGCGGGTGAGGTTGAAGCCGAGGGACAGCTGCCGGCGGCCGTCCGAGCTGGTGAGGGACCAGGTCATCGCGCCGAGTACCAGGCCGTTGTGGCCCCAGAAGTCTCCGCAGTCGGAGGTCGTCTTCAGCAGGCCGAGGCCGTAGCGCATGAATGAGCCCTCGATCGGCACCGTCGTCTTCATCTGGCGCAGCTCTGCCGGGGCGAGCAACTCGCCGCCCAGCAGGGCGCGGTAGAAGCGGTTGAGGTCCGGCATCGTCGATATGAGGGAGCCGGCCGTGGAGGCCCAGGACATGTTGTAGACGCTGAAGTCACGCGGCGGGTTGAAACCTCCGTAGGCGGCCTCGTACATCTTCGCGTGCGGGCCGGAGAGGGTGGGCGACTGGGGAAAGTAGGTGTGCCGCAGGCCGGCTTTACGAATGACGTGTGCGGTGATGTAGGACTCGGGGGATTGTCCGGTGACCTTGCGCAAGAGGAGGCCGGCGAGGACGTAATTGGTGTTGGAGTAGTGGCAGCCTTGACCTGGTTTGCCGAATGGGGGTGCCGCGATTCCGAGGCGGGCCAGTTCTTCCGGGGCGAAGTGATGGTAGCGATTGCCCTCAAAACTGTCCGCGGTGCGGAAGATCGCTCCGGCGTATTCGCCGATGCCGCTGGTGTGATTGAGCAGCATCCGGACGGTGATGGCCCGGCCGCGCTCGCCCGGTATGAGATCGGGCAGATAGTGGCTGATCGGGGTGTCGAGGCCGATGCGGCCCTTGCCGACTTCCTGGAGCACGGCGACCGCGGTGAAGGTCTTGGTGATGCTGCCGATGCGGTGCTGCATCTGCGGCGTCGTGGGGCGCCCGGTGTCGATGTCGGCGACCCCGGCCGCGCCCTGCCAGGCGTCGGAGCCGTCCCGCACGGCCGAGTAGGCGCCGTACATGCCCGCGTCGTGGAATGCCTGGAGGGACTTCGTCAGGGCCTGGCGGTCGAGTCCGGCGTGGCGGGTGGGGCTCGTCGACGTCGAGATGGCGGCCGGTGCGCCGGCGACTGTGGCCTGTGACGGAAGGGGGGAAGCGAGGGCGGCCGCGGAGGCGGTGGTGGGGAGGGTGAGGAGGGATAACGCGACGGCAGTGGCGGTGAGGGTCAGCTGCGGGCGGCGGCGTGTGGAATGGTCAATGGGCATGGTCGCTCCGGGAGTTCGGGGCCTGGAAGGCGGGTGTGGATCGGTGGAGGTCACTCATCGGCGTTTCATTGCTTTGATTTTCGCTTCGGTCACGTCACGAGACATCAACCCACGGGTCTACCTTGATCCCGAATTTCTGTGGTGGGAGTATGAGCGTGGTGTGACATGCATCGCCACCGCCGTAATCCGTTAAGCGTTCAATGATGTGTGGTGAGGCGTGGGGCTCTGGCGTGGGCGAGGATGGAAGGGCCGGGGCGGTGCGGCCCGCGCGTAGCGACCGCGGGAGTGGCGTCTTGGGCGGTAGAACCCGCAGAGCAGTATCGGGAGGCCCCGATGGATTACCCGGAACGCTATGAGCTGGTATTTCAGGCCCCCGCGGTGGAGGACGACGTGGTGATCGTCCGGCGTACCGACCAGGCGGGAGCGGGCGGGTATCCGATCTACGAGGACGAGTCGGGGATCGTGCGCGCAGAGATCAGCGA
Organism: Streptomyces sp. NPDC058000; assembly: GCF_042886435.1. Taxonomy (NCBI): domain Bacteria; kingdom Bacillati; phylum Actinomycetota; class Actinomycetes; order Kitasatosporales; family Streptomycetaceae; genus Streptomyces; species Streptomyces sp. NPDC058000. The sequence goes on from NZ_JBHVQS010000041.1 coordinate 69,314, forward strand.
CCGGGGTGAGGTCCGCATGGTGGCCAGCGGAGGGCACCAGGTACCCCGGACCCCGCTCCTGGCGAGGCGGCTGGTTCCATGACGCGCTGATGCTCGGGGTGGCCCCGGTGGGAGCGGGCTTCGACCTGCTCGGATGGGTCCTGCTCAACCTGGTGACGATCGGCATGGCGGCCCTCGGGGTCGTCCTGGCGCTCGCACTGGTGCGGCCGTGGGGGATGCGGATACCAGGCCGGCCGCTGGCGTTCTGCGCCTGGACGGACACGGACGGGCACCGGATTCCTGGTGTCGGTGCTGCCGCACTCCGTACTCAGCGCAGTGCTGCGGTTGCCCAGCGCGCCCGGCGAACCGGGTGGGGCGGCGGGCCGGCGATTGCCTGGCTGGGAGGCTGTGCTGATCCAGTCTGGGCGCTCGTTGGTTCCGCCGCTGTCTGGACCTTGGAGCGGGCTCGTCCGGCGCGGCTGCCCCGATGGGGAAGTCCGTGGCTGCCGGCAGTAACGCCCATGTGCTGGCCCGGAGTTGTCACAGGCCGCGCAGGTGTGGACGTCGAGGGTGCGGGGGCTGATGCGGGGGTTCCGCTTCCCAGTCGGGATCGGAGGCGGCAGTGCCGGCGGCTTCGGCGCCGGGGTTGGGGCCGACATGGGGGGCAGCGCCCGCCCCGGCTCCGGTCAGGGGGGCGGGTCCCGCCTCGGCGGTGTCTCCGCGCAGCACGGCCAGGGCGCGTTCGAGGGTTTCTCCGGTGACTTGTATCCGGATCCTGGCCAGGCGTTCTAACTCGGTGTGAGACACCCTGTCAGCGTACCTGTCGTCACGACGCGCCCGGGCTGCGACGGAGGCACGGCGACGAACGCGACCACAAGGGGTGCGAGTTGGCGCAGGTGGCTGGCGGTGGGGCGCGCGGTGTTCAGGGCGTGGCCAGTGCGCGGGCGACCGCGGCCTCGGCGTGCAGCCGGGTCGTGGGAAAGACGGGGACCCGGCTGTCCTGTGGGCGGATGAGCAGTTCGATCTCGGTGCAGCCGAGCACGATGCCCTCCGCCCCGGCGGCGATCAACTCGTCGATGACGGCGATGTAGGCGGTGCGCGACTCCTCCTTGACGACGCCCACGCACAGCTCCTCGTAGATCACGCGGTGGACGGTCTCGCGCCCTGCGGCATCCGGGACCACCACGTCAAGGCCGTGGTCCACGAGGCGGCCGCGGTAGAAGTCCTGCTCCATCGTGAACGCGGTGCCCAGCAGTCCGATGCGGCGAAGTCCCTGGCCGCGTACGGCCTCCGCCGTGGTGTCGGCCAGGTGCAGGAGCGGGACGCCGACCGCGGACGACACCTGGTCGGCGACCTTGTGCATCGTGTTGGTGCAGATCAGCAGCAGCTCCGCGCCCGCCGCTTCCAGGGCCCCGGCGGCGTCGGCCAAGACCGCGCCGGCCTCGTCCCAGCGCCCCTCGACCTGGAGGCGTTCGATCTCCGCGAAGTCCACTGAGTAGAGCACGCACTTGGCCGAGTGCAGCCCGCCCAGTCGCTCCCGCGTCAGCTCGTTGAGCAGGCGGTAGTACTCCGCCGTGGACTCCCAGCTCATGCCGCCGATCAATCCGATGGTTTGCATCGGGACACTGTCGCACAGCGCGCTGGACGGCCCCGCACCGGACGGTCGGGGGCACGTCCCCACAGCCGCCGACGGGCAGCCGATCCGCGGACCGCCGGCCGGCCGTGGCCTGCCCTACGACCAGGGCAGGCCGGCGACCAGGGCCGGCCGGCGACCAGGGCCGGCCGGCGACCAGGGCCGGCCGGCCGACCGCGGCGCGCGGACCAGCCGCGTCACCGACCTCCCCGAACTATGCGTCAGGTGTCTGTCCGACCCTGATCCACCGGACAGGCACCAGGCCCGCTACCCGTCCCAGCGGATCGGCAACCGGTTCATGCCGCGCATGAGGAGACCGGGGCGCCAGGCCGGGGCGTCCGCGACGGTGTCCAGGGCGAGGCCGGGGCAACGGTCCAGTAGGGAGCGGAGGGCGATCCGGCCCTCCAGACGGGCCAGCGGTGCGCCGAGACAGAAGTGGATGCCGTGGCCGAAGGCGACATGACCGCGCGGATCGCGGGTGATGTCGAAGTCGTCGGCGCTGACGAACCGTTCGGGATCGCGGGAGGCCGAGGCCAGCGAGATCAGCACGGCGGAACCGGCCGGGATCACGGTGCCGCCGAGTTCCACCGGCTCGGCCGCGCAACGCCAGGTGGTGGTCTCCACCGGGCCGTCGTAGCGCAACATCTCCTCCACGGCGTTGTCCACCAGGCCGTCGTCGGCCCGTAGGGCGGCCAGTTGGGCGGGATGCTCCAGCAGGGCCCGCACGCCGTTGGAGATCAGGTTGACCGTGGTCTCGTGGCCGGCGACCAGCAGGAGGAAGGCGGTGCCGATCACTTCCTCGTGGGAGAGCCGATCGCCGTCCTCGTCGCTGGTCCGGACCAGGTCGCTGAGCAACCCGTCGCCGGGTTCGCGGCGGAGCACCTCGACGAGGGCGGTGAGGTAGGCGGACATCTCCTGGACGGCCTGCTGCGTCGCTTCGGGGCTGGCCGGTGAGACGAGCTCGTGGGACCAGGCGCGGAAGGCGTCGCGGTCCATGGACGGGACGCCGAGCAGTTCGCAGATGACGGTCATCGGCAGCGGGAAGGCCAGCGCCTCGATGAGGTCGGCCCGGCCGTCCGGTGCGGCCAGCATCGCGTCGAGGAGTTCGTCGGTGATGCGCTGCACGCGGGGGCGGAGCGCCTCGACGCGGCGACTGGTGAACTCCTTCGCCACCAGTTTCCGCAGCCGGGTGTGGTGCGGCGGATCCGCATCCAGCATGTTGGTGAACAGGGGCGTCTCGTCGCCGACGAGGCGTTGCAGGTTGGCGCTGCTCCAGTCCTTGCCCAGCCGCGGATCGGCGAGCGCGGAGCGGACCGCCTCATGGCCGACGACCAACCACGCCTCCTGGCCGTACGGGGTGCGCACACGGTGGACGGGGCCCTGGGCCCGCAGCTTGGCGTAATACGGGTAGGGGTCGGTGATGAAGTCTTCGCCGTAGGCGGGCAGATCGACCACCGGAAGGACCGCGGGATCGTGCGCGGGTTCGGTGGACGGGGCGGGCCGCGATGCGGATATCTCGGAGCCCTGCGGCCCTTGTGACCCGTGTGACCCCTGTGGGTCCTGTGTGACCTCGGGGGACCGAGGGGTCTGCCCGGCCTGCGGGGCCTGCGGATTCTCCGGCATATGCCGTCCCGCCTCTCTCGACTCGCAACTGTGTCGGTGTTCCACCGCACTTGGCGCAATGCCGCACCGTGCGGTCCGGCTGCACTTCTCACCGTATGCAGCCGGTGACGCGGCATCGTCGTTCCAGCGGAGGAGCCGGCACGGACGGACCTCCTCCAGACGCAGTGCGACGGCGTCATCGCGGTGGTGGAAAATGCCCGGCCCCTGGCCGAGAGCGCGGCGGCCGGCGGTGGCCACCGCGCTCTCGGGGTCTCGGGTTCTCAGCAGCGGGCGTGGGCGGTGATGTCGGCGCTGAACTCGTCGATCATCGCGGGCGTAACGGTCGGCCGGCACTGCCCGATCGCGGCGAGGTAGTCCTCGGTGCTCGCGCCGAGCCGGCCCGGGGCAGCCGTCCCGCCGCCGATCGCCTCCAGATCCCGCTCGAACGACGCCTGGGCGGCCACCCTGGCCGCGTGCTCGATGTCCGCCGGGGTGAACAGCTCACTGGCCGCGACCAGCGCCGGAATGGCGACATCGGGCCGCCCGTCGGTGTACCGGGACCAGATCGCCGCCCGGGCGGCCTGGTCGGGCGTCCCGATCGGAATCAGGTAGTCGAAGCGCCCCGGGCGCAGGAACGCCGGGTCGAGCGAGCGGATGGAATTGGTCGCACAGACCAGCAGCCGCTCGTCCTGCTCCCGGAAGCCGGGGATCAGCTTGAGCAGCTCATTGGTCACCCCGTGCAGACCACCCGGCTGCGCCGGCTCGCCGCGCACCGGCGCGATCTCCTCGACCTCGTCGATGAACACCAGCACCCGCTCCAACTCGGCGATCCTGGCGAACGCGCTGCGCAGCGCCGCCGCCAGATTGCCCTCGTCCGCCAACCTGGACGGCAACAGCTCGACGAACGGCCAGCCCAGTCGGGCGGCGATCCCGCGGGCGAACGTGGTCTTCCCGGTCCCCGGCGGCCCGAACAGGGCGATCGCCCGCGGCGGCCGCACCCCGTGCCGGGCGGCCCGCTCCGGCTCCGCCAGCGGCAGCACCACCCGCCGTTCGATCAGGTCCTTCTCCGCCTCCATACCGGCGACCTTGGCCCACAGGTCGGTGGGCAGGAACCGCCCGCCCAGGTCGTCCAGGAGACCGGCCGCGGGCCCGTGGTGCGGCTCGACCTTCTCGAAGTAGGCGACCGCGGGCTGCCGCGTGTAGCCCGCGTTGAGCAGCCCCTCCCCGAGCAGGTCCTCCTCGGGGAGCACATACGCGATCCGGCTCACCCGGGCGGCGATCAGGCGCCGCTCCAGCTCGACCAGCAGCGCACTGGCCAGTCCCCGGCCGCGCCAGGCCGAGGAGATCGCGATCCGCATCACCCAGCCCCGTTCGCCCGCGACACAGGCGAGTGCCGCCCCGATGGGAACGCCCTGGTGGACGGCGACCACGGCGGGCTGCCGCGAGGTCAGGGCGCTGATGCACTCGGCGAGCGAGAAGACGGACTCCTGCCCGAGCTCGGCCGTGGAGTCGATCAGGTGGACCACTTCGGCGAGGTCCTTCTCGCGGTAGTCGTGGATGAGCCAGTTCACCGGTGCCGCCCCTCGTTGGTGTCGCTGATGTTGCTGACGTGCAGGTGAGGCTAGGGGCGGTGGCCGGACCGGTCCTGTGCCACGGTGCACAATCCGTTCGCCGGACCGCTACGGTCCGTATGTAGCGCCGCAAGGGCCGGATACGACACCGGCGGACACCGCCCCCGGTCGCCCCCCACCACGGAATCCGCTGGCTGACACGGCCCGCCCGATGCCATGCTGTGCGACGTGAACGGACCCGAGATCGCCCTCAGCTTCGCCCCTGAGCTGCACCTCTTCGTCGGAGCGGAACGGCGCGCCGGACGCACGCCGCTGGTGACCGACGGCGCTTCGACGCTCGGCCACCTCGTCGAATCGCTGGGCGTCCCGCTCACCGAGGTCGGGCGGCTGGTCGTGGACGGCGCACAGGCATCCGTCTCGCACATCCCGCGGCAGGGCGAACACATCGAGGTACAGGCAGTCGAGCGGCCGCAGCGCGTCCCCGGCGCTCCGCTGCGGTTCCTGCTCGATGTGCACCTCGGCACGCTGGCCCGCCGGCTGCGCCTGCTCGGCGTCGATGCGGCGTACACCAACGAGGACCCGGGCGACGCGGCGCTGGCCGCGCTCTCCGCCAAGGACCGGCGGGTGCTGCTCTCCCGCGACCGGGGCCTGCTGCAACGCCGGGAGATCTGGGCCGGGGCCTACATCTACAGCGACCGGCCGGACGACCAACTCCGGGACGTACTCGGCAGGTTCGCGCCCACCCTCAACCCATGGACCCGCTGCACCGCGTGCAACGGCCCCTTGGCCGCCGCCGACAAGGACGCGGTCCAGGAGCAGCTCCAACACGGCACGCAGCGCACCTACGACGTCTTCGCGCAGTGCACCTCGTGCGGACGGGTCTACTGGCGCGGCGCCCATCACGCCCGCCTGGAGGCCATCGTCCAAGAAGCGCTGCGGGCCGGCACCGGCTGACCCGCCCGGCCGCCCCTCACCCGCCGCCGCCCGCCCTCCGCACGAACTCCTCGATCCGGACGAGCGTGCCCCCGGTGTCCGTGTGCAGATGACCGGCCATGCCCAGCGCCCGCGCGGCGCGCACATGGCCCACGGTGTCATCGACGAACAAGGCACCTGCCGGTTCCGCCACACCCGCCCGCCGCAGCGCGAGCGCGTAGATGCGGGGGTCGGGCTTGGCGTGGCCGACCTCGCAGGACAGCACGGTGCCGTCGACGGCGTCCAGCACTCCGGCGGCGGCGAGCGCGGGGCGCATCTCCGGCCAGGCATTGCTCACAAGGACGGTCCTGGCCCGGCCACGCAGCGCCCGTAGCCCGGCCAGCAGGTCGCCCTCCCAGTGCTGCCGGGTCGCCAGGTCCCGCCGGATCTCCGCCATCAGGGCGCGGTCGGCCCCCAGTCGCTGCCGGACGGTGTGCCACCAGGCTTCCTGGCCGGTCCGGCCGATCAGCACCTGGTCGTCGTTGCCGGCGAACAGCGCGGCCAGGAAAGCGTGTTGGGGGATTCCGAGCCGGTCGCCCCACTCGGCCGCGGCCGCCGGCAGGTGATCCGGCGAGAGGACCCCGCCGATGTCGAGCAGAATCGCGGGCCCGCCCGGACCTCCGATGGCCACCCGCCGCCCTCCGTTCCCCGCTGCACCGCCGCTGTCCGGCGGTCCGCCCCCGTCCCCTCCCGGACTCTAAGGCGCGTACAACCAATTGACGCAACCTCAGGGGCCGGCGTGAGGAGTAGGAAGGCCAGGCGGTCTGCGCCCGGGTCCGGGGCCCGGGCCGTGTCTGTGTCCGTGTCTGTGTCCGTGTCTGTGTCTGTGTCTGTGTCTGTGGCCACGTCAGCGACCGTCCCGATCCTGACTCGTGACGGGCGACATGGTGCCTGGGAAACGCCCGTACAACCGTCGCCCGACCGGAACCGGGACGGGCCGCCCGGACGTCCGGGCGGCCCGCGCCAAGCGCTCTGTCACGGGCCCGGGAGCCGCTTCCGGGCCCCCTTAGACCCCCTCTAGCCCACCTTGATGACGACACGCCGGAGCCACGCGCCGTCCAACGGGTGAATACGTCGTCCTCCGCCACCCGAAGAGCCGACGTTGTCCCCCGAATGCGACGTTCTCCGGTGGTGCCGAGCCGGATTCCGACTGACGGTGATCACGTCGCTACTGCGATCCGATGTGCCGACGAAGTGTCAGCCTTCGCAGTCGCGCCGAAAGGAACATGACTCCATGCGCACTGCCCGCACTCTGTTCGCATCCGCCGCCGTGATGGCGGCGCTCACGATCACTGCACCCGCCGCGACTGCCATGGGTCTGGCCGAGGGCTTCGCCTCGGGCATCGGGACCTCGGTCAGCGGTGACGACCACGGACGCGGCGACCGGGACCACGGCCGCGGCGACCGCGACCGCGACAACGGCCGCGGCGACCGGGACCGGGACCACGGGCGTGGCGACCGGGACCGCGACAACGGCCGCGGCGACCGGGACCGCGACTACGGTGGCTACGGCGACCGCGACCACGGCTGGGGCCACCACCGTCAGCCGCACGGCGGTGTGCACACCGGCGGTGGCGCGCTGGCCACGGCCGTGATCGGGGACTGGGACACCAGCAGCAACTACGGTGACGACCACGGGCGTGGCGACCGCGACCACGGCCGCGGTGACCGGGACCACGGGCGTGGTGACCGGGACCGTGACCACGGGCGTGGCGACCGCGACAACGGCCGCGGCGACCGCGACAACGGGCGTGGTGACCGCGACAACGGCCGCGGCGACCGCGACAACGGGCGTGGCGACCGCGACCACGGTGGCTACGGGCGTGGCGACCGCGACCACGGTGGCTACGGCGACCGCGACCACTGGGGACGTCGCCCGCACGGCGGTGTCCACACCGGTGGCGGCGGCATGGCGATGTCCGGCAGTGGCCTGGCTGCCGGCTCCGTCCTGATGCTCGGTGGTCTGGGCGCCGGTGCCTACATGCTGCGTCGCCGCAACGCGTCGGGCACCGCAGCCTGATCAGGCTGCCACCTCCGGAGGTCGATGTGCAGTCGCGGCCACCGTCCTCACCGGACGGTGGCCGCGGCGATTGCGTAGTCGTCGCCGCTCCGCAGGTCCGTGCGGACCCGCTGCCGACGCCCGCGCGGTCCCTCCGCACCGCGCCCCGCCCGCTCACGAAAGGCCCCTCATGACCGCCCAGCAGTCGCCCCAGCCGAATCCGAACCCCGATCCGCCCAAGTCAGCCACCGCGGTCCGCCCCGTCGGACGCGGCCTGATCTGGGCCGCGGGAGCATTTCTGCTGGGTGCCTTCCTCGTCTACAACTCCGTGGACACCACGGCGGACGCCAAGCCGCAGTCCCGTCCCAAGGCCGCCGCCTCCGTCAAGCGCCGAGCCGCCGCGCCCGTCTCCGACCTGACGCTGCCCCGCTCCGCACCGAAGCGGCTGACGATCCCGGAGATCGCCGTGGACGCGCCGTTCACCTCGCTGACCCTCGGCCCCACCGGGGGGCTCAATCCGCCCCCGGCCGCCGACAAGAACCTCGTCGGCTGGTATCAGGACGGTGCGGCGCCGGGAGAGCGCGGCGCCGCGATCGTCGCGGGCCACGTGGACACCAAGACCGGCCCGGCGGTCTTCCTGCAACTGGAGACCCTCAAGCCCGGCGCCACCGTCGAGATCACCCGCGAGGACGGCATCGTCGCGACGTTCAAGATCGACTCCGTGGAGACCTTCAGCAAGGCGACCTTCCCCAACGACAAGGTCTATGCCGACACGCCGGACGCCCAGCTCCGCCTGATCACCTGCGGTGGCTCGTACGACCACAAGGCCAAGGACTACGTGGCCAACGTGGTGGCCTTCGCGCACCTCGTCTCGTCGAAACGCGCCTAGGGCCTGTCCGGTGGATCATGGCCGGGTCCGCGGCGTCTGGCACGGCACTCCCCCAGCTAACGCTGGGAGGTGCCCCCACGCCGCGTTGCCG
>NZ_JBHVQS010000042.1:0-76926 GCF_042886435.1 Streptomyces sp. NPDC058000
AGCCGGCATCTGGCACAACTGGAGCACCGGCGCCAAGATCAAACGATCCCTGATCGCCTACGACCACTGAAAACATCGGACTCATTCATCTAGGGCTGGTTCGGCCCGCTGACGGCCTTCGGGCGCAGCCGGGTGGACACCACCACGCCGGCGGCCGCCACCACCGCCATCGCCGCGAAGACCGCCAGGAACGCCGCGGGGTGGCTCACCGGGGCGGCGCCCCCGGCGGTGGCCGACGCGGCGCCGGCCGCGGCGATCGAACCGCCGCCGAAGCCCACGAACAGCACCCCGCTGACGCCGACGAAGGTCACATTGCCCAGCGCATCGGACATCTGGAGGGACGAGGAGTTACTGCCCGCCTCCTCCGGGCGGGACAGCTTCAGCAGCAGCACGCCGCCACTGGAGATGTTCAGGCCCATGCCGAATCCGCCGATCGTCCACGCCGCGGCCACCGTCCAGACCGGCACCGCGTCGATCAGCACCAGCGGCACCATCAGGATCGCCGCCGCCAGCAGCGCCATACCCAGGCCCATCAGCCGCTCACGGTGCGGGTCCAGGCGCGGGCGGCTCTGGACGTACGAGCCGAGCGCCCAGGTCAGGCCGCCGCCGGTGAGCGAGAGCCCGGCCAGGGTGGCGGACAGCCCGCGCTGGGTGACCAGCAGCAGCGGGATGAAGCTCTCGGCCGCGACCAGCGCCCCGGCGGCCAGGCCGCGCATCAGCACCACCGCCGGCAGCCCACGCCCCGCCCGGAACGTGCCGCGGGGCAGCAGTCGCACGATGGCCGGGGCCAGCAGCGCCAACCCGACGGCGGTCGGCAACAGCGCGAACCAGCTCGGGTGCTGGCCCGCGTACTGCACCAGCGACGCACCCGCCGCGACCGCCAGGGCCAGCAGGCAGCGACGACTGCCGAGGATGTGCCGAAGGCCGCCGTCCGGGGCCGGGGCGGTGCGCGGCAGCTTGCGCAGCGCCGGCAGCATCACCGCGAGCGGCAGGAGTATCAGCACGGGTATGGAGAGGAACACCCAGCGCCAGCCGAACTGTTCGGTGACCGTCCCGGCGACCAGCGGTCCGACGATCACCGGCACCACCCAGGCCGCCGAGAACGACGCCATGACCGACGGCCGCAGCCGCTCGGGATAGCCGCGGCCGACCACGACGTACAGCGACACCACCGCCAGGCCACCGCCCAGGCCCTGGACACCGCGCCCGGCGACGAACATCCCCATGCCCTGCGCCCCGCCGGCGATCAGCAGCCCCGCGCCGAACGCGGCGATCCCGCTGAACAGCGGCGCCAGCGGGCCGCGCCGGTCGCTCCACACGCCGGAGAGCGCCATGGCGAACAGGCTGGCCGTGAAGAAGGCCGAGAAGGCGAAGGCATAGAGCCCGATGCCGTCGAGGGCGCGGGCCGCCACCGGCATGGCGGTGTTCACCGCGCTCGCCTCGAAGGCGATGAGGGAAACGACGGAGATGATGCCGAGGGTCAGCGCGCGGTGCTCCCGGCCGAGGACGCCCCCGGAGCCGTCCGGGGGCGGGGTGGCGGCACGGGCGGCGGGTGCGGCGGCACTGCCCGTCGCGGCGGGGGCGGCCGCGTCTGCGGGCCTCGAAGGGTCAGCGGTCATCGAGCCAGAGTAAGGGCCGTAGGGGGGTTGCACCCCTGTCCGGAGTCGGGGATTCCCTCCGCCGTCGGTCCTACGCCGCACGTCGGCCCCCGGCTCCGCGGCAGCGTCCCGCCCGCCGGTCCGCCCCGGACCGCCCGGCAAGCTGTCCGCATGCCGCACTTCCGCACCTACGACGACGCCGAGCTGCACTACCGCGTGCTCGGGCCCGCCGACTCCCCGCTGCCGCCCCTGGTATGCCTGGCCGGCGGCCCCGGGCGGGACGCCGCGTACCTGGGGGATCTGGGCGGCCTGGCCGGGCACCGGCAGCTGATCGTCCCGGACAGCCGCGGCACCGGCGCCTCCCCGGCCGCCGCCGACCCCGGCCGGTACGCCTTCCCGCACCTCGCCGAGGACGTCGAGGCACTCCGCGCCCACCTCGGCCTCGAACGCTTCGCCCTGCTCGGCCACAGCGCGGGGGCCACGGTGGCGCAGGCGTACGCGGCGGCCCACCCGGAGCGGCTGACCCGCCTGGTGCTGGTCTGCCCCGGCTCCCGCCTCCAGGGCGAACTCCCCGACGACGCACGGGAGATCTTCGCGTCCCGGATGCACGAGGAGTGGTGGCCGCAGGCCGCGGTGGCGGTGCAGGAACTGACCGAGGCGTCCGACCTGACCGCGGTCCGCGCTCTGCTGTACGCCGCGGCGCCGCTGGCCTACGGGCGGTGGGACGAGCCGCAGCGGGCCCACGCGGCCACCGAGGGCGCGCAGTTGCGGCCCGTACCGCGGGCCGGCTTCTGGCAGGGCGTGGACGAGCCGACCCGGGAGGCGCTGCTGGCGGGGCTGCGGCAGGTCGACTGCCCGACCCTGGTGGTCACCGGCGACCGGGACGCGGTGGCCGGGATGCGCGCGGGCGAACTCGTGGCCGCCGCCTTCCCCCACGCCCGGGTGCGCCCGCTTCACCTCGTGGGGCACTACCCCTGGGTGGACGAGCCGGAGCTGTTCCGCCCGCTGGTGGAGGAGTTCCTCCGGGCCTCCTGAGGCCCTCGGACCACCGCCCGCCGCCCGTTCGTGAACCGCGTGTTGCAGCCTCGTGGCAGCCCGCCCGCCGCTCTTGTCCGACCCCCCACCCCGCGGCCTACAGTCGGGACAGCACCGCACCCCGGCCGTGTGCCCGAGTGGTTTAGGGACTCGCCTGCAAAGCGAGTTACGTGGGTTCGATTCCCGCCACGGCCTCTGCACGCGCGACGCCTTGGCAGGCAGCGCGCGGGCGCTTCGGCGCAGCCACCTGAAGGCGGCCCCAACAACCGTGGGGACCGCCTTCAGGCGCGTCCGCACGCCGGCTCCCCCGCTTCTCCTGTTTCCCCCGTGCATTGCCCTCGCCTCCGCTCCCTCGGCAGCGCCCGCCGCCGCTCGACCGTCCGCCGGTCGCCGACCGACGCCACGCACGGAATCATGCGCTGGAAATCACCGTAAGTGACGGCACCGACAATGGCCGTGACGGAGAGTGAATTCGCAGGTCAGGTGGATCGCGTGGGGGCGGGGGTGGAATGGAGCCGGTGTGGAGGTGGAGTGGGGGCCGTACCGCCGGGCTTGCCGTGCGGGCCGGAGTCCGGCCCGCACCACACGGCGTCCCGTGACGCCGGCGCGCCCTCAGCGCGACGGCATCACTGCGGAATCACCGCGGCATCACTGCGGAATCTGCGATGCCTGCGGCATCTGCGACGTCTGCACCGGCTGTGCCACCGCCGCCTGCGGACGGATCGGCAGTCGGCCGATCGGCCGGCCGGTGGCGGCCCGGACCGCCGACGCCACCGCGGCCGGCGAGGTCACGACCGGCACCGCGCTGACCGCCTTGGCGCCGAACGGCGCGACCACATCGCGCTCCTCGACGAGCTTGACGATCCGGATGTCCGGCGCGTCCAACGCGGTCGGCAGCGCATAGCCGGTCAGGTCGGGGTGGCGGACCTCGCCGCGGGTGGTGCGGAGGTTCTCCATCAGCGCGGCGCCCAGCCCCTGGGTGACCCCGGCCTCGATGCGGGCCCGCAGCTGGCGCGGGTTGAGCACCCTGCCGACGTCCTGCGCCACGGTCATCTCCACCACCCGGACGGTGCCCAGTTCGATGTCCACGTCGGCGACGCAGCGGATGGCGCAGAACGCCAGCCCGACGAACGCATCGCCCTGACCGGTCTCGTCCAGCGGCTCGGTGGGGTGCGGCCGGCACTGCGCGGTGGCCCACAGTTCCTTGCCGTCCAGCGCCTCGGCAACGGTGGTGCTGAGCACCCCGTCGTAGGAGGTGATCTTGCCGTCGGCGATCTGGAGCAGTTCCGTGGACATCCCGAACTTGTGGGCCAGCGGTTGGAGGAGCTGGGTGCGGACCATCTTCGCGGCCCGCTCGACGGCACCGCCGGAGACCCAGGTGTGCCGGCCGTGGCAGGCCCGACCGGCCGGCGGCTGGTCGGTGTCCACGCCCGCGACGTGCACCTCCTCGACGCCCAGGGTCTCCTGGACGATCTGCCGCGCCAACGTCGCGAACCCGGAACCGGTCTCCACCGCGGCACAGATGACGGTGGCGACCGAGCCGCTGACCTTCACGGTCGCGGTGGACACCTCGTCGGCGCCCTCCGCGCCCAACATGTGCACCATGCCCAGCGCGTAGCCGACCCCGCGCCGGACCGCGCCCGGTTCGCCCGCGCCCTCGGCGCCGCCCGGCAGCAGCCACTCCGCCTCGGGGGTGTCCTTGGGCAGCTCGGGCAGCGGCGCCTCGGTGACGGCACGCAGGAGCTCGGAGACCGGGGCGGGGCAGGTGACGGTCTGCCCGGTGGGCAGCAGGTCGCCGGTGGCCATGACGTTGCGCCGGCGGATCTCGTCCGGCTCCAGGTCCAACTGCGCGGCGAGCTTGTCCATCTGGCCCTCGTAGGCGGCGCAGACCTGGAGCGCGCCCTCGCCGCGCATGTGCCCGGACGGCGGGTTGTTGGTGCGGACCGCCCAGCCCTCGACGACGGCGTGCGGGACGACGTACGGGCCGCAGGAGAACGAGACCGCGGCGGCCAGCGCCTCGGCGGAGGTGTCCGCGTAGGCCCCAGCGTCCATCAGGATCTGCGCCTCCACCTTCACCAGCTTGCCGTCGCCGTCCGCGTGATGGCGGTAGCGCAGCAGCGTGGGGTGGCGGTGGGCGTGCGTGAGGAAGGACTCCTCCCGGGTGGCGGCCAGCTTCACCGGGCATCCCGTACGGAGCGCCAGCAGGCCCAGGGACAGCTGGATGCTGGGGTCCTCGCGGTCGGCGGTGGCACCGGGCACGCCGGTCACCACGACCTTGACCTGTTCCGGTTGCAGGCCGAAGGAGGCCGCGGCCAGATCACGGTCGGTGTGCGGGTCGGTGGAGGCGGTGTAGATCTCCACCCCGCCGTCCGGGCGCGGCACCGCGAGGCCGGCCTCGGCCCCGATGGGCGCCGGGTCCTGCCGGCCGATCCGGTAGAAGCCCTCGACCATCACCTCGCCGATCGCCTCGGCGTCGCCGAAGCGGAGCGGGATGTGCCGGATGAGGTTGCCGTCGGGGTGCAGCGGCTCGGCCTCGAAGGCGAGTTGGGGATCGGTGACGGCCTCCAGGACCTCGTACTCGACCACGATGGCGGCGGCGGCCAGCCGGGCCGTGTCCGGGTGGTCGGCGGCCACCGCGGCGATCGGCTCACCGTGGTAGCGGACCTCGTCCCTGGCGAACACCGGCCGGTCGGCGACGCCCCGGCCGTGCCCCTTGTCGCCGGGCACGTCCTCGTGCGTGACGACGGCGTGCACGCCCGGCATCTCCGTGGCGTGCCGGGTGTCCACGGACCGGATCCGCGCCCGGGGGTGCGGGGAGCGCAGCACCGCCGCCCACAACAGGCCCTCGGCCCACAGATCGGCGGCGTACGGGAAGGTGCCCTCGGCCTTGGCCGCCGCGTCGGCGGGCGTCAGAGAGACGCCCAGCCCGTGCAGCGGCGGTTCGACGGGGATCTGGACGCCCGCGGGGGGCGTCGCGGTGACGGCTCCGGCGCCGTCGGTCGTACCGCTCATGCCGAGTCCTCGCTCCGCTCGCCCGCGCATCCGCGAGGCGCGCACCTCTTGACGAATCTCCCCCAGCCTCCGGCCGGGGGGACCCCCATGCTGCGCTCGCTCATCCAGCGCCTCCCGGCTGCGGATCCTGGTGGTGCGGTACCCCGTCCATCGGGTCGGCGGGACCCGCCTGGTGGGGGATGCGGGCGGCTTCGGCCGGCGCCTGCGCGCCGGCGGCCGACTCGGCGGCCTCGGCACGGGACTTCACGACCTCGGCGACGGCATCCAGGACACCGCGGTACCCCGAGCAGCGGCAGAGGTTGCCGCAGAGCGCCTTGCGGGTCTCCAGTTCCGTGGGGGCGTGGTTGCCCTCCAGGAGGTCGTGCACGGTCATCGCCATGCCCGGTACGCAGAAGCCGCACTGCACCGCCCCGGAGGCGGCGAGCGCCTGCTGGACGTCGGAGGGCACGCCGTGCTGCGCCAGCCCCTCGACGGTGCGGACCTCGCTGCCGGCCGCGGTGGCGGCGGGCACCAGACAGGAGGCGACCAGTCGCCCGTCCACCTGGACCGAGCAGGCCCCGCACTCCCCTTGGGAGCAGCCGTCCTTGGCCCCGGCCAGGCCGAGCCGTTCGCGCAGCACGTAGAGCAGCGACTCGCCGACCCAGGCGTCGGTGACGGGCCGGTCGGCGCCGTTGACGCGCAGCACGTAGGAGGCGGAGGGGTGTTCGTCGTGGCTGTCGAGGACGGCCGTGACGTCGGGGGCGTCGGGGGCGTCCGGCGCGGCAGCGACGTCGGGGGCCGGCTCGGGCTCGGGGTGGGCCGCGATCTCCTCGACGGCGTGGGCGACCGGTCCGGCGGGCGCGGCAGCCTCGACGGGGGCCGGCTCGGCGGGCGCACCGGGGTCCGTGGCGGGCTCCACCGGGTGGCCGGCTGCGGCGTCCGGGACAGCCGCTGCGGGCGCCTCCGGGGCACCGGGCAGATCCGCCGGCACCGGGCCGGCGGCCACCGCCTCGGCAGGGGCCTCGGCGGCCGCGGGCGCACCGTGCTCGACGGGCGTCGCGAGCGCGGCGGCGGTGTGCTCCTCGACCGGCGCGCCAGGTGCGGCACCGGGATCGGCGACCGCACCGTGGCCGGCACCGAGGACGAACTCCCCCGTGGTGTCGAACTGTTCGCTCTCCACCACCGGGACCGTCCACCGCTCGGCGCCTCCCGGGGCGGGCACCTCGGCGACGGCGTCCTGGCCGGCGGCCGCGTTCTGGCCTGCGGCCGCGCCCTGGCCTGCGGCCGAGTGCTCCTGCGCCTGCTCCTGCGCCTGCTCCTGGTGGGACGGGTGCCCGGCCGGCGGCCACTGGGCCAGCGCGTCGGCGGGCAGCGACCAGTGGCCGGTCGCACCGCCCGTACCGGCCGCGGTCGTGCCCGGCGCGTACGGGTCGGCGGCGGGCGCCGGGAACGGCTCCCCCGCGGCGCCGTCCTGACCGGTGCCGACGGCACCGCCCGCGTCGACGGTCCCGGCGGTCCCGCTCATGGCGTTGAGCCCGGCGGTGAAGTTCCAGTGGCCGGTGGCACCGGCCTCGCCAGGGGCGGACGCGCCGGCGCCGCCGGCGTACGGCGCGCCGGGGTAGCCGCCGTCCTGGTAGGACGCGGCGCCGCCGTGCCCGGTCAGTCGGTCGTCGCCGACCAGGTACTCACCGGACTCCTCCAGGGTGTCGTCGACCGCCGGGACGGTCCAGGCACCACTGGCCGCCTCCGGGCTGCCGGCGACCGGCCAGTGCACCTGTTCGGCGCCCCACGCCTGGGCGCCCTCGGGCGCGTTGGCCTGATAGCCCGCGGACGGGTCCTGGTGCGGTGCGGGAGCCTGCTGCCCCGTCGGGGCGTAGCCCGCCGCGGGATCGGCGTAGCCGGCCGACGGGTCGGCGAACGGCATCGTCCACTGTCCGGTGGCCGCCGGGTCGGTGCCCGGGCCCGGCACCGGGGGCGCGGCGGGGTGCGCGGGGAACGAGGCCGGCGGGGTGTAGCCGTGGCCGGGGGCGGCCAGCGGCTCCGTGCCCGGAGTGCCGTAACCGGCGCCGTACGCCCCGGTGGTGAAGCCTTCCGGCAGCTGGACGAAGGCGGTCGCCTCCGACTCGTACTCGCCGCCCGGCGGCAGCGGCTGCCACCCCTGCTCGGGGTGCGGCTGCTGCGGGTGACGGTGGTCTGCGTTGCTCACGAGAGCGCCCTCCCAAGTGCGCGGCGGGCCAGGGCTGCCACCGTACGGCGCAGGTGCAGCGCGGCCGGCGGCAGGGTCGCCGGGTCGGAGCCGTCCTGCGGCGGCGCCGGGTCGGGGATGCAGGCGGCGGCCACGTAGTCGCCGAAGGCGGCCAGCGCCTCGGGGACCAGGCCGCGTTCGCCGTCCCAGTCGATGAGCGAGGCCACCCACTGCTCGGCCTCCAGCGGGCGCAGCGGCATGGCCGCGACCGCGCCGACCGCGCAGCGCACCGAGCGCCGGGCCGGGTCCAGGACGAGCGCGACGGAGGCGGTGGCGCGGCCGGGGCCGGTGCGCCCGGTGGCCTTGAGGAAGGTCTGCGGGGCGTGCAGCAGCGGCACCCGTACGAAGCCGACGAGTTCACCGGGGTGCAGCATCTCGCGGCCGGTGAGCAGGTGGCTGACCGGGATCTCGCGGCGGGCGCCCCCGGGGCCGGCGATGACCACCGTGGCCTCCAGGGCGGCCAGCACCGGGAGGGTGTCGCCCGTGGGGGCGCAGCTGACGATGTTGCCGCCCAGGGTCCCGGCGTTGCGGATCTGCGGCGGGCCGGCCGCGCGGGCCGCGGCGGCCAGGCCCGGGATCAGGGCCGCGAAGTCGGGGCGCCCCATCCGGGCCAGGGTGAGGCCGGCACCGAGCAGCGCATGGCCGTCCATGTACTGCCAGCCGCGGATCTCGCTGATCCGGCCGAGGCCCACCAGGCCCGCGGGTCTGAGGAGTCCGGCGTTGACCGCCGCCATGAGGTCCGTGCCGCCCGCGACGGGCACGGCGGCGGGCATGGCGGTCAGTGCCGCCACCGCCTCGTCGAGCGAGGCCGGCAACGTCACCGATTGCGACGCGTGCGGTGCGTGCGTGGTCAACCCAGCTGCCCCTTCCCCGGTGTCCCGGCAGTTCCGCTCCGCCGTACGGTACGTGCTCACAGCCCGGACGTGGCAACTCTGGCACATCTTCGCGGGCCCGGTACGCGTGAGGGTCCGCGAAGCGGTGTTCCGTCCTCGAAGAGGGTGCTGGTCCGGTTTCGTCCGCAGGTTCCGGTCACCGAGCACCACCGTTCCAGGGTCCGGCCGGACAGGCGCCCCCCTTGCACGGCGGCTCACACGTTTGGGGGCGCCCCGTCGAAGGGGCGTCCGAGGATGCCGGGGCGTTTCTGCCAGGGGTGCGGGCCACCGGGCGGGCGGTAGCCGACGCCGAGGGCGTCGAGGCGGGCGTAGTGGTGGATCATCCGGCGGGTGAAGTCCTGGTAGTCGCGTGCCGGTGGGGCGGGCAGTCGGGACCAGGCCACCTCGGCGAGCGCGGCCAGCCTCGGGAAGACCTGGTAGTCGAGGCGCTGCTGACTGTCCATGCCCTCGGTCCAGGCGTTGGCCTGGGTGCCGAGGACCCGTTCGGCCTGTTCGTCCGTCAGGTCCGGTGGCACCGGCTCGAAGCGGTAGACGTCCTCCAGGGTCCGCACGTAGCCGATCGGCACCGGCTCGTCGGGGGAGGCGTGCTGACGGTGGTCCAGATACACCTGCTGCTCGGGGCACATGACGACGTCGTGGCCGGCCTTGGCGGCGGCGATGCCGCCCGCGTACCCGCGCCAGGAGGAGACCGTCGCGCCCTCGGCCAGGCCCCCTTCGAGGATCTCGTCCCAGCCGACGAGCCGCCGGCCGCGGTCGGTGAGCCAGCGGTCGAAGTGGCGGATGAACCAGCTCTGCAGGCCGTCCTCGTCGTCCAGGGACAGGGCGGCGATCCGGGCCTGGGCGGTGGGCGACGCCCGCCACTGGTCCTTGGGGCACTCGTCGCCGCCGAGGTGCACGAACCGCGACGGGAAGAGTCCGAGCACCTCCTCCAGCACGTTTTCGTAGAAGCGCAGGGTGTTGTCAGTGGGCGCCAGTACGTTGGGATTGACGCCCCATGTGTCCCAGACCTTCAAGGAGGTGGTGTCGATGACGTCGGTGTTGCCGAGTTCCGGATACGCCGCGATGGCGGCCTGCGAGTGCCCGGGGATATCGATCTCGGGGACGACGGTGATCTGTCGCTCGGCGGCGTAGGCGACGATCTCGCGGATGTCGTCCTGGGTGTAGTAACCGCCGTGCGGGCGCGGGTCCCACAGTGGCGAGTCGCGGTGGCCGAGTTTGCTGCGCTCGCGCCAGGCCCCGGTCGCGGTCAGCTCCGGATAGCGGAGGATCTCGATCCGCCAGCCCTGGTCGTCGGTGAGGTGGAAGTGCAGGACGTTCAGCTTGTGGGCGGCCATCAGGTCGAGGTAGCGCAGCACGCCCTCCTTGGGCAGGAAGTGCCGGGCGACGTCCAGCATCAGGCCGCGCCAGGCGAAGCGGGGGGCGTCCTCGATGGTCTGCTCCGGTAGGCCGGGGACACGCTCCGGGTCCAGTGGGGCGCGCCGGAAGGCGGCAGGGCCGAGGAGCTGACGGAGCGTCTGCGCGCCCCAGAAGACGCCGGCCGGGCCACCACCGGTGAGCCGCACGCCCCAGCGGGCGTCGGCGTCGAGCCGGTAGCCCTCCGCCGGGAGGGCCGGGTCAAGGGCGAGCGCCAGGGCGTCCGGGGCCTCGGCGGAGCCGGGCGGCAGCGGCAGTGCGAAGGCGGCGCCGAGGGTGGCGCGCAGCCAGCGGGCGGTGGCCTCGGTGCCGGGGGCGGCGGCCAGCGCGGTCTGCGCGCCGAGCCGTACGGTCCGGGGGCGGGCCCCGGTGTCGCCCAGGTCGTGGCTCAGCGGCGCCGGGATCAGACCCGTGTGGGCAGCGGTCTCCAGATCTGTCACGACGTCAGTCTTCACCGCGCCGCCGCGGAGGGAAACCCGCGGTTGCCGGCCGCCACCGGGAGGCCGCCGCGCCCGGGGCCGGGCCGCGGCGGGCGGCCCGGGCACGGCGACGGGCCCGGGCCCCTGGGGGGCGCGGGCCCGTGCGGACCGCGGGCGCGGAGCGGTGCGCCGGGGCGCCGTGCCCAGTGGGCGGGCGCCGCGGCCGACGGTTACTTCTTGCCGCCGTCCTTGTCCTTGTCGCCACCGGCGCCCATGGACTCGAAGATCTCCTTGCACAGCGGGCAGACCGGGTACTTCTTCGGGTCGCGACCCGGGACCCAGACCTTGCCGCAGAGCGCCACGACGGGCGTGCCGTCGAGCGCGCTCGCCATGATCTTGTCCTTCTGGACGTAGTGGGCGAAGCGCTCGTGGTCGCCGTCGCCGTGCGACACCTGCGGTGTCGGCTCTACGAGGGTCCCCGTACCTGCCCCGCGCTCGGGCTCAAGAGTGCTCATAACTGCCAAGGGTACTCACGCGCGGCGCGGGTCGGGTGCGTCGGCCCGTCACCAGATGCACCACCAGTGCCAGGGCCGCCACGCCGGCCGCCGCCCAGGGCAGCGCGGCCGGCGCCAGCCCCGCCGCCAGGGCCAGCCCGCCGAGTGCCGAGCCGACCGCGCTGCCCAGATAGAGCGCCGAGTTGTTCAGCGCGAGGGCGACGGTGCCGCGCTGCGCGCTGGCCTGAAGCAGCCGGTGCTGCTGCGGCACCTGGAACGCCCAGCCGGCCGCGCCCCAGGCCAGCAGGGCGACCACCGCACCGGGCAGCGCCACCGCCGCCAGGGTCGGCAGCAGGGCCTGGGCCACGGCGACCACCAGCAGCACCCCGCCGGCCAGCAGCCGCACCCGCCCGGTCCGGTCCACCAACGGCCCGGACAGCACGCTCCCCAGCACGCCGCCGGCGCCCCAGGCCCACAGGTACGGGGCGACCTCGTGGACGCCGCCGGCCGCGGCCAGCACCGGCGCGAGGTAGGTGTAGAGACCGAGGCTGGCCACCGCGGCGAGGAAGGACACCGCGACCACCGGCGCCACCGCGCGGTCGGTGATGGCCGCCAGCCGGGCCCGGACCGGGACGGCGGGCCCCGCGGGCACCTGCGGCAGCAGCACCGCCAGCCCGCCGAGTGCGACCGCGCCCAGCACGGTGACCAGCCAGAGCGTGGCCCGCCAGCCGGTGTGCTCGGCCAGCAGCACGCCGATCGGCACGCCGAGCACGGTGCCCGCGCTCATCCCGCCCATCACGAGGGCCAGCGCCCGGCCGCGCTTCTCCGCGGGGACCAGCGCGGCGGCGGCCGCGGTGGACAGCGCGGAGTAGACCCCGGCGCCGGCGCCGGCGACGATCCGGGCGGCGAGCAGCGTTCCCAGCGACGGGGCCAGTGCGGTCAGGCCGTTGCCGAGGGTGAAGACGGCCAGTGCGGCCAGGATCAGCAGCCGCGGCCGCACCCCGGAGAGCAGCCCGGCGACCAGCGGCGCGGAGATCGCGTAGGCCAGCGTGAAGACGGTCACCAGTTGGCCGGCGAGGGACACCCGGGTGCCGACGTCCGCCGCGAGGACCGGTAGCAGCCCCGCCATCACATACGCGTCCAGGCCGAGGGTGAACGCCCCCAGCGTCAGCAGCCAGACCTTGCGCATCGCGCTCAACTCCCCTGGTGGTCCGCGGTCCGGGGACCGTCCCCGGACCCGGGCGGACCGCTGCGGGGAAACGTAGGCAGTCTCCGGATGGGTGCGGAAATGCCCGGACGCAGCACTTATGCTGGGGCGGCATGAATGGTGTCCGCGGTACCCAGGACGACGCCGGCGCCACTACGGGGCCCGCCCACGACGACTCCCCTCCGCACGATCCCTCTCCGCACGACGCCGACCCGCTCGCCGACCCGGCCCTCGACGGCGTCGAACTACGCCATCTGCGGGGCTTCCTCGCCGTCGCGGAGGAGCGCAGCTTCACCCACGCCGCGGACCGCCTACGGATCGGCCAGCCCGCGCTGACCCGCGCCGTCCGGGCCCTGGAGACCACGCTCGGCGTCCGACTGCTGGACCGGACCACCCGCCGGGTCGCCCTCACCGACGCCGGCCGCCGCCTCTACGCCGACCTCGCCCCCCTGCTCCCCCGGCTCGCCGCCGCGCTGCGCTCCCCCGCCGGGCGGCCGGTGCTGCGTCTGGGCTTCACCTCGCTGCTGCCGGCCGCCTGCAGCACGCTGATCGCGGAGTTCAAGGCGACGACCGGGGCCGGCGTCCGGCTCGTCCGCCGGGACACCCCGCTGGCCGGGCTGGAGACCGGGGAGTCGGACGTGGTGGTGCTCCGGGGCGAGGTGCCGCGGGACGCCGGGCTGCGCACCACGCTCCTCTTCCGGGAACCGCGGGTCGCCGCCGTGCCGCGCGCCGCCGCCCCGGGGAGCCTGGCCCGCCGGCGGGTGCTCGACTGGGCCGAGCTGGCGGAGCTGCCACTGGTGGTCAACACCGTCACCGGCACCACCCGGCCCGAGCTGTGGCCCGCCGACCGGCGCCCCCGACTCGCCTGCACCGCGGGCAACTTCGACGAGTGGCTGGAGGCGGTCGCGGCCGGGCACGGGGTCGGGGTGGCCCCGGAGGGGGTGGCCGAACGGCATCCGCACCCCCAGATCCGCTACGTCCGGCTGAAGAACGCCCCGCCGGTGCCCGTGCGCCTGGCCCTGCCGGCCCGCGACTCCGATCCGCTGGCCGAGCGCTTCTTCACCCTGGGCGGGCAGCACCGCCCCTGACGCGCGCAGGGACCGGCCCGTGGGCCCGGCGCGAACGCTCCGGCGCGCGCCGGAGCGACGCTACGACGCCACCGCCGGCACCCCGCCCCGGTCCCCGGCCGTCAACCCCAACTCCGCGGCGAACGCCAACGCGGCCTCCGGGCGGACCTCGTACCAGCAGTCCGGGCCGCAGACCGCGTCCAGCAGCGCGGAGACGTCCGCCGCGCCGACCCGACGGGCCGCGGCGGCCGCGATGAACGCACGGACCGTCGCCGCCGGGTGGACGTCGGTCTCCGTGAGGGCCACCAGATGCTCGGTGATCTCCTCCACCGCCGCGCCACCGGGCGCCGCCCAGCCGATCGCCATCTCCAGGCCGTCGTCCGGCATCGCCGCGGGGTACGGGGCGCGGGCCCAGGCACCGTCCTCGTACCAGTAGGCGAAGCCGAGGAGGTTGCCCTGGGCGTCGTCCCGCAGCTGCTCCCAGGGCAGCCAGGCGGGGCCGCCGGCCAGGAAGTCGATCTGCCGGTCGCCGCTGTGCGTGTAACTCCCGTCGGAGTCCTGACCGCAGAGCAGGGCGCGGCCACCGTCGTACAGCTTCAGCCGCCACCAGTACGAGCCGCCGCAGTTCCAGCAGTGCAGGCCGTCCGGCCCCCAGGAGTACTCGTCCCCGTCGTTCATGGCGGCGGCCACCACCGCCAAGGTCGCGGCCCGCGCCCACACCTGCTCCGGATGGTCCAGGTCCTCGGGCACGCTCGGCCTGTGCATGGTGCTCTCCCCCGTCCGTTCGGCGCGGTCGCGAGCTCCCCTGCTCGCACGAGACTCAAGGGTTCGGGGACGCGTCCGCGCAGCGTTCTTGCCACACCGAACGATAGCGACGGGGTCCGACAATCCCCCATGACGAAGCCGTCACAAAATGCCCCGTCGAGCGCCCGGGCGCACCACCCGGCGCGCGGGGTCCGGCACGCGCTGCGCGGCGGCGCCCGGAGCGGTCCGGCGGCTCAGTTCAGCGACGGGTCGTCGGGGTAGGTCGCCACCATCGCCAGCTCGTTGCGCTGCCGGCGCAGCACGGCCCGCCACAGCTGCTCCGGATCGGGCGAGGAGACGTCGCCCGGCTCGGACTCGACGACGTACCAGGCCCCCTCCACCAGCTCTTCCTCCAACTGACCGGGTCCCCAGCCGGCGTACCCGGCGAAGATCCGCAGGCTGCCGAGGACCGCGGCGAGGAGTTCCGGCGGGGCCTCCAGGTCCACCAGGCCGATCGCGCCGTGCACCCGGCGCCAGCCCAGCGGCTCGTCCCCCGGCCCGGTGTCGTCCGCGGTGTCGGTGGCCTGGGAGTCCTCCCGGCTCGTGGAGCCCGGGGAGGCACCGGCCGCCCCGCCGACCGCCCCACCGGTGCGGGTGCCGCTACCGGTGCCCGGGGACGGGGCGCCCTCACCGGACTGCCCGCCGGGCACCACGGCCACTCCGAGCGCCGAGTCCAACGAGACCGGGCCGCCCTGGAAGACCACCCCGGGCTCCCCGGCCAGCTCGGCCCAGGGGGCGAGGATGTCGGCGACGCCGACCGGTGTGGGGCGGTTCAGGACCACGCCGAGGGACCCCTCCTCGTCGTGGTCGAGGAGGAGCACCACCGCGCGGTCGAAGTTCGGGTCGGCGAGCGCGGGTGTGGCGACGAGCAGCCGCCCTGTGAGCGAGGACACCTCGGTCATGGCCACATGATCCCGCACTTCCGGCCGGAAGGGGGAGTCAACGCCCGGACCCGCTGGGAGAGCAGGGCGGGCGTACGGCGGCAGGCCCCGGCGCACACGCTTCGCACCGGGATGACCCATTCGCGACATTCGATGCGTTCCGCGCAAAAGGTGATTACGAATCAAAGGCGGACCGTAGCGGAGCGTGTTGTGACAAAGCCATTACATGGCAGGACCAGGGGCACCGCCTCGGGCACCCCCTCGGCCGCCCTTACCATTTCTCCTGGCCCTGACCGACTCCAGGAACGCGAGATCCATGACCGTCTCTACTGACGACGTACTGCTTGTCCACGGCGGCACCCCGCTGGAGGGCGAGATCCGGGTTCGCGGTGCGAAGAACCTTGTGCCCAAGGCCATGGTCGCCGCCCTGCTGGGCAGCAGTCCGAGCCGGCTGCGCAACGTTCCCGACATCCGGGACGTCCGCGTGGTGCGTGGGCTCCTCCAGTTGCACGGCGTCACGGTGCGCCCGGGTGACGAGCCCGGCGAGCTGGTCCTCGACCCGTCGCATGTGGAGAGCGCCAACGTCGCGGACATCGACGCGCACGCCGGCTCCTCGCGGATCCCGATCCTGTTCTGCGGCCCGCTGCTGCACCGACTGGGCCACGCCTTCATCCCGGGCCTGGGCGGCTGCGACATCGGCGGCCGGCCGGTCGACTTCCACTTCGACGTGCTGCGCCAGTTCGGCGCCAAGATCGAGAAGCGCGCGGACGGGCAGTACCTGGAGGCCCCGCAGCGGCTGCGCGGCTGCAAGATCCGGCTGCCGTACCCGTCGGTCGGCTCGACCGAGCAGGTGCTGCTGACGGCCGTCCTGGCCGAGGGCGTCACCGAGCTGTCGAACGCCGCCGTGGAGCCCGAGATCGAGGACCTGATCTGCGTCCTGCAGAAAATGGGCGCGATCATCTCCATGGACACCGACCGGACGATCCGGATCACCGGTGTCGACAAGCTCGACGGCTACACCCACCGCGCCCTCCCGGACCGCCTGGAGGCCGCCTCCTGGGCGTCCGCGGCGCTGGCCACCGAGGGCAACATCTACGTCCGGGGCGCGCACCAGCGCTCGATGATGACGTTCCTGAACACCTTCCGTAAGGTCGGCGGCGCCTTCGAGATCGACGACGAGGGCATCCGCTTCTGGCACCCGGGCGGCTCGCTCGACGCCATCGCCCTGGAGACCGACGTCCACCCCGGTTTCCAGACCGACTGGCAGCAGCCCCTGGTGGTCGCGCTGACCCAGGCGTCGGGCCTGTCGATCGTGCACGAGACGGTCTACGAGTCCCGGCTGGGCTTCACCGAGGCGCTCAACCAGATGGGCGCGCACATCCAGCTCTACCGCGAGTGCCTGGGCGGCTCCGCCTGCCGCTTCGGCCAGCGCAACTTCCTGCACTCCGCGGTCGTCTCCGGCCCCACCAAGCTCCAGGGCGCCGACCTGGTCATCCCCGACCTGCGCGGCGGCTTCTCGTACCTGATCGCGGCGCTGGCGGCGCAGGGCACCTCCCGGGTGCACGGCATCGACCTGATCAACCGCGGCTACGAGAACTTCATGGAGAAGCTCGTGGAACTGGGCGCGAAGGTGGAGCTGCCGAACGGCGCCCTACAGGGCTGACGCCCCCGCCCAAGGCCCCCAAAGGCGCCGCACGGTCGCGACTGCGACGACCGTGCGGCGCCTTTGCCATTGCCCCACCGAGGGCCACCAGGGAGCCGCCAGGGGCCACCGAGGGGCCGAGCAGCAACGACGCCGGGAGGATCCGGGGACGGCACCCCGGCCCGGCCGACCCCCTCCAAGGCCCCTGAGCCCCGCGTACGCGGGCATACGCGAAGGCGGCCACCCCCGGGAGGGGTGGCCGCCTTCGGTGCCGTCGGAAGGGCCTTACTTGCCCTTGGCGGCTTCCTTGAGCTTGGAGCCCGCGGAGACCTTCACGCTGTAGCCGGCCGCGATCTGGATCGGCTCACCGGTCTGCGGGTTCCGGGCGGTGCGAGCGGCACGGTGGGTGCGCTCGAAGGTCAGGAAGCCGGGGATGGTGACCTTCTCGTCACCCTTGGCGACGACCTCGCCGACGGTCTCGGCGAGCGCGGCCAGAACGGCGTCGGCGTCCTTGCGGGTCACCTCGGCGCGATCGGCCAGAGCGGCCACCAGCTCACTGCGGTTCATGTATGTACTCCCGTGTTCTTCTTGCCAATGCGGCGTGAGATCGAAGCCGATGCTGCCAGGGCCCTCGGACGGCCCACCGAACCGGGTCCGTCCTCCAGCTCCCTCGCGCCTGAGGTCCCCCTGGACATTGTCCTTGGGAGAGCATCCTGCCCCCACCTGCGGCGGTAAAGCCAATCCGGCACCCTGGAGGGTCACTCGACACCCTATGGGGGGCCTGCTGAGGGCGGGTCCTGCGACGCGCCGTCTCAGATCTCCGTGGCAGTCGTCACAGCGTCGCCCGCGGCCTTCGCCGCGTCGCGCACCGCGCCGGCCACCGCTCCCGCGACCTTCTCGTTGAAGACGCTGGGGATGATGTAGTTCGCGTTGAGCTCGTCGTCCAGCACGACGGCGGCGAGAGCGCCGGCGGCGGCCAGCATCATCTCGGTGTTCACCGTACGCGAGGCGGCGTCGAGCAGGCCGCGGAAGACGCCGGGGAACACCAGGACGTTGTTGATCTGGTTGGGGAAGTCGGAGCGGCCGGTGGCGACCACGGCGGCGGTCTGCCGGGCGATGGCCGGGTCGACCTCGGGGTCCGGGTTGGCGAGTGCGAACACGATCGCGCCGTCGGCCATCTGGGCCACGTCGTCGCCGTCGAGGACGTTGGGGGCCGAGACGCCGATGAAGACGTCGGCGCCGACCACGGCCTCCTTGAGGGTGCCGGTGACGCCCTCGGGGTTGGTGTTGTCGGCGATCCAGCGCAGCGCCGAGTCGGGGTCGGCGTCGACCAGGTCGGGGCGGCCGGCGTGGACCACGCCGTGGATGTCGGCGACCACGGCGTGGTGGACGCCGGCGGCCAGCAGCAGCTTGAGGATGGCGGTACCGGCCGCGCCGGCGCCGGACATCACGACCCGGACGTCCTCGATCTTCTTGCCGACCACCCGCAGCGCGTTGGTGAGCGCGGCGAGCACCACGATGGCGGTGCCGTGCTGGTCGTCGTGGAAGACCGGGATGTCCAGGGCCTCGCGCAGCCGGGCCTCGATCTCGAAGCAGCGGGGCGCGGAGATGTCCTCCAGGTTGATGCCCGCGAAGCCGGGGGCGATGGCCTTGACGATCTCGACGATCGCATCGCTGTCCTGGGTGTCCAGGCAGATCGGCCAGGCGTCGATGCCGGCGAAGCGCTTGAAGAGGGCCGCCTTGCCCTCCATGACGGGCAGCGCGGCCTTGGGGCCGATGTTGCCCAGGCCGAGGACCGCGGAGCCGTCGGTGACCACCGCGACGCTGTTGCGCTTGATGGTGAGCCGGCGGGCGTCCTCGGGGTTGTCGGCGATCGCCTGACAGACCCGGGCCACGCCGGGGGTGTAGATCATGGACAGGTCGTCGCGGTTCCGGATGGGGTGCTTGGACGACATCTCGATCTTGCCGCCGAGGTGCATCAGGAAGGTCCGGTCGGAGACCCTGCCGAGCGAGACGCCCTCGATGGTGCGCAGCTTGGAGACGATCTCCTGGGCGTGCGCGGTGGAGGTCGCGGCGATCGTGACGTCGATCCGGAGCTTTTCGTGGCCGGATGCGGTCACGTCAAGGCCGGTGACCGACCCGCCGGAGGACTCCACGGCCGTGGTGAGCTGGCTGACGGCGGTGCCGCTTGCGGGAACTTCCAGTCGCACCGTCATCGAATACGAGACGCTAGGCGCCGTTGCCATGGCCGACTTCCTCTGCTTTCCCTGGTTTGGCTCTAAGCGGCTCCGGGACTCAGGGGTGCCCGAGCCGGAGCGCGTTGTTCGATCGTCCCACCTACCAGCCGGTACACGGTAACCAGCTACAAGTTTCGGAAAGACTCTTCCACCATACGAGAGTTGGCCCGTCGAGCGGAACCCCCCTCGGCAACGCGAACCAGCCACGGCGCGCCCCCGCACCGGCGCGGGCCGGAAACGACCGCGGGCGCCCCTCCCGAAGGAGAGACGCCCGCGCCTTTGTGGCTTATGACACCGACCCGCCATGCTCGCCTCGCGGCAAGTGGTCGCTCGTAGCGACGATGGTTGGGCCCGGGGGCTTGGATCGAGCCGGTGCCGCCACCAAGGCTAACAAACCATCCCGGCAAGCGAATCCCGTCCCGCGCGGCTGATTTCACAACCCCTCGGATGGCAGCACCACCGCCCGTACCGCGGTGCGCCCGCGCACGGGGCGCACCGCGGCCGGCTCCCAGGGCCTGTCCGCCCTGGGAGACCGGACCGGCGGCCCTAGTCGCGCAGCAGGTCCGGCACGCCGTCCCCGTCCGGGTCGTCCGGGGCGGCTGAGAGCACGGTCAGCTGCTGGGTGGCACGGGTCAGGGCGACGTAGAGCACCCGCAGCCCGGCCGGGGACTCGTCGGCGATCTCGGCGGGCGAGACCACCAGGGTGGCGTCGTACTCCAGGCCCTTGGCCTCCAGGGAGCCCAGCGCCACCACGCGGTCGCCGAGCCCGGCCAGCCAGGTGCGGGCCTGCGCGCGGCGGTGCATCGCCACCACGACGCCGACCGTGCCCTCGACCTCGGCCAGCAGTCGCTCGGCCTCGGCGACGGTGGCCCGGGCCAGCGCCTCGTCAGCGGCCCTCTTGGCGCCACCCGTGCCGTCCACGACGGCGAAGCGTGGTTCCAGGCCGGTCGAGCGGACCGCCCTCGGTGCCGGGGCGCCGGGCATGGCCAGGGCCAGCACCTTGGACGCCAGCTCCGCGATCTCGGCCGGGTTGCGGTAGTTCACGGTGAGCGTGAAGCGGCGGCGGGGGCGGGTGCCGAGTGCCTCGTCGCGGGCCTCGGCGGCCTCGTCCGGGTCCGACCAGGAGGACTGCGCCGGGTCGCCGACCACGGTCCAGGTGGCGTGCCGCCCGCGGCGGCCGACCATCCGCCACTGCATCGGCGTCAGGTCCTGGGCCTCGTCGACGATGACGTGGGCGTAGTCGGTGCGCTCCTCCTCCAGCCGCTCCCGGCGGCTGCGGCCGGCCGAGAACCGGTCCGCGTACGTGGTCAGCTCGTCCAGGCCGGTCAGCTGGTCCAGCGGGTCGGCCTCGCGCGGGCGGGCCGGCCGGGCCGGGGCGCCCAGGATCTGCTGGAGCTCGTCCAGCAGCGCGATGTCGTGCACCGACAGCGGGCCCCGGCCGTCGTCGCCCAACCGGCGCAGCGAGCGGGCGAGTTGACGGACCTCTCGGGGGTTGAGGAGGCGGCGTCCCCAGCGGCCGAGGCGGCGCTCGTCGGCCATCGCGGCGAGTACGCCGCGCGGGGTGAGCTCGGGCCACCAGGCGTCCAGGAACTCCTGGAACCCGGGCTCGGTGGTGAGGTCCTCGTCGAAGCCCTGGCGGGCCTCGGCGGCCAGCTCCGGGTCCGGGAAGCGGCGGGCGGCGCCGGACTTGGTCCACAGGGCGTCCAGGATCAGCCGGCGGGCGCGCGGGCGCAGCAGGTTGACCGGGGCGGTGCCGCCCAGGGCGGACTGCCGGATGGCGCGCAGCTCGGCCTCGTCGAGTTCGAGCCGGGCGCCGAACGCGACGACCCGGAGGCGGGTCGGCGGGGCCGGGGCGTCCGTCCCCGCGGCGAGGTCCTCCAGGGACAGCTGGGCGTCCTGTGCGGCGCGGGCGCGCCGCGGCGCGGGCGGGACCGCTCCCTCCAGCGCCCCGCGGGCCGCTCTGCGCAGCAGCTTCAGCATCCGCGCCGAGCCCTTGACCCGGGAGATCGCCGGCGGGTCGTAGGCGGTCGCCTCGGCGCCGTCGACGAGCGAGCCGAGCGCCCGGATGGCGACCTGCCCCTCCTCGCCGAGCGACGGCAGTACGCCCTCGGTGTAGGCGACCAGCAGCGGGGTCGGGGAGACGATCAGGATGCCGCCGGAGTAGCGGCGGCGGTCCTGGTAGAGGAGGTAGGCGGCGCGGTGCAGGGCGACCGCGGTCTTGCCGGTGCCCGGCCCGCCCTCGACCTCGGTGACGGAGGCGGCGGGGGCCCGGATCACCATGTCCTGCTCGGCCTGGATGGAGGCGACGATGTCCCGCATGGTGTGGCTGCGGGCCCTGCCCAGCGCGGCCATCAGCGCGCCGTCGCCGACCGCCGGCAGCTCCGCGCCGTCCAACGTCGCGGTGACCTCCGGGCGCATCAGGTCGTCCTCGACGCCCAGCACCTTGCGGCCCTTGGAGCGGATCACCCGGCGGCGGACGACCCGGCCGGGGGCGACCGGCGTGGCCCGGTAGAAGGGCGCGGCGGCCGGCGCCCGCCAGTCGATGACCAGCGGCGAGTAGTCCGCGTCCAGGACCCCGAGGCGGCCGATGTGCAGCGTCTCGGCGATGGCGGCGCGGCCGTCCCGGATCGCGCCGTCGGCGGGCTCCACGGAGGTGTACGCGCCGTCCGGCCCCTTCTTCCCGTCCTCGCCCAGGAGCAGGTCGATCCGGCCGAAGAGGAAGTCCTCGTACTCGGAGTTGAGCCGGTGGAGGTGGACACCGGCCTGGAACACCTGGGCGTCGCGTTCAGCGAGCGCGCCGGGCGTGCCGACCTGGCCGCGCTTGGCGGCGTCGTCCATCAGGAATTCGGCCTCGTGGATCTTCTCCTCAAGGCGTCGGTAGACGCGGTCGAGATGTGTCTGCTCGGCCTCGATCTCGCGGTCCCGAACGGAATCCGGTGCGTGGTCCGGTGCGTGGTCCGGTGCGTGCGTGGCGTTGTGCGCGGCCACCCAGGCCCCCTTCTGCTGTGCGTAGGGCAGCCGTCAACCGTACGCGAACCCGGCACGGTGCGCACCTGGAGGTACGGACAAAGCCGGACGTTGTCGGTCGGATGTTGCCTCAGGACGCGGTTCGGGCACGTCGTCACGTAGGTACGGCCATGCGGGCCGGGTTTGGGGAGCGGTCACGGGGTCAAGTCGCGGGGTCAAGTCGCGGGGTCCGGTCATGAGGTCCGATCACAGGGTCCGTGCGGTCCGCCGCCGGTGCCGGGCCACCCGGGCGCGGTTGCCGCAGACCTCGCTGGAGCACCAGCGGCGGCGCCGGCCGCGCGAGGCGTCCAGGTAGACCAGGGCACAGCCGTCGCCGGCGCATTGGCGCAACTGGCCGCGCACCGCGGGGTCGGTGAGCAGCGCGACGGCGTCCCGGGCCACCGCCGCCAGCAGCGCGGCGCAGTCGGGCGGATCGGGCAGGACGCCGGCCAGCGCACCGTCCGGGCCGCGGACGGCCCGTACGGCGGGCGGTGGGGCGGACCCGGCCGCGGCGTTCAGCAGCGCGAGGTCGGATGCGGCGGCCCGGCCGAGCAGTTCGGCGCGGACGATCCGGGCCAGCAGGTCGCGCAGCGCCCGGAAGCGGGCGACCCAGCGGGCGTCGACGGCGTCGAGCGGGGCGCCGGGCGGCACCACGCCCGCGCCGGCCAGCCAGGCGGCCAGCGGCGCGGGGCCGGTGAGCCGTTCGACGGCGATCGGGGCGCCGCCGGCGGTGGCCATCAGGTCCAGGCAGATCCGCCCGCAGTCGAACCGGAGGCCGTAGGGGGCTGCCATCTGCCTGTCACTCCTCGGGAACGGGCACGGGGAACGGGGACGGTAACGGGAACGGGCGCAGGAACGGAGCGGGAGCGGGAGGCGAAAGGGGCAGTGGGACGCAGGGAAGGGGGCGGAGGGGGCGTACGGGAGCGTTCCCAGGGTGCCCGCCCGCGCCGCCCGCCGGAACCCCGCGGGCAGGCCGCACCGGACGCCTCCTCCCGGCACCCCTCCGGACACCCCTCCGAACATCTTCTGGACAACCCATGTAGACAGCCCGTGTAGACCCTCCATGTAGACCCTCTATGTAGACCCTCTATGTAGACACACTGCGTATACATGTGTTGTATAGTCCGGCGACATGTCCTCCCCGCTGCTCAAGAACCGCGCCAGCCTGACCCACAAGCTCGGCTACGCGGTCCGCAACCCGGCCCGGATCGCCCCCTACGTCAAGCGCACCGCCCGCGACACCTGGCTGCGCCTCAAGCACCCCGACCACGTCGCGTACTACCGCGCGGTGATGGCCTCGGACACCGGCCGCAACCCGGAGGCCGCGGTCGGCAGCCGCAGCCACGAACGCTGGCTGGCGCTGGGCGAGATGCAGTTCGCCTACCTGACGGAGCACGGACTGCGGCCCGAGCACCGGATGTTGGACATCGGCTGCGGCAACCTGCGCGCCGGCTGGCGCTTCATCGCCCACCTGGACGCCGGCAACTACTACGGCATCGACATCTCGCCGGACATCCTGATAGCCGCCAAGCGGACCCTGACGTCCTACGAGCTCCAGGACAAACTCCCGCACCTGACGATCACCCAGGACCTGAAGCTGGAGTTCCTGCCGTCCGCGCACTTCGACGTCGTCCACGCGCACAGCGTCTTCTCGCACTCGCCGATCAACGTCATCGACGAGTGCCTGGCACACGTCGGCCGGATCCTGGCCCCGGGCGGGTTCTTCGACTTCACCTTCGACCGCACCGAGGGCGCCGAACACCAGGTACTGCGGGAGGACTTCTACTACCGGACCGAGACCCTGCTGCGGCTGGCCCGCAAGCACGGGCTGGAGGCGCGGTTCATGGAGGACTGGGAGTCCCGGCCGCACGGCCAGTCCAAGATCCGGGTGAGCAACCCGACCTGAGGACGCCGGACGGGGCCGGTCCGGCGGATCACGGCCGGGGCCGACTCCTGATCCACCGGGCCGGCCCTAGTGAGCGCCGTACTTGTCGGTGTCCACCGGTGCGTCCAGCGCCAGCCGGTAGCCGCGTTTGACCACCGTCTGGATCAGCCGCGGCTCCCCCAGGGCCGTCCGCAGGCGCGCCATCGCGGTCTCCACCGCGTGCTCGTCCCGGCCGGCGCCCGGCAGCACCCGCAGCAGTTCGGCGCGGGCCACCACCCAGCCGGGGCGGCGGACCAGGGCGCGCAGCAGCGCCATCCCGGCGGGCGGCACCGGGCGCAACGCGCCGTCCACTACGGCGGCTCGGCCGCGGATCTCCAGCCGCCGCCCGGCGACCGGCAACGGCGGTACCCGACCCGGGAGTTCCCGGCACAGCAACTGCACCAGCGGCCCCAGCCGGAACCGCTCCGGCTGCCGGGTGGGCACGTCCAGCGCCTCCAGCGGAAGCGCGGTCACCGG
Source organism: Streptomyces sp. NPDC058000 (assembly GCF_042886435.1). Taxonomy (NCBI): domain Bacteria; kingdom Bacillati; phylum Actinomycetota; class Actinomycetes; order Kitasatosporales; family Streptomycetaceae; genus Streptomyces; species Streptomyces sp. NPDC058000. The sequence goes on from NZ_JBHVQS010000042.1 coordinate 24,334, forward strand.
CCCCACGCACGCCACCAGCACGTCCTGTCGCAGCGCGGCCAGCAGCTCCGGCTGGATGCCGCGGTCGGCGGCCCGGCGCAGCAGCGAGGCGGCGGCCGGGGCGCTGGTGAAGGTCACCGCGTCCACACCGCGCACCAGGACCGCGTCCAGCAGCCGGTCCACCGGCCCGAGGTCGGCCGGCGGCATCCACCGGTACACCGGCACCGCGACCACCTCCGCACCGCCGGCCCGCAGCGCCTCGACGAACCCCGGCAGCGGCTCCCCGTGCAGTTGGAGGGCGATCCGCCGCCCGGCGACGCCCTCCGCCAGCAACCGGTCGAGCACCTCGGCCATCGACTCCGAGGCCGGCGACCACTTCTCGGTCAGCCCGGCGGCCCGGATCGCGCCGCGCACCTTCGGGCCGCGGGCCAACAGCTCCACCCCGGCCAGCCGGCCCAACAGCGCCTCGCCCAGGCCCCAGCCCTCCGCCGCCTCGATCCAGCCGCGGAACCCGATGGCGGTGGTCGCCACCACCACGTCCGGTGGATCGTCGGCCAGCGCGCGGGTGACGGCGAGCAGTTCGGCGTCGTCCGGCAGCGGCACGATGCGCAGCGCCGGGGCGTGCACCACCTGGGCGCCGCGGCGCTCCAGCAGCGCGCCCAACTCCTCCGCCCGGCGGGCCGCGGTCACCCCGACGGTGAAGCCGTCCAGCGGGCGCACCGCCCGCTCCGGCCCGGCGGGCTCCTGCCCGGCTGCCTCCTGCTGATCGTGCATCGGTCCGTCCGTCCCGCTCCGCCCAAGTGGTCTGCTGCGCCGTACGTCCCGGTGTCGCGGGGCGCTCCCGTCCGTCGTACGCCCGGGTGTCGCCGCGGCTCCGGCACACCCTCGCAAGGTGTCGAGCCTGCCAACGGCACATGACAGGCCCGGTGCGTCAGTATTTCCCTCCTGTTACGGCCGCGCCTCTTGGGGCGCGGTTTTCAGACGTCGGCGTACGCGGGACGGCGCGCCGCCCCGTCCGCGTCCGCGACGGCCGGCCCGCGCTCCGGGCGGCGCAGGTACACCGCCCAGGTGACCACCCCGCACACCGCGTAGTACGCCAGGAACGCGGCGCACGCCGGCACCCCGGAGCCGGTGGCGGCGAACGCCTCCCGGAAGGCGAGGTTGATGCCCAGCCCGCCGAGCGCGCCCACCGCCCCGATCAGCCCCATCGCGGCCCCCGAGAGCCGCCGCCCGGACGCCGCGGCCGCCTCGCCGGTCAGCCCACGGCGGTGCGCCCGGGCCAGGAAGATGCCCGGGATCATCTTGTACGTGGCGCCGTTGCCCAGGCCGGTCAGCAGGAACAGCGCGGTGAAACCGACGAGGAAGAGCGGCAGCGAGCGCATCGCCGAGGCGATCAGCACCACCCCGGTGGCCAGGCCCATCGCCGCGAAGTTCCCCAGGGCGATCCGCGCGCCGCCGTACCGGTCCGCCAGCCATCCGCCGGCCGGTCGGGCCAGCGACCCCAGCAGCGGCCCGATGAAGGTCAGCGACGCCGCCTGGAGGGGCGTACGCGCGAACTGGGTCTGCAGGACGAGCCCGAAGGCGAAGCTGTAGCCGATGAACGACCCGAAGGTCCCGACGTAGAGCAGCGCCATCACCCAGGTGTGCCGGTCCCGGGCCGCCTCGACGACCGCGCCGGTGTCGTTGGTCACCGTCGCGAGGTTGTCCATGCGCAGCGCGGCCAGTACCGCCGCGAGCACGATCAGCGGCAGGTACACGGCCAGCACGAGCCGCGGCTGCGCGGCCCCCACCGTCCCGATGACCAGCAGCCCCAGCAGTTGCACCACCGGCACCCCGAGGTTGCCGCCGCCGGCGTTCAGCCCCAGCGCCCAGCCCTTCTTCCGCAGCGGGTAGAAGGAGTTGATGTTGGTCATGGACGAGGCGAAGTTCCCACCGCCGACCCCGGCCAGCGCGGCCACCGCCAGGAACACCCCGTACGACGTCCCCGGCCGCATCACCACCGCCGCCGCGATCGCCGGCAGCACCAGCAGCAGCGCGCTGAAGACCGTCCAGTTGCGCCCGCCGAACCGCGCCACGGCGAAGGTGTACGGCACCCGCAGCACCGCCCCCACCAGCGTCGGCACGGCCACCAGGAAGAACTTCGCGGCCGGGTCGATCCCGTACTCCGGGCCCATGAACAGCACCAGCACCGACCACAGGCTCCACACCGAGAAGCCGATGTGCTCGGTCAGCACCGAGAAGACCAGATTGCGCCGGGCGATCCGCTCCCCGGACTCCCGCCAGAACACCTCGTCCTCGGGGTCCCAGCGCTCGATCCAGCGCCGCCCCTTCCTGGGCCGGCCACCCGCAGTCCGGGTGCCGGCGGTCTCCGTCGCGCTCTCGGCCGTCATCGCGCCTCCCAAGGGTCGGTTCGGTCCGCGGACCGGGTCCGTCCCCGACGCTAGGGACGACGGGTTACCGCCCTGTGGCAGCACGTGACCAGCGCGAAACCTTGCGCTCACGCGGTGCGGATGCATGCGGTGAGCCACCGCGGCACACCCGCGGCGTACGGAGCCCGGGCGGTGCGCCACCGTGCACCACGCGCCCCCGCGTTCACCCGAACGGGGTAATGGCACGTGCCGCGGACACTGCCAGCCTTTTCCTCCGACGCACGGAGTGACCAGCCCACCACACTCCGTCGCCGACGCGGAGGCGCCTCCCGTCCGGCGGCGGCCGTTCCCCCCTGCCAGGGCGCCACACCCACCCCCGCAGGGATGCCGGGCACCCTCGGACACCGGAAGGAAAGGGATGCGATGCACCGATCACCGCAGCGGATCACCGGCGGACGGTACGGCTCCTGACACCCCCCGGCCGCCGCGCGATCCCCCCGCCGGGGCACCTCCCCGCCCCGGCACCACCGAGGGCCGGTCCGGCAGGTCGCGACCGGACCGCCCCGGGCCCCGCCCTTCCCCGAGCTCTCGACTCCTCCCCCGAGCTCTCAACTTCGTTCGAGCAGGGGGGACCCCCACGCGCAGGGGAGACCCCGATCCCCTCAACGACGCCGCTACCCGGCGCCACCCGCCGTCTCGCCCCGAGGCCAAGGAGCGGTACCCCCGTGGACTTCCTGGTGTTCCCCGACCACCCCGTCGCCGACCGGCTCGCCGCCCGCCTGCCCCGGACCCCGGCCACCCACACCGTCACCCACCTCTCCGGCCGCCCCTGGATCGTCGGCCACTGGCGGCGCGAGGAAGTGGTCACCGCACGGGTCGGCCCGCGCTGCGCGGTGCTGCTCGGCACGACCTCGGCCACCCCGGACGCGCTGGCCCGGCTGCTGCGCCGACTGCGCGGCCTCGGCGACCTCGCCGGGCTCCGCCACGAACTCCCCGGCAGCTTCTTCCTGTTGGCCTGCATGGGCGCCGAGGTCCGCGCCCAGGGCAGCCTCTCCGCGGTCCGCCAACTGCACCGCACCGACCTCGCCGGCCTCACCGTCCTGGGCAGCCGCCCGCAGGACCTGGCCGCGCTGGCCGACGCGGCGGCCGCCGCCGGCCTGCCCGGCGCCCCGCGGACCGGCACGGTCGACGAGGAGGCCCTGGCCACCCGCCTGCTCGCGCCCGGCACCCCGCTGCCGCTCGCGCTGCGCACCCCCTGGCGCGCGGTGCACGCCGTACCACCCGGCCACTGCGCCACCCACGACCCGGCCGGCCGCTACCGCGAGGACCGCTGGTGGCACCCGCCGGAGCCGGACCTCCCGCTTCCGGACGCCGCCGAGGCCGTACGGGAGGCCCTCAGCGCCGCCGTGCACGCCCGGACGCACCGGGCCACCCTCAGCGCCGACCTCTCCGGCGGCCTGGACTCCACCAGCCTGTGCTTCCTGGCCGCCCGCGACGGGACCGAGCTGATCACCACCGCCTGGGAGGGCCGCGACCCGGCCGACGACGACCCCCTGTGGAGCGCCCACAGCGCCTACCGCCTCAGCCAGGTCCGCCGCGAGGGCCGCCACCTCCCCCTCCCGTACACCGACGCCCCCACCTGGTACACCCCGCCCGCCCAGCCCGCGCACACCGACCCCGCCGGGCCGCTGGCCGCCGTCCGGGAGGCCGCCCGGCTGGTCCACCAGGCGCGGCTGGTCGCGAAGTTCGGCTCCCGGATGCACCTGGCCGGCGTCGGCGGCGACGAGTTGTTCGCGCTCCGGCCGGTGGCGCTCAACTCCCTGGCCCGCGGCGACCTCCGCGAAGCCCTCCGGCTGGCCCGCCGGGCCCGGCGGCTCGCCCCCTGGACGCTGCCGGCCACCGTGCGCACCCTGCTCGGCGGCCGCTGCTACCCCCGGTGGCTGGCCGCCGGCGCCGACCGGATCGCCCCCGGCGCCCGTCACCGGCCCGACGGGGCGGACTGGGAGGAGCTCCCGGCGATGCCGCCCTGGGCGCATCCGGACGCGGTCGCCACGGTCCGCCGGCTGCTGCGCGCGGCCGCCGCCGCGGCACCGGAGCCGTTCGACCCGCTGCGCGCCCAGCACGAACTGGCCGCCGCCGCGGTCCGGGCCGGCGAGCGGGTGCGCGGCGTCGACGCGCTGACCTCGGCGCACGGCGTGGCGTACGAGGCGCCGTTCCTGGACGACGCGGTGATCGAGGCGGCGTTGGCGGTCCGGCTCGCGGACCGGGTGCCGGGCGACGGCGGCAAACCCGTGCTGGTCGCGGCGATGCGCGGCACCGTGCCCGGCCCGGTCCTGGGCCGCGGCGGCCGGCGCGCACACAGCGCGGAGCTGCACGCCGGGCTGCGCCGGAACCGCCGGGCGCTGGCCGCGCTGTGTGCGGACTCCCGGCTGGCGGCGCTGGGCCTGATCCGCCCGGAGGCACTGCGTCCGGTCCTGACGTCCCTGCAACCGGACACCGCTGCGCTGCGGCCGCTGGACCCGACCCTGGCCGCCGAGTTCTGGTTACGGAGCCGCCCGACCCCGCCGGCCTGCGACGCCGTCCCGGCACCCACCGCCCGGCTGCCCGCCCCGACCGGCGAGGGCGGCTGAACCGCGCCCGCTGGAAGTCCGCCGGGCGGCCGGCTCGGCGGTCAGTTCCAGCCGATCGTTCTCAGCCGGTCAGTTCGACGGGCGGACCCATCCAGATCGTCTGGTCGCAGATGTTCATCCGGGTCTTCTTGCCCTTTTCGTCCCGGACCTTTATCGACTTCTGGTGGTGGTCGCGGGGCGCGCCCACCACCGCCTCGTCATTGCTGACCAGGCAGTCGGCGGGCGTCATACCGGGCCCGTGGTCCTTGTAGCGCAGGCTGGTCGTCACCGTGCCACCGCGCCCGAGGTCTATCGGCATGGTGCGGCCCTGCCCCTTGCCGTCCGACTCCGGCCCCTTGCCGACGTGGACCGCGAACGTGGGGAAGCCGTCGAAGACGCACGGCTGCGAGCCCTTGTTCACGCCCGAGAGCCGGGCCTCCCGATGGGTGCTGTGCGGCGTCTCCTTGAGGACGGTGACCTTCCAGCTCAGGCCCTTGGTCTTGCAGTTGGCGTGCAGTGCCGCCATCCGCCCCGAGCCGCAACCGGTCAGACCCAGCCCGGCGGTAACGGTCAAGGCGAGTGCGGCCACCGCCGTCGCGAGCACGGAACGTCGCTGCACGACTCCCCCTTGTTCCATCCGTTTGTCCTGTTCACACACATCGTTCGCACGCGATTTCCTTCCGTAAGGAAGGAATTTCGGTGCGGTTGGTTGCCTGCGCGCGGGGACGGATACGCATCCCGTAAAGAGACATCGATCACGTCGCGGTCGCGCGCTCCCCGTCACCGGGGCGCCCGGCGGGATCCTACGGCCCCTCGACTCCCGCCGCGGCCACCCCCATCGCCGTGGCATCCGCCGCCGGCAGCCACCAGTCGTCGCCGGGGAGCGTCAACCAACCCTCCCGGGCGCCCAGTTCCCGGGCCGTGGCACGCAGCGCGTCCAGCCCGGGATGCCGCAACCCCCGCCGCCACACCATCCCCACCGGCGACAGTGGCACCGGATCCACCACCGGCCGCAGCACCATCCCCGGCACCTCGATGAACTCCGTACTCGCCAGCACCGACCAGCCGTGCTTGCGCACCACCCGGACGGACTCCTCCGCCCCCTCGATCTCCGGGAACGGCTCCGCCATCGCGATCCCCCGCCCCGCGAAGAGCCGCGCCGCCAGATCCGTCCACTCCACGGTGTGCGGGTTCCCGGCAGCCGCGTAGAGCGTCTCACCGGCCAGCCGGCCCAACGGTACGGCGGCGGCACCGGCCAGCGGATGGTCCGCGCGCAGCAGCACCGCCATCGGCTCCAACCGGACCGGCTGGTGGCCGAGCCCGGCCCGGGCCGGGGCCGACAGTCCCGCGAACCGCCCGAAGGAGACGTCCAGCCGCCCGGCCGCCAACGCCGCGGCGGCACCGGTCAGCCCGCCGTGGAACCGCGCGACCAGTTCGCAACTGTCCGGCACCCGCCGCCGGGCCTCCGCCAACACCCGGTACGCGGTCCCGACCGGCGCCCCCACGTCCACCACCAACGGCCGCGCGGTCTCCGCCCGGAAGGCCGCCGCCAACTCCTCGTGGGCCGCCAACACCCGCCGCGCGTACGGCAACAGCCGCTCGCCCTCCGCGGTCAGCGTCACCTGCCGGGTGCTCCGGACGAACAGCTGGGCCGCCAACTCCCGCTCCAGCCGCCGGACATCGCGGCTGAGCGCCTGCTGGGCGACGTAGAGCCGGGCGGCGGCCCGGGTGAAGTGCAACTCTTCGGCGACGGCGATGAACGCCCGCAGCAGCCGGGGGTCGATGTCGTACGGCACCGCCCCATCCTCACACCGGACACCGGCCCCGCACACCGAGTTCCCGCACCTCAGACGCCCCCACCCGGACACTCACAACACAACTGCGTCAATCGCCCCGGCCAGGTGTTGGACGATCACCGGGTCCCACCGCGACCGTTGCAGACATGATCCTCTTCCTGGCCGCCCGCCCCGTGGCACCCCGGACCGTACGCCCCCGCCCCGCCCGCCGACGCTCCCCCTACGCCCGGCTCTTCACCGTCCCCGGCACCCGCGCCTTCACCGCCGCGGGCCTCCTCGCCCGACTGCCGATGGGGATGCTCAGCGTCAGCGCGGTCCTGATGATCGCCGGCAGCCGCGGCTCCTACGCCCTCGCCGGGGCGGTCACCGCCACCGGCCTGGCCGCCACCGCACTGGTCGGCCCCTGGACCGCCCGGCTCGTCGACCGCCACGGCCAGGCCCGGATCGCCGTCCCGGCCACCGCCGTCGCCGCCCTCGGCTCGCTCTCCCTGCTCCTGTGCGTCCGCGCCGGCGCCCCGGACTGGACCCTCTTCGCCTCCTACGCCGCCACCGCCACCACCCCCAACACAGGCGGCATGTCCCGCGCCCGCTGGGCACACCTCTTCCGCGACGACCCGGCCGCCCGGCACACCGCCAACTCCTTCGAGCAGGCCGCCGACGAACTGTGCTTCCTGCTCGGCCCGGTCCTCGCCACACTGCTGTGCACCACCGTCGCCCCGGAGGCCGGCACCGCCGTCGCGGCCGCCCTGCTGCTCACCGGCGTCCTGCTCTTCGCGGCCCAACGCCGCACCGAACCGCCCGCCGTCCCGCGCCCGCCCGGCCGCACCCTCGGGGGGACCCCCACCCCACTCCGCACCCGCGGCCTGCCACCACTACTGCTCACCTTCCTGGCCACCGGCGCGGTCTTCGGCTCCCTGGAAGTGGCCACGATCGCCTACGCGGACGCACACGGCTTCCGCCCGGCGGCCGGCGCACTGCTCGCCCTCCAGGCGGCCGGTTCCGGCGCGACCGGACTGCTGCTCGGCCTGCTGCCACCGGCGGCCCGACCCGCCCGGCGCTTCCTGGGCTGCGTCGCCGCGATGGCCGCGCTGCTGACCCTGCCGCTGCTGGCCGCCTCCACGGGCGCGCCGGCGCTGCTCGCGGCCGCCCTGCTGACGGCCGGGACGGCCACCGCCCCGACCATGGTCACCGGCATGGGCCTGGTCCAGTCCCGCACCCCGGCGGGCCGGCTGAACGAGGGGATGACGCTGGCGGTGACCGCACTGCTGACCGGCATCGCGACCGGCTCCGCGGCCGCCGGCTGGGCCGCGGACCACCTCCCGTCGCCCACCGCCGGGTACGCCGTACCGACCGCGGCGGCGGCCCTGGCCCTGGCGATCACCGCGACGGCCGCGGGGGCCCCGGCCCGGCGGTCCTGATGGCCAGCGGACGGGCATCCGGCCCGGCACCGAACGGGCCGGGGCCGGGCGGGCAAACGAAAGCCCCGCCGTTCCGTTCCGGAACAGCGGGGCTCTCATTCACATGGGAATTGTGGAGATGGCGGGAATCGAACCCGCGTCCAACGGTGCAGAATCAGGGCTTCTCCGAGTGCAGTCTGCTGCGATTTTCTCAGCCCCGGAGATCACGCAGACAAGTCTCCGACGGGCTCAGTCACTGTTAGTTGTCCTTACTGCACCCCGTGACCGGGTTCAGAAGTGAAGTCCCCTAGCTGATGCCAGGATCCGGGTCGGGAACAGCCCCGGGCTGACACTTCGCAAGTCGCTACTTAGGCAGCGAGGGCGAAGGAATCGCGCTTGGTGTTGGCGATTATTGGTTGCGACATATGGTTTACGAGATCATTGCCGCTTCCTCGACTCGCTTCCCCTGCTTCGACATCCGCTGTCGAAACCGATCATCCCCATGTTTTCTTTTCAAGGTGGTGCCACACCCTCGCGGGGTGTGCCCCCATCGTACGTGACCAACGCACGAGGGTGCCAGCATATTCCCGGCGACCGCTGCGGACCCGGTCCGGCCGCCGGGAACATCAGGCCCGCTGCCGGCGCCGGACCGCCGAGATCGCCCGGTCCGTCTCGCGACGGTCCTGCTGCTCGCGCAGCGTCTGCCGCTTGTCGTACTCCTTCTTGCCCTTGGCCAGTGCGATCTCGACCTTGGCCCGGCCGTCCTTGAAATACAGGGACAGCGGCACGATCGTGTGGCCCGAGTCCTGGGCCTTGACCTCCAGCTTGTCGATCTCGGCGCGGTGCATCAGCAGCTTCCGCTTCCGCCGGGCACTGTGATTCGTCCAGGTGCCCTGCGCGTATTCCGGGATATGTACGTTGTGCAGCCAGGCTTCGCCGCTGTCGATCTGGACAAATCCGTCCACGAGCGACGCCCGGCCCTGACGCAGCGACTTCACCTCGGTGCCGGTCAGCACCAGACCACACTCATAGGTGTCCAGAATGTGGTAGTCGTGCCGCGCCTTCTTGTGCTGCGCGACGAGCTTGCGCCCGTCGTTCTTCTCTTTGCCCTTGGTAGCCATAGTGCGGCCATTTTCGCACTACGTACCGGTGCCGAGGCCACTCAATACTGTGCGGGCCCGTTTCTCGGCATGATCCTCGACGATCAGGTCCGGGGTGATGCCGGCGCCGTCCACCGCCCGGCCGGCCGGGGTCCGGTAATGGCCGACGGTCAGCTCCGCGACCGAACCGTCCGGGAGCTCGCTCGGCATCTGGATCGAGCCCTTGCCGAACGTCGGGGAGCCCACCACGACCGCCCGACCGCGGTCCTGGAGGGCTCCGGACAGCAGCTCGGCGGCGCTCATCGTGCCGCCGTCCACCAGCACGACCAGGGGGGTCCGGGTGTCGCCGGTGCCCGCGGCGTACAGGGCGCGTTGGCTGCCGTGCACGTCGTAGGTGGCGACCAGGCCGCCGTCGAGGAAGACCGAGGCGGTGGCGACGGCCTCGCCGACCAGGCCGCCGGTGTTGCCGCGCAGGTCCAGCAGCAGGCCCTCGCGCGGATCGGCGGTGCGCACCGCACGGCGGACGGCGGTCCCGGTGCCCTTGGCGAACGCGGTGATCTTGATGCGGGTCGGGCCGTCGGCGCCGACCGGGCGGTCCACGGTGACGTTCTGGGTGTGCAGGCGGGTGCGGTGCAGGGTCACGCTCCACTGGCGGGCAGCGCGCCGGAGGTCCAGCCGGACGGGCGTACCGGCGGCGGCGCCGGAACCCTCGGGGCCGTCGCCGCGCAGCCGGGCGACGGTCTCGGTGACCGGCCGGCCCTGGGCGGGGCTGCCGTCGACGGCGTCGAGGCGGTCGCCGACGGCGATGCCCGCGCGCGCCGCGGGGCCGCCGGGCTGGACCCGGGACACCGTGATCCGGCCACCTTCCTGCTGCCGCACCCACAGTCCGACGCCCACGTAAGTGCCGCCCAACTGGGCCTGGAAGTCCTCGAATTCGCCGGGGGTGTAGACCGTCGACCAGCGGTCGCCGCTGCGGCTGACGACGTCGTCGGCGGCCTGCGCACCGGACTTGCCGTCCGCGGCGGCCTGCGCCGCGGCCCGTGCGGCCCGCGCCGCCCATCCGACGGATGCCCGGTCGGCGACCGTGCCGTCGGCGGGGCGGCTGCGGGCGGCGGGCTCGGCGACGTCCGCGGCGTCGTCCCAGGTGCCGGTGGCCGCGCCCGCGGCGAGCACCCCGGTGAGGAACAACGTCAGGGCCGCCCCGCGGCGGATGCGGCGGGGCCGGTCGTACGAACACGGGCCCGACATGCCGGTGAGTCTAGGCGACGAAAGGGCGCCGTACGGTGAGTTGACCGTACGGCGCCCTTGGCGAAGCTCACACCTTGAGGTACTTGCGCAGCGCGAAGAACGCGGCGAGCGCGGGCATCAGCAGGCCGATGAGGAGGACCAGCGGGAGCACCGCCAGGACGGAGTCCCAGCCGATGAAGTTGACCACCTGGATCTGCTTGGCCAACCACTGGTTGATCATGAAGTACTTGCCGCCGACGAGCAGGACGCAGGCGAACACGGCGCCGATGAGGCCGGCGATCGCGGCCTCCATGATGAACGGCATCTGGATGTAGAAGCTGGACGCGCCGACCAGCCGCATGATGCCGGTCTCCCGGCGGCGACTGAACGCCGACACCCGCACGGTGTTGACGATCAGCATCAGCGCCACCACCAGCATCAGACCCATGACGCCCAGGGCCGCGTACCGCATGCCGTCCAGGAGGCGGAACAGCGGCTCGACGGTGTCCCGTTGGTCCTGCACCTGCTCGACGCCGGGCCGTTCGGAGAACGCCGACTTGATGACGTCGAACTTCGTCGGGTCCTTGAGCTTGACCCGGAAGGACTCGGGCAGTTGGTCGGGCGTCACCAGCCCGGCCACGGGCGTGTCGCCGAACTGCTCCTTGTAGTGCGTGTACGCCTGGTCGCTGGTCTCGTGCTCCACGTTCTGCACCAGCGGCAGCCGGTGCAGCTCGGCCAGGATGTCGTTCTTCTGCTGCTCGGTCGCCGCGCCCTTGGCGCAGTTGGCGGCCGTCTCGGCGTCGTTCTTGTTGCAGAAGAAGATGGAGACGTTGACCTTGTCGTACCAGTAGCCCTTCATCGTGCTGACCTGGTCGCGCATCAGCAGCGAGGCGCCGAACAGGCCGAGCGAGAGGGCTACGGAGACGATGACGGCGAAGGTCATCGTGAGATTTCGGCGGAGACCGACGCCAATCTCCGACAGGACGAACTGGGCGCGCATGGCGTCCTTTCAGTGCTGGTAGCCGTACACGCCGCGCGACTGGTCGCGTACGAGCCGGCCCTTCTCGAGTTCCATGACCCGCTTGCGCATCTGGTCGACGATCTGCTGGTCGTGGGTGGCCATGACCACCGTCGTCCCGGTGCGGTTGATCCGGTCCAGCAGCTTCATGATGCCGACGGAGGTCTGCGGGTCGAGGTTGCCGGTGGGCTCGTCGGCGATGAGCAGCAACGGGCGGTTGACGAAGGCCCGCGCGATGGCGACGCGCTGCTGCTCACCGCCGGACAGCTCACCCGGCATGCGGTCCTCCTTGCCGCCGAGGCCGACGAGTTCGAGGACTTCGGGCACCGTCTTGCGGATCTGTCCGCGCGGTTTGCCGATCACTTCCAGGGCGAAGGCGACGTTCTGTCCCACCGTCTTGTTGGGGAGCAGCCGGAAGTCCTGGAAGACCGTGCCCACCTGGCGGCGCATCTGCGGCACCTTCCAGTTGGAGAGCTTGGCCAGATCCTTCCCCAGTACGTGGACGGCGCCATGGCTGGCGCGCTCCTCGCGCAGGAGCAGTCGCAGGAAGGTGGACTTACCGGAGCCCGAGGAGCCCACCAGGAAGACGAACTCGCCGCGCTCGATCTCCAGGGAGACGTCCCTGAGGGCGGGGCGGTTCTGCTTCGGGTAGGTCTTGGAGACGTTGTCGAATCGGATCACAGATGCACCACGGTCGACCTGGGTAGGGGCACGGGTTGCCGGTCGAGGCTCCCGTCGGTGAGCGTGACCCTACGCGAACCTCGAGTGGGGGCGAAGTCGTCGTGGGGGGTTGGTGGGTTTCTTCACGACACCTATGGGACAAAAGGCGCACAATTCCGGACGGCGGGCGGGAGGAAGCTGTGCGGCGGGCGGGAGAGAGCCGCACGGATGGGTGGGAGAAGGCTGCGCGGATGGGCAGGAGAAAGCCGTGCGGGCGGGCGGGTGAGACCCGTGCGCGGGGGAGGGAGAGACCCGTGCGGGCGGTAGGGAGAGATCCGCGGGGCGCGCCGTACGGCGACGGAGCTGGCACAGTGGTAAGGGAACCGACGCGCCTCCCGGTGCGTTGGTGCAGTGAGTAAGGAGGTCGCATGACGTACGACCGATTGGTGTGCGCCAATTGCGCGGCCCCTGTGAGCGAGGGCCGCTGCCCCGTGTGCCGGGCCAACAGGGAACGACTCCAGCAGCAAGCAGGCATTTTCGGCCAGCTCAATCCCGTGGTGCTGGCTGCCCTGCTGATCGCCGTGATCGCGGTCGCGGTGCTGCTCCGCCAGGCCGTCTAAGGGCCCGCACCCGACCGCGGTGCCGCAGGGTGAAGGTGCCGCCGCGCAGCGTGTCCGAAGAGTGCTCCGCCTCATCCAGATACGCCCGAGGGGCCCGGGACGCACAGCGTCCCGGGCCCCTCGTCGTGTGCCGCGTCAGCGTCAGGCAGCCGCCGCGCCGCCGCCGTTCTTGTTGATCAGACGGGGCAGGACCCGGAAGCCCACACCGCCGGCGATCATCGTGGCCGCACCGATCAGCAGGAAGGTGGTGCCGGACGAACCGGTTTCCGCCAGCTGCTGACCACCCTTGGCCTGCTGCTTGGCCTGGCCGGGGGTGTCGACGACCTGCTCCTTGCCCTGACCGGGCTGCTCGATCGGCTTGGAGCCCTCGTTGTCGGTGCCGGTACCGGTGCTGTCGCCGCCGGTGCTGCTGCCGCCGGTGCTGCTACCACCGGAGTGGCTGCCACCCGTGCTGCCGCCACCGGTGCTGCTGCCACCGGAGTGACCACCGGTGCTGCTGCCGCCGGTCTGGCCGCCGGAGGTCTGACCGCCGGTGTGGCCACCGGTGGTCTCGCCGCCGGAGGTCTGGCCACCGGTGGTCTGGCCGCCGGTCGTCTCGCCACCCGTGGTCTGACCGCCGGAGGTCTGGCCACCGGTGGTCTCGCCGCCGGTCGTCTCACCGCCCGTGGTCTCGCCGCCCGTGGTCTGACCGCCAGTGGTCTGGCCGCCGGTGGTCTCGCCACCCGTGGTCTCGCCACCGGTGGTCTGACCGCCGGAGTTCTGGCCACCGGTGGACTCGCCACCCGTGGTCTGACCGCCGGAGTCCTGGCTGCCGATCTCGCCGCCGGAGGAGCTACCACCGGTGGACTCGCCACCCGTGGACTCGCCGCCGGTGGAGCTACCGCCGCCCGTCTCGTGGCAGAACAGCCTGAGCACGTCCCACGGCTTGCAGACTGTGCCGCCGCCCTGGCCCTGGCCCGTCTCGGCTGCCGATGCCGCGCCGGCCGCGGTGAGCGACGCACCGGCCGCGATCACCGCACCGGCCGCAATGCGCGCAACGCGCAGCCGCGTCTTCTTCGTCATGTACTGCTACCCCCAGTAGCTGAACTCGTCATTGGAGCACCGCCTCACGGGGCAACGACCGATGGGGGTACGCACGCCACGACCTCGCATTGACTGCGGGCCATTCGCCTCCCCGTTCTTGCACGCGCCCCATGACACACGCATGCCGCGCTCAGCCTTCCCAGTTCTCGGAACATCGTCAAGGCCGAATAAAGGCTTGATGCCCGAATTGCCCGGAGGTGGGCGATACATGGACGTACGACTGTGACCTAACCGCCACCGCAAAAAACAACTGCCCCCCTCAGGGAGGCAGTTGTCGGGACGTTCCGCGGGCTTTTGTCCGCTTGCGTCTGCGGTTACTTCGCCTGCTGCTCCTGCTGCTTGCGCCAGCGGATGCCGGCCTCCAGGAAGCCGTCGATGTCGCCGTCCAGCACGCCCTGCGGGTTACCGACCTCGCACTCCGTCCGCAGGTCCTTGACCATCTGGTACGGGTGCAGGACGTACGAACGCATCTGGTTTCCCCAGGAGTTGCCGCCGTCGCCCTTGAGGGCGTCCATCTTGGCCCGCTCCTCCTGGCGGCGCCGCTCCAGCAGCTTCGCCTGGAGGACGTTCATGGCGGTGGCCTTGTTCTGGATCTGCGAGCGCTCGTTCTGGCAGGAGACGACGATGCCGGTGGGGATGTGCGTCAGCCGGACCGCGGAGTCCGTGGTGTTGACGCCCTGGCCGCCGGGGCCGGAGGAGCGGTAGACGTCCACCCGCAGATCGCTCTCGTCGATCTCGATGTGGTCGGTCTGCTCGACGACCGGCAGCACCTCGACGCCCGCGAAGGAGGTCTGGCGGCGGCCCTGGTTGTCGAACGGCGAGATCCGCACCAGGCGGTGCGTGCCCTGCTCCACGGAGAGCGTGCCGTAGGCGTAGGGCACCTGGACGGCGAAGGTGGTCGACTTGATGCCGGCCTCTTCGGCGTACGAGGTCTCGTACAGCTCGGTCTTGTAGCCGTGGCGCTCGGCCCAGCGCAGGTACATCCGCTGGAGCTTCTCGGCGAAGTCCGCGGCGTCCACCCCGCCGGCCTCGGCGCGGATGCTCACCACGGCCTCGCGGGCGTCGTACTCGCCGGACAGCAGCGTGCGGACCTCCAGCTCGTCCACCGCCTTGCGGACGTCGATCAGCTCGCGCTCGGCCTCGGCGCGGGTCTCCTCGTCGCCCTCGGCCTCGGCGAGCTCGAAGAGCACCTCAAGGTCGTCGACGCGGCCGCGCAGCTCCTCGGCCCGGCGCAGCTGGCCCTGGAGGTAGGACAGCTGGCTGGTGATCTTCTGCGCGTTCGCCGGGTCGTCCCACAGGGACGGCGCCGCTGCCTGCTCCTCGAGCACGGCGACATCGGCCCTCATCTTGTCGAGGTCCAGGACGGCCTCGATCGACTCCATGGTCGAGGAGAGGGACTTCAGCTCTTCGGATACATCGACGACTGCCACGCACCCAGCCTAACGGCTGCCACCGACAATGTGCCCCGGCCCCGGCTACCCGGCCGGGGCCGGACCGGGGCGCGCGGGCCCACCGCCCGCCTCGCACGCGGTTCCCGCGCCGGCGCCCCGGCGGCGTCGGCCCCAGGTCACCGGGCCCGGTGCGGCTGGTGCACACCAGGCGTGGCGTCGCCCCCCTCGTCGCCGCCCGAGGCCAGCAGACCGCCGACCACGGCCGCCACGACGACCAGGGCGGCCGCCACGCCCACCTTGATCCGCCGGCGCCGCACCGCCTCCGGCGACGAACGGTGCCGGGCCGAGCCCGCCCGACGCTCCCCCGCGGCCCGCGGGGCGCGGGCGGTGCCGTGCGCGCCGCCGGCCAGTTCGTCCGGCTCGGGGACTCGCATGCTGGTGTGCGTCTCCCGGTTGGAGTCCGGTTTCGCCCCCTGGACGAGGGGGACCGCGCCGCGCGGCGGCCCTTCGGGCGCCGCCGTCGAGTAGTGGGCCTCCTGGCGGGAGCCGGCGGGAACGCCCTCCGGGTCGTCCGCCGGCTGCTCGTCACCGGGCTCGTCGATGTCCAGCGGCGGGATGCCGGCCAGACCGGGCAGGATCTCCCGCAGTCGGGCGGCGAGTTCCGGGGCCCGCAGCCGGGAGGCGGGCGCTTTGGCCAGGCACTGGAGCAGCAGTTGCCACAGTTCGTCCGGGATGCCGGGCAGCGGGGCGACGCTCTCGGTGACGTGGCGGCGCAGCACCGCGCCGGAGTGGCCGCCCCCGAAGGGCGTGAAGCCGGCGAGCATCTCGTACAGGACGGTGGCCAGCGCGTAGACGTCCACCGAGGCGCGCGGCGGCAGCCCCTCGATGATCTCCGGAGCGAGGTAGTCGGGGGTGCCGATGACCTTGGTCGAGCGGAGCGGGAGGGTGGTCCCCCCGGTCGGAGGCTGGGGGAGGGTCCTGCGCGGGGAGTCGACCAGGCGCGCGATGCCGAAGTCGGTGAGCAGCGCGGGGTGCGCGCCACCGGGGCCGAGCGGCCCTTGCATGTCCAGTAGGACGTTCTCCGGTTTGACGTCGCGGTGCACGATCCGGGCGGCGTGCGCGGCGGCGAGGCCGTCGGCGACGTCGGCGACGATGGCCACGGCGGCCTCCGGGGCCAGCCGCCGCTCGCGCTCCAGGCGGGTGCGCAGGTCGGTCCCGCGGACGAGGTCCATGACGAGCGCGAGGTCGGCGCCGTCGACGACGAGGTCGCGGACGCCGACGACACGCGGGTGTTCCAGGCTCAGCAGCGCCGCCCGCTCCTGCACGAAGCGGCCGACGAGCTCCTGGTCGGAGGCGAGATCCTCACGCAACAGCTTGATGGCCACGGCCCCTTCGGGACCCTCGCCCAGCCATACCGTGCCCGCACTGCCGCGCCCCAGGATCTGGTGGGCGGTGTACCGGCTGCCGATCTTCCGTGCCAAGACTGCTCCGACGTGTCGGGCCCCCGAGCGTCCTGCGGGGGCTGAGGTTGGCGTCAAAGCTACGCGGGCGCCAGAGGGTTCAGTGCCCCCAATGGCGGCAACCGTCACTTCTGTCCGGGAATTCATCGGCCGGAAGTCGACAAAGAGACGATGCCGCCGCCGCTCCGTCCGTACGGGCCGTCAGCCACCGATTTTCTGTACGAAGTCCCGCACGCTGGTGAAGATGTCGCCGAGCTGCTGGAAGAAGCCCTTGGTCGTCCCGATCCACTCCTGGAGCGGGGTGAACTCCCAGATCAGCCAGGCCGCCACGAACAACAGCAGCACCGTGAACAGGCAGCCCTTCAGACAGCCCAGACCGGGGATCCGCATCGGGTTGGCGCTGCGCGGCCGCGGCTCGCGCCGGGGCCGCGGCTCCCGGGCGGGCGGCGGAGCCGGCTCGTAGCGCTGCGGCGGCGGCTCCTGACGCCGCTGCGGGGCCGGCGGCCGCTGCTGCTGCTGGGCGTACCCGGCCTGCTGCCCGCCGTACTGGGGCGGCTGCTGCGGTGCCGAGCGGCGTTGCGGACGGCGGCGCAGCGGGTCGTCCTGCGGATCCAGGTACTGCACCTGGGTCTGGTCGTTGCGGTCGCGGGCGGCCCGCAGCTGGGACTCCCACGGGTGCGGGCCCTCGGGCTCCGGCGGACCGGCGGCGGGCGCGCCCACCGGCATCGGGGGCACCGGCGGCATCGCACGCGTCGGCGCCGGGCCCTGCCCCCCGGGACCACCGAGGCCGCCGGTGGACGGCAGCACGCTGGTCGGTGCGCCCGGGTCGTAGGAGGACGCGTTGGTCGGCAGCACCTGGGTCGGCGCGGCGGCGTCCGCCCCCTGGGAGCCGTCACCGGTGCCGGGGACCGTGGCCGGGTCCGGGTCGGGGGCGAGCAGTGCGGCGACGCCCAGCGCCGCCTGGGCCTGCTCCGGGGTGGCCTGCGCGCCGATGCCGGCCGCGACGGTGCGCAGTCCGCGCGCCAGGTTCTCGGCGCTGGGGCGCTCCTCGGGCCGCTTGCGCAGGCAGCGCTCGATGAGCGTCCACATCGGCTCGGGGAGCGAGGCGGGGCGCTGCGGCTCCTCGGCGAGGTGCTTGTGCAGCACCTCCAGGGCGGTCGCCCCGGCGAACGGCGGACGGCCGGTGAGCAGTTCGTAGAGCAGGATGCCGGCGCCGTAGATGTCCACGGCGGAGGTCTGCGGGCGGCCCTCGGCGGACTCCGGCGCCACGTAGGCGGGGGTGCCGACGAACTCGTGCGTACGGGTCAGCCCCGGGGAATCGGCCAGCCGGGCGATGCCGAAGTCGGTCAGCATCGGGTGCATCTCGCCGCTGCCGTCCGAGCCGGCGAGCAGGACGTTGGCGGGCTTGAGGTCGCGGTGGACGACGCCGTCGGCGTGGCTGGCGGCCAGTGCGTCGGCGATCTGCGCGGTGAGCAGGGCGGCCGCCACCGGGCTGAACGGGCCGTTGTCGCGCAGATAGCGGTGCAGGTCGGGGCCGTCGACCAGGTCCATGACGAGCGCCAGCAGGTCGCCCTCGACGACCAGGTCGCGGGTCCGGACGATGTTGGGGTGGGTGAGCCGCAGCAGGACCGAGCGCTCCCGTAGAAAGCGCATCACCACGTCGGCGTCGGACGCCAGCTCCTCCTTGAGGACCTTGATCGCGACCGTTTCGCCGGGCTCCCCCGGGACGGCGGCCTCGGCACCCGCCGCCTCCCTCTGGCGGGCACGCCAGACGGTGCCCGTGGCGCCGCGTCCCAGCGGCTCCTCAAGCAGGTACTTGCTGCCTACCGGCCGCACGTCATGCGCTCCCTGGTCGTGGTGGGGATCCTTGCCTGGCCCGCTGGGTCAGCTCGCGGCCCGTCCGCCCCACTGTAGTGCCGTCGCACAAAGATTTCGGCGCGCCGGACAGGGCAGGGCTCCTCGGGAAGACGCCGGTTCCGGGTCGTTGGTTGCCCGGATTCGGAACGCCTCCCGGCCCGGCCGGTACGCGGTGTTCCCGGGTCCGCGTCAACACGGCCGGAACCCGCTTCAGCGCTCCGGGTGCCGTCCGCCACCGACCGCTTCCCTGGCAACCGATGATCGAAATCGGCCGGTTCGATGCGCGTAAGCAGGCAGTTTTCCGCCGGCCGCCGACCAATCAAGATCATTAATGGGCGGTCGGCGGGCGTGTTGTCAGCGGCAGGTGCGAGGATGCATCCCAGCACGCACGCGGTGGGGGCGCGCGGTCACTGTCGCGACGTGCATGGGACATGTCCGTGCCGACGTGCCCGGGGTGCGGTGGGGGAGCGAGCGGAGCCCCTGCCGGATTCCCGGCAGAAGGGACCGTTGACGGCGATGCAGATCCGGCTGACCGTCCTCGGGCCGCGCAGCGGCCACACCACGCGGGCCTGCGACGTCCTCGTGACGGCCCCCGCCGGGACCGCCCTGGCGACGGTGGCCGGCTCCCTCGCGGCGGCCGTGGCGGGCACCGGCGCGGACGTCGGCAGCACCAGCAGCGGCGCCCCGGTCGTCCTCTACGCCGGCGCCGAGCGGCTCGACCCGCAGCGCGCCGCCCTCGGCGAGCCACCCCTGATCGACGGCGCGGTGCTCTCCCTCCAGGGCCCCGGCCCCGCCCCCGCACACGGCCTGCCGCACGGCTCCGCCCGACTCCGCGTCGTCTCCGGCCCCGACGCCGGCGGCGTCCACCTCCTGCACGGCGGCCAGATCCGCATCGGCCGCTCCGCCGACGCCGACGTCCCCCTGGACGACCCGGACGTCTCCCGTCTGCACTGCGCCGTCACGGTCGAGCCCGACGGCGCGGTGTACGTCGCCGACCTGCGCTCCACCAACGGCACCGCCGTCGACGGCACCGAACTCCACGACCTCGCCGTCCCCCTGCCGCCCGGCGCCCTGCTCCGCATCGGCGAATCGGCGCTCCGCCTCCAGTCCCCGCCCCACACCCCGGACCCGGCCCTGAACGCCACTCCCGACGGCGAGGGCCACCTCCGGGTCGCCCCCGGCCGGGTGAGCCCCGGCGCGACGGCCACCGGAGCAACCACGTCGGGCGCCTTGTACGCCCACCCCGGCCACCCCTCGACGCACGGCGGCGCGCACGGCACCCGCACCGCCCCAGCCGACCCGTACGGCACCACCACGGGCGCCGCTGCCCACCCGGGGGCCGACGCCAGTGGCAACGGCCCGGTAGCCCCCGGCCACGAGCACGCCACCCCGGCCGGCGCCACCCCACCGATGACCGCCCCGCCGACCCTCACCCCCGAGGACTGGCCCGCCGCCGGATCCGGGCGCCGGGACACCCCGCTGCGCGGCGTTCCCGCCCCGGCGGCCCGGGCCCCGTTCGGCACCGACGGGCCCCTCGGTGCGACCGGGGCCCACGCCCCGGGGCCGGGCGGCTCGGCGGAGGGCGGCCTGTTCCCGCCCGCCGCACCCGCCACGCCCCACCAGGAGCCCACCCCCGACCCCGCCGCATACGGGCCGGGCCCGCACGACCCCACGGCGCCCGGCTCCGCGGCACCGGGCCCCGAACGGGCACCGGACGCACCCCACGCCCCGACGCACGCCGCCTACGGGAACGGCCCGGGCCATCCCGCGGCGGAATACGGGGCGCCCACCGGCCACGAGGCGGTGGCCGGCCACGGCGCCGCGCCCACGGGCGGGCAGACCCACGGCGGACAGCAATCCCTGGTCCCGGCCGACCCGGTGACCCGCAAGGCCGGCCGACGCGGCGGCATCGGCGCCTGGGCACGCCGACTCGCCGGCGGACGCCCCGTAGTGGAGGAGCCGCACGACCCGGCCCCCGAGACGGCGTACGGCGACGGGCCGGCACCCACCGACGAGCCGTCCCGCACGGCCGCCGGCAGCACCCCCGCCCCCGCCGGCCCGGCCGCCCACGAACGCTGGCCGGACGCCGCCGCCGTCCTGCTCACCGCGCTCGGCCCCGGCCCCCGGCTCTGGGAGCGCGGCCCGGAACACCCGGACGCACTCACCGTCCGCCTGGGGACGGCCGAGCGGGACGGCGGCCGCACCGTCACACCCGTCACCGTCGAACTGCGCCGGGCCGGCGCCCTCGGGCTGGCCGGGCCGCGGGGACGGCTCGTCGGCCTGGCCCGGTCCGCCGCCGCGCAGCTGGCCGCGCTGCACTCCCCCGGGGCGCTGGAGATCGTCCTGATCAGCACCGACCGGGCACACGCCGTCGAGGAGCGGGTGGCCGACTGGTCCTGGCTGGGCTGGTTGCCGCACGTCCGCCCGGCCCGCGGCCAGGACTGCCGCCTGCTGCTCGCCTACGACAAGGAGCAGGCCGCGGCCCGCACCGCCGAACTGGTGCGCCGGCTGGACGACGGCCCACTGGGCCCCGGCTGGCCCAGCGCCGACCGCGCCGAGGTGGCCTCCGCCGCCGCCCGCCACCAGGGGCCGTACACCCTGCTGATCGTGGACGGCGACCCCGGCTCGTCGACGCTGCGCGAAACCACCGCACGACTGGCCGCCGGCGGCCCGGCGGCCGGCATCCACGTGCTGTGCCTGGCCGAGACCCCGGCCGCCTCCCCCGCCTTCCCGCTGGCCGCGACGTACGAGGCGGCGCGCGACGCGTCACCCGCGTTCGGCGAGTGCGGGGCGGTGGCGGTGCTCAGCGGCGACGTCGCGACGGCCCTGCGGGTGGTCCAGCCGGGCTCGGGACCGAACGGCACGGTCGCGACCGTGGACGCGGTCTCGGTCGCCTGGGCGGAGCGGTTCGCCCGGGCGCTGGCGCCGCTGCGCGAGGCCGAAGCGGGCGGCGGCCCGGGCGGACCGACCGCGCCGCGCGCCGCGGTACCGCTGCCGGATTCGGCACGCCTGCTGGACGAGCTGGGCCTGGCCCGCGCCACCCCCGCGTCCCTGATGGCCCGTTGGGCGGCGGCCCAGGACACCGACCGGCCCAGCGCCGCCGCGGTGCTGGGCGCCGGGCCGCACGGCCCCGTGGTCGCCGACCTCGCGGCCGACGGCGCGCATCTGCTCGTCGAGGGCGCGGCGGCCACCGGCAAGACCGAGCTGCTGCGGTCCCTCGCCGCGTCGCTGGCCGCCGCGGACCGCCCGGACCGACTGTCGCTGGTACTGGTGGACGGCGCCGGCACCGAACGCGGCGAGGGCCTGCGGGTCTGTACGGAACTGCCGCACGTCACGACGCACCTGGCCGCCTCGGACCCGGTGCGGATGCGGGAGTTCGCCCAGGCGCTCTCCTCCGAACTGAAGCGGCGCGCCGAAATACTGGCCGGCACCCCCTTCTCCGAGTGGCGCGCCAAGCACCTCCCGGCCCCCCGCATCATCGCCCCTCGCCGCTCCACCGAAAGCGCCTCCACACCCGGCACCTTCACTCCCAACCCCGCCACAACGAGCGCCCGTACTTCGACCACCCGCACATCGAGCGCCCGCACATCGAGCGCCCCGGTGGCAAACGCCTCCGCGGCCAACGCCTCCACGGCGAGTGGTTCGACTGCCGGCGCTTCCGCGGCCACGCCGGCCCGTCACACCCCTCCCGCCCCTCACACCTCATCGGGACCATTCGGCTC
This sequence comes from Streptomyces sp. NPDC058000, assembly GCF_042886435.1. Lineage (NCBI taxonomy): Bacteria > Bacillati > Actinomycetota > Actinomycetes > Kitasatosporales > Streptomycetaceae > Streptomyces > Streptomyces sp. NPDC058000. The sequence continues at coordinate 46,622 of NZ_JBHVQS010000042.1, forward strand.
GCCCGGCTCGTCCAACTCATCCGGCTCGCCTGCCACACCTGGCTCGCCCGCCTCACCCGATTCACCTGCCACCCCCGCCCCCTCCACCCCACCCCTCGCATTCACAACGAGTAACGAATCCCAGGAACAAATCACTCTCCGTAATCGTTGCCGAAACAAGGAAGACCGCAGCGGCGCCCCGGCCGACCCCGCGGACCCCTCCCGTACAGGCACCCTTCGCCTCCGCACCCGCCCCGGCACCCCGGGCCAGGACCCCGACCACCCGAACCACCACGGTTCCCCCGGCCCCTCCGGCGCCCTCGGCGATGCGCCGACCCATCGGATGTCCGGCGCCGCGGGCCCGATGGGCAGCGCAGGCTCGACCGGCGCGCCGGGCCTGGCAGGCGCGGCCGGCACGGCGGCGTCCGCAGCCTCGGCAGCCTCGGCCACTCCTGGCCGGACGGCATCGCAGGCGGCAGCTCAGTCGGCCGCCCCACCGGCCGCTCCCATGCCCCGGCTCTTCATCCTGGTCGACGACTTCGACGCTTTGGTCTCCCCGGCGCTGGGCAGTACGGGCCGCCCGGCCGCCGGTTCCGTGGTGCGCGCCCTGGAGGCGGTGGCCCGGGACGGCGCGGCACTGGGCGTGCACCTGATAGCCGCCACCGGCCACCCGGACCGCACGGAAGGCACCGCGACCGCCGAACGGGCCGCCCTGCTGATCCAGTTGGGCGGCGCCACCGACCCGTCCGAGCCGACGCCACCCGGCTCCGAGCCGGTACCGCCCGGCCGCGGGCGGCTGCACCGTGCGGCGGACGGCACGTCCACGCCGTTCCAGGCGGGGCGGGTGACCGGGCGGATACCCCGTACGTCCACGCTGCGGCCGACCGTCGTGCCCTTGGAATGGCAGCGGATGGGTGACCCGCCGGCTCGGCGCCCGCTCCGGGAACTGGGCAACGGCCCGACGGACCTGGCCCTGCTGGCCAGCGCGCTGCAGCGGGCCGCACAGTCCTAGGGCGCGCCGTCGGGGCGGTCGTTGGTTTGACGACGGTTGCGGGCACTTGAGGGCGGCTGTGGGCACTTAAGGGCGATTGCGAGCGCTTGAGGGCGGCGGAGGGTGCTTGAAGGCGGTTGTTGCAGCTTGAGGCCGTTGTGGGTGCTTGCGGGCTGTCGGGGCGTTCCTGAGGGGCGTTGAGGGCGATTCGATTGATGCTGGGGCGGCCTCGGTGGCCAGGGGGCCTCGGTGGCCAGGGGGCCTCGGTGGGCCAGTGGGGGTTAGCGGCCTGGGTGGTCGTCGGTGTGGGATCTGCTGCGGGCTGATGTGGGAGGGCTTCGGGGGGCGGTTCGGGGCTGGGGGGCCAGCTCGGCTTCTTCGGGGGTCAGTTCGGCTTCGGGGGGCGGCTTCGGGGGGCGGCTTCGGGGGCGGTTCGATGCCGGGGAGCGGTTCGAGGCTGGGGCCAGTTCAAGGCTGGAGGTCGCTTCGGGGCCGGGGGCCGGATGTTCCTGCGGTGACGGCGCCACTGCGGGTGTGTGCTTCATGGCGGGCGGTGTGCGCCGCAGTGGCCGGTGTGCCTTGCGGTGGGCTGAGGGGGCCGTGGGTTGTGGGGCTGTTGCGCGGGCGGGTGGGCGGGGCCGTGGGGTGGTGGCGGGGTCGGGAGACGGGCCGAAGCGTGGTTCCCGAGCCGGTGGTGAGGGCTGGGTGGTGGCGGAGTCGGCGGGAGGGTATGGCCCGTAACAGGCCCATCACGAAAGGGGAGTTGGCGTGGGTGGCGGTATTGCGGAGCCGGTGGCGGGGGCGTAGGACTGTCGCACGTGCCTCGGTCTCAGTCTCAGGGTGAGCACGGACGCGGCTGGGGTGAGCGCCGGTGCGAGTGGGGCGGATGCGACTCCGGCGGGACCGGCAGGCTCTGGTCGGGGCGGTAGAGCCGGTAGAGCTGGTAAGGCCGGTAGGGCAACAAGGGCGGTAGCGAGCGGCAAGCCACGGTGAGGCGCCACGTACGGAGCGGCAGCGCGCACAGTACGACTGCATCGGCGCCTCAACCACGGCGCCTCAGCACCACGGCACCACAGCACCACGGGCGCTCGCCCAGACGGCGCGGCAGCACGCAGCACGCAGCACGCAGCACGCAGCACGCAGCACGCAGCTGGATGGTACGGCGCGACGGCACGGTGATCACGGCACTGGCGTAGGCGGAACGGTTCGGCGGCACGGCGCCGGCGTGAGCGTGCGGGGCCCGACTGCACTGGGCGGGGCCGTTCGCGGGCGCTGGGTCAAGGGGCTACGGAGAGGCTACGGGGATGCGCAGACGAGTCGACCGTACGGGGACGGGCACCGGGAGCGGCCAGACGGCGAGCAGTGGGAAGGCGAGCGGCCAGGTGGCGGCCGGCGAGACGGCGAGCGGCCAGAAGGTGGGCGGCCGGATGGTGACCGGTGGGAAGGCGAGCGGCCGGATGGTGGGTGGGCGGGGGGAAGGACGGGGTGGTGTTGACGCTGGGGGGCGCGGGGTGCGGGGGCGGGCTGTGCGGGTGGTGGCGGCCGTGGCGGTGTTGGCGCTTGGGGTGGCTGGGTGTGGAAGTGGGAGTGGGAGTGGTGGGAAGGGGGCGGGGAAAGGGGGTGGGGGTGCGGCGCCTACGGTGGCGTTGCCCAAGCTGAGTGGGCAGCGGCTTCAGGTGACGGCGGTCTGGACGGGGGCCGAGCGGGACAACTTCACCAAGGTGTTGGCGGAGTTCGAGAAGCGCACCGGGGCGAAGGTCGACTTCGTGCCCAGCGGCGATGACATGGCCGGTTTCATCGGGTCCAAGATCGCGGGTGGTGGGCCGCCGGACGTGGCGCTGCTCCAACAGGTCGGGGTGTTGAACGAGTTCGCGGAGAAGGGGTGGCTCAAGCCGCTCGGGGCGGATGCCAAGGCGCAGTTGGCGAAGAACTTCGGCAAGGGCTGGCGGGATCTGGGGGCTCACAAGGGCACCGAGTACGGGGTGTATTTCAAGGCCAGTAACAAGTCGTTGGTGTGGTACAACGCCAAGGTTTTCGAGAATGCCGGGGTTTCCGAGCCGAAGACGTGGCCGGAGTTCTTGAAGGTGGCGCAGACGGTTTCCGAGTCGGGTGTGGAGCCGGTGTCGGTGGGTGGGTCGGACGGTTGGACGCTGACCGACTGGTTCGAGAACGTCTATCTCTCGCAGGCCGGGCCGGAGAAGTACGACCGGTTGGCGAAGCACGACCTGAAGTGGACCGACCCCTCGGTCAAGCAGGCGCTGACCACGTTGGGGCAGTTGTTCGGTCGTAAGGAGTTGTTGTCGGGGGGCAATGCGGGGGCGTTGCAGACGGACTTTCCGACGTCGGTGACGCAGACGTTCACCGGTGGTGACGCGCCGAAGGCGGCGATGGTGTCGTCGGCGGATTTCGCGGCGGCGAACATCGCGCAGACGAAGGCGAAGATCGGGACGGATGCGAAGGTGTTCCCGTTCCCGGCGGTGGGTGCCAAGTCGCCGGTGGTGACCGGTGGGGACGTGGCGGTGGCGCTCAAGGACGGCAAGGCGGCGCAGGCGTTGCTGACGTTCCTGGCGTCGACGGACGCGGCCGGGATCTGGGCGCGGGCGGGCGGTTTCCTCTCGCCCAACAAGGAGCTGGATCAGGCGGCGTACGGGGATGACGTGATGCGGAAGATCTCCAAGGCGTTGATCGCGGCGGGTGACGGCTTCCGGTTCGACATGTCCGACCAGGCGCCCGCTTCGTTCGGTGGCAAGCCGGGGCAGGGCGAGTGGAAGGACTTGCAGGACTTCCTGAAGAACCCCAAGGACGTGGCGGGTACCCAGCAGCGGTTGGAGCAGGACGCGACCAAGTCGTTCGGGCACTGAGGCGCGGGGACGGGGCGCGGGCGGGCGCCAGTGGAGCGGTGCGCGCCGCCTCCCTCAGTGGGTCGCCTCCCTCCGTGGGTCGCCTCCCCCCGTGGGTCGCCTCCGTTACGTGAGCCGGCTCCGTATGTGTGCCACCTCGATGCGTGAAGTACCTCGATCGGGAGCGGGGGTTCGTCGACGATGAGCGATGCGGGCACGGGTGCAGGGGCGGACGCGGCGGTGGTCGCGGCGGAGGTGGGCCCGCCGGCGGGGGGCGGGGCGCGGCGGCGGCGTGCGGTGGCGGGGACGCGGTGGTGGGTCGCGGCGGTGTTTCTGTTGCCGGCGTTGGTGCTGTTGGGGGCGTTGGTGGTGTATCCCATCGGGTTCTCGGTGTACCGGAGTTTTTTTGATGCGTCCGGCAACGGTTTTGTGGGGTTGGGGAATTACGGGGCGATGTTCTCGGACGAGGGCATCCGGACGGCGTTGAAGAACAATGTGGTGTGGGTGGTGGTGGCCCCGACGGTGTCCACCGCGCTGGGGTTGATCTTCGCGGTGCTGACCGAGCGGGTGCGTTGGGGTACAGCGTTCAAGTTGGTCGTCTTCATGCCGATGGCGATTTCGATGCTGGCGGCCGGGATCATTTTCCGGTTGGTCTACGACCAGGATCCGCAGCGTGGGGTGGCCAATGCGGTGTGGGTGTCGGTGCATGACACGTTCGCGGAGCCGGCGCCGTTCCCGGGGGCCAAGCCGCGGCCGAACGCGGAGCTTCGGCCGTCGGGGGGTGGGGCGTTCACCACGCGGTCGGTGGTGCGGGCGGGGTCGCCGGTGGATCTGCCGTTGGTTGCGGTGCAGTCGTCGGACCTGCGGGGTGCGAGGTCGGCGGTGGTGGCGCGGTCGCGGCCGGGGCAGGTGACGGGTACGGCGTGGCTGGATTTCACCCGTGGGGGTGGGGGGCGGCCGAACGTCATCGATCCGGGTGAGAAGGCGCTGGCCGGTCTGACGGTGGAGGCGGTGAAGGGCGGCCGGGTGGTGGCGTCGGCGGTGACGGCGGCGGACGGGACGTATGCGTTGCCGGCGGCGGAGGCGGTCGGGGCGCGGTTGCGGTTGCCGGCGGCGAATTTCGCGGCGGCGTACCACGGGGTGGACTGGCTGGGTCCGGCGTTGGTGACGCCGGCGATCATCGGCAGTTATGTGTGGATGTGGGCTGGTTTCGCGATGGTGTTGATCGCGGCGGGGTTGGCGGGGGTGCCGCGGGAGTTGTTGGAGGCGGCGCGGGTGGACGGGGCCGGTGAGTGGCAGGTGTTCCGTCGGATCACGGTGCCGTTGTTGGCGCCGGTGCTGGTGGTGGTGCTGGTCACGCTGATGATCAATGTGCTGAAGATCTTCGACCTGGTGTACATCATCGCGCCGGGCTCCAGTCTGCGGTCGGCGAATGTGTTGGCGTTGCAGTTGTTCCAGTCGTCGTTCGGGACGGATGTGGACGAGGGGCTGGGCAGTGCGATTGCGGTGTTCTTGCTGGTGCTGGTGGCGCCGGTGATGTACGTGAATCTGCGCCGGATACGGAAGGAGCGCCGTCGATGACGTCGTCGATGTCGGCCGTGGACGGGGCCGCGGGGCCGGCCGGTCGTGGGGTCCGTGCGCGGGGGCGGCGGGCTGGTGGTGGGCCGTCGGTGGTCGCGCGGTTCGCGGCGCGCACCGGGGGTGGTGCGGTGCGGGTGTTCCTGGTGTTGGTGGCGTTGTTCTGGTTGATGCCGTCGGTGGGTTTGCTGCTGTCGTCGTTGCGCAGTCCGGCGCAGATCGCCGAGTCGGGGTGGTGGCAGGTGTTCACCCGGCCCGCGCAGTTGACGTTCGACAACTACAGCCAGTTGTTGTCGAACGGGAAGGTGATGGGGTCGCTGGTGACGACGGCGGCGATCACGGTGCCGGCGACGGTGTTGGTGGTGGTGATCGGGTCGCTGGCGGGTTATGCCTTCGCGTGGTTGGAGTTCCCGGGGCGGGATGCCTGGTTCATGGTGGTGGTGGGGCTGTTGGTGGTGCCGGTGCAGGTGGCGCTGATTCCGGTGGCGAAGCTGTTCGGTGCGGTGGGGTTGTTCGAGACGACGGCCGGGGTGGTGCTGTTCCACACGGCGTTCGGGTTGCCGTTCGCGGTGTTCCTGTTGCGGAACTTCTTCGCGGAGATTCCGCGGGAGTTGCTGGAGGCGGCGCGCCTGGACGGGGCGGGTGAGCTGCGGTTGTTCACGCGGGTGGTGATGCCGTTGGGCGGGCCGGCGATCGCGTCGTTGGGGATCTTCCAGTTCTTGTGGGTGTGGAACGACATGCTGATCGCGTTGATCTTCGCGGACAGTGGGCATCCGCCGATCACGGTGGCGTTGCAGCAGGAGGTGCGGCAGTTCGGCAACAACATCGATGTGTTGGCGCCGGGGGCGTTCCTGTCGATGGTGGTGCCGTTGATCGTGTTCTTCGCCTTCCAGCGGCAGTTCGTGTCGGGGGTGATGGCGGGCGCGGTGAAGTGAGCACCGCGCCCGCCGTGACCGCCGTGGTCGCCGTGGTCGGGCGTGTCCGCCGTGGTCGGGCGTGTCCGCTGTGGTCGGGGGTGACCGCCGCGGCCGTCCCCGCGGCCGTCCGCGGTCGGGTGGCGGAGATGACCGGAGCCGGGGGCGTCGCTCACCTTCCGTTCATGTTGCTGCCCCACGATGGCGCCGCTCCGTGAAACGCATGGTGCGACCGGGGTCCTGCGCGCGAGCGGCCGGATTCCGGTGCCGCGCCGCGCCCCCGTGTCGTACATCGCCCTCGATTCCCGACCGTCTGGAGACGCACCGCACATGACTGCCGTGACCGCAGACCAGAGTGCCGACCACCTGCCGCGCCCGACCCGGTTGTCCGAGGTCAAGGGGTGGTTCTTCACCGCCGATCAGCTGCTCTTCGACTGGTTCCTGCGGCATCAGCAGGACGGTGCGGTGGCGGGTGACCTGCTGGAGCTGGGCGCGTACCTGGGGAAGAGCGCGATCTTCCTGGGTGCGCGGCTGCGTCCGGAGGAGCGCTTCACGGTCTGCGACCTGTTCGACTCGCCGGCCGAGGACGCCTCGAACTCCCGGGAGATGGCGAAGTCGTACGCGACCTTGACGCGGCGCGCGTTCGAGGCCAACTACCTTTCGTTCCATGAGGAGTTGCCGGTCATCGTGCAGGGGCTGAGCTCCTCGGTGAGCGAGCACGTCGCGGCGGGCAGCGTGCGGTTCGCGCACATCGACGCGTCGCATCTGTACGAGCACGTGCACGGCGACATCCTGGCGGTGCGGGAGCTGTTGACCGACCGGGGGGTGGTGGTGATGGACGACTACCGGGCCGAGCACTGCCCGGGGGTGGCCGCCGCCACGTGGCAGGCGGTGACGGACCACGGGCTGCGGCCGATCTGTGTCAGCGGCACCAAGTTCTACGGCACGTGGGGGGACCCGGAGCCGTACCGGACCGCGCTGCTGGGGTGGCTGGCCGGCCGCGGTGACGTGTGGCACGAGGTGCAGGAGGTCAACGGGGCGCCGCTGGTGCGGTTGAGTGCCAAGGGGGCGAAGGAGCCGGCGCATCCGGTGTCCCGCCACGAGGCGCCGGAGCGGCCGGCGGTGCGGGCGGCGGTGAAGGCGGCGGGGGTGGCCCGGCCGGCCGCCGCGGGTCCGGTGTCGCGGCCGCCGCGGGGTGTGCTGCGGCGGGTCGCGCGGGATGTTCTGCCGCCGATCGTGACCCGGGCGCTCGTGCGGGCGCGGGGGCGGTCGGGGGGTGGGGGCACCTCCCAGCGGTAGCTGGGGGACTGATCTGTCGGGCGGGTCGGTCGGCGGGGTGTGCCGGGCCCGTCCGGTTCAGCCCCGGGGCACCTGGCCGACCAGGACGAAGGAGTTCGCGCGCAGGACCCGTCCGGCGGTCCGGGGCAGCGGGTGGGAGTAGGTGCGTCGGACGGCGAGTCCGGCGGCTTCGGCGAAGGCCCGCAGCAGGGTGAAGTCGGTGAAGCGGACGGGTTCGGGGCCGGCGCGGTGGCCGGCCTCCTGGGCGGTGATCAGCAGGACGCCGCCGCCGGGCCGGACGTAGGGGACGTAGGCGTGCAGCAGGTCCTCGACCTGTTGGTCGTCGAGGTGTTCCAGGACGTGGGCGGTGATGAGCGCGTCGAAGGCGCCGGGGCGGGCGTGCGGGCCGGCCAGGAAGGCGTCGGCGGTGTAGGCGGTGAGGCCGCGGGTGCGGCAGTGGGCGACGGACCGCGGGTCGTGGTCGATGCCGACGCTGCCGGGGGCGCAGGCGGCGAGGGTTTCGCCGTCGCCGCAGCCGATCTCCAGGACGCGGCCGGGGCCGATCCGGCGCAGTTGCCGGGCGAACGGGGGGCGGGCGGGCAGCAGCCGGGCCAGGCCGCCGCGTTCGTGGAGGGCGGGGAGGCGGACGGTGGAGGCGGCCGGGGCGGTGCCGGCGGGGTGCGGGGCGCGGGCGGCGGGGGTGTCGGGGGCGGGGGCCGCGGTGTCGGGGCGGTCGGTGGCGGCGGAGCTGTCGGTTCGGCCGGGCATCGCGGGCGGTCACCTTCCTGGGCGGCGGACGGTTGCCGGTGTCCGGTGCGTGGGGCGCCGGGCACGCTGTCCCACGGTCTACGCCATCGCGCGGTCCGGGCCGATCCGCCGCACCTTCGCCTCACCCTTTCAGCGCAGCGCCGGTGACCGGGTCGCCGATGGACGAGTTGAGGGACGAGTTGGCCGCATTGTCCTGTGTGTGCCCCGGGGTTGGTCCCGTGGTCCGCCAGTCCGGAAAGGCTCGTCAAGCCCATGAAGCCTCGGCTCACCGTCGTCGTCCCGGTCCCACGTGGTGCGGGGTCCGCGCGCCATGTGGAGGAGTGTCTGGAGTCGGTGGCGGCCCAGACGCTGGCGGAACTGGATGTGGTGCTGGTGGATGACGGGCCGGCGGAGGGGGCGCCGCCGGGTCGGTGGCGGCGGTGGGTGGAGCGGGATCCGCGGTTCCGGGTGGTGCACCAGGGTGGCGGGGGCCGGGGCGGGGGGTGGAACGCCGGTGCCCGGCATGTCTTTCCGCATACGGAGTATGTGGCGTTCCTGGCGCCGGACGACGTGCTGCTGCCGCGGGCGTACGAGGATCTGATCGGGCTGTTGGACAAGTCGGGGGCGGACCTGGCGACCGGGAACGTCTACCGGTTGGGGGCGGCGGGGCGGAGCCAGTCGGCGGACCATCCGGCGGCCCGGGAGACGGTGCTGCGCACCCACGTCGGGGAGGATCCGGCGCTGCTCGGCGACCACTTCGTGCGGAACAAGGTGTTCCGTCGCTCCTTCTGGGACCGGCACCACTTCGTCTTCCCCGAGGGGGAGTGGTGCGACGGTGCGGCGGTGGCGTTGCCCGCGCACGTCCTGGCGGAGGCGGTGGACGTGCTGCATGAGCACGTCTGTTACTGGCGGCTGCCGGAGGGTGCGGGGCGGCACCGGTGGCCGAGTGCGCAGGGGGTGCGGGACCGGTTCGCGGCGGTGGCGCGGATGCGGGCGCTGCTGGCCGATCCGGTGCGCCCGATGGGTGGGCGGCTGCGGGCGGACTACGACCGGGCGCAGTTGACCGTGGGGTTGGTGGACCTGGTGGCGGCGGTGCCGGGGGCGGCGCCGGAGGTGCGGACGGCGTTCCTGGATTGTGCGCGGGACTTCTTGGCGCGGACCGATCCGCGGCTTTTGCGGGCGTTGCCGGTGGAGTTGCGGATGCGCTGGTATCTGGTGCGGGCCGGGCGGTTGGTGGATTTGGGGACGCTGTTGGCGCACGAGGCGCGCAGTCCGGGGGGTTTCGCGGTGGTCGGGCCGCCGCTGCGGCGGCGGGCGGTACTGCCGTTGGCGCCGCCGGTCGCGTTGCCGGCGGGGGTGGTGCGGCTGGAGCGGGCGGACTTCCCGGTGCGGGCGGAGGTCCGGGAGGCGGTGTGGCGGGGCGGGGTGCTGCTGCTGCGGGGGTGGGCCTATGTGCGGAATCTGCCGGCCAGGTCGCGGCACGGTGTGCTGCGGACGGTGGTGCTGTCGTGTGGGCGGCGGCGGATCGTGTTGCCGCTGCGGACGGTGGCGATGCCGGAGGCGACCGCGGCGTCCGGGCAGGAGCTGCACTGTTACGACTGGTCGGGGTTCGAGCTGCGGCTGGATCCGGCGCGGCTGCGCCGGGGCGGGCGGTTGGCGGACGGCGAGTGGCGGGTGGAGGTGCTGCTGGCGTCGGCGGGGGTGGTGCGGTCCGGGGGGTTGGCGGCGCCGGACGGTGGGTCGGGGGCGGCGCCGGGTGCGTACGAGGGCGTGGACGGGGTGCGGGTGACGCCGCGGTATGTGGACGGGCGGCTGCGGATCGTGGTGTCCCGTGGGGTGCGGCGGTTGGCGGTGCCGCCGCGGGTGGTGGGTGGTGCGCTGGAGTTGGCGGTGACGGCGCCCGGGCCGGCGCCGGTGGCACTGCGGTTGACGCACCGGGGGACGGGGACGGTGGTGTCGTTCCCGGTGGAGGGGGCGGCGGACGGGGACGGCGGGTCGGTCCCGGTGGACCGGGTGGACCGGGTGGACCGGGTGGTCCCGGAGGGCACGGAGGGTGCGGAGGGTGCGGCCGGCGCGGGCGCAGTGGGCGACGCGGGCGCAGTGGGCGACGCGGGCCCGGACGGGCACGAGAAGGCGACCGAGTACGAGCAGGAGAGCGGGCACGAGAGCGGGCGCGGGGCCGGGCTCGTCGTGGCCGGTGGCGCGCGGTGTGTGGTCCGGGTGCGGTTGGACGTGCTGGCCGCGGCCCGGCCTGCGCGGGACGGTGAGCCGGCCGCGGTCCCGCCGCCGCACACCGAGAGCTGGCTGCCGGAGCTGGTGCGGCCCGGCGGCGGCACCGACCCGGTCGTCTGCCCGCCGGGGACGGCGCCGGTGGCCCATCCGCTGCCGCACGGCCGGGAGGTGGTGGCGACGGCGTCGCCGGCCGGGGAGCTGGTGCTGCAGGACCGGGTCCCGCAGGCGTACCTGGACCGGGTGGTGTGGCGGACGGACGGGACGCTGCTGCTGGCGGGGGCGCTGCCGGATGCCGCGCCGCCCGCCCCGGAGCTGGTCCTCAAGCACACCGCGCACGCCACCGAGGTGGTCTTCCCGGCCGTCCACGACAGTGGGCGGTTCCACTGTGCGCTGCCGCTGGCCGCGTTGCCGTCGTTGGCCGGGGAGGTGCCGCTGCGGGAGGGCCGTTGGACGCTGCACCTGCGGGCGCAGGGGGCGGTGGGGTCGCCGCTGGATCCGCCGGTGCGGTGCGCGCCGGCGGTCTTCGACGGGCTGCCGGTGTCGCGGACGGTGCGCGGTAAGCCGTTCACGGTGGACCGGATGCGGTACGACGAGGTGTTCGTGGCGGCCGGGCCGGCGGTGCCGCCGGTCGACCGGGGCCCGTACCGGCGTCGGGTGCTGCGTGAGCAGCACTATCCGCTGCACCGTTCGCGGCCGCTGCGGGACACCGTCCTGTACAGCAGCTTCGGCGGTCGGGCGTACGGGGATTCGCCGCGGGCGGTGCACGAGGAGTTGGTGCGGCGGGGGATGGACGTGGAGCACCTGTGGGCGGTGCGGGACGCGCAGACCGCGGTGCCGCCGTCGGCCCGGCCGGTGGTGGTGGGCAGTGCGGCCTGGCACGGGGCGTTGGCGCACAGCCACTGGATCGTCACCAACACCCATCTGCCGCGCTGGTTCGTGCGGCGGGCCGGGCAGCGGGTGATCCAGACGTGGCACGGGACGCCGCTGAAGCGGATCGGGGCGGACCTGGCGGGGACGTTGTGCGGGGGGTTGGCGCATCTGGCGGCGCGGCCGCGGCTGGGCCGGCAGTGGAGCGTGCTGCTGTCGCCGAACGCGGCGAGCACCCCGGTGCTGCGGTCGGCGCTCGGTTACGCCGGGAAGCTGCTGGAGACCGGGCTGCCGCGGACCGATGCGCTGCACGCCCCGGACCGGGACGAGGTGGCCGCGGCGGTCCGCGCCCATCTGGGCGTGCGGCCGGGTCAGCGGGTGGTGCTGTACGCGCCGACGCCGCGTGACGACGTGGCGTACGACGCGTCGCACCACCGGCTGCATCTGCCGCTGGATCTGGAGGTGGCGCGGGCGGCGCTGGACGGGGACCACGTGGTGCTGGTGCGCAGCCATCCTCAGGTGCCCGACCGGCTGTCGGCGCACCATGCGCCGTTCGCGGTCGACGTGTCGTCGTATCCGGACGCGACCGAGCTGCTGCTGGTCGCCGACGTCCTGGTCACCGACTATTCGTCGTTGGCCGCGGACTTCGCGGGCACCGGTCGTCCGATGCTGTTCCTCACCCCCGATCTGGCGCACTACCGCGACACGCTGCGGGGTTTCAGCGTGGACTTCGAGGCGCGGGTGCCGGGTCCGTTGCTGTCGTCGACGGATGAGTTGGTGGAGGCGTTGGGGGACCTGCCGGCGGTGGCGCGGGCGAGCGCGGAGGCGTATGCGGAGTTTCGGCGGGTGTTCTGTCATCTGGACGACGGTGGGGCGGCGGGGCGGGTCGCGGACCTGGTCATGGAGTGAGCGGGCCGGGGACGGGGGGTGGGTGTCGGGGTCGTGCGGGTGGGGGCGCGGGCCGGTTCGGTGCGTGGTGGCCGGATCGGCATCTCCCGGCGCCCGCGTCGTTACAGCATGTGCCGGCGCCCTTGCGGGGTGTCCGCGCGGGTCGGCGCACGGCCTTGTCCCGGGGTCCGGTTGGTCACGAGACGGCAATGAGGCGGAAAAAGTAGGCGGCCGCTGCAACCGCTCGGTGGTTTTCGCCCTCTGTCCCTGGAGGACAGGGGTCCGAACCCGCCCGCGCCAAGAGCTGCTGTCGACACGAAATGTAGATTTAGTGCTTGTGAATGACGCCCTTGAGTCACAGCCTGGGCCCACCCTCACGCCAACCGCGCAGGTCAGCGTCGTCGTCATCGCCTTCAACGATGCCGTGCACGTCGCCGACGCGGTGCGTTCGGCGCTCGCGCAGGGGGAGGCGGTCGCCGAAGTGGTGGCGGTGGACGACGCCTCCACCGACGGCACCGGTGCCGCCCTGGACGCCCTGGCCCGCGCCGAGCCGCGGCTGCGGGTCCTGCACCGCGGCGAGAACAGCGGTGGCTGCGGGTCTCCGCGCAACGACGGGCTGCGGGCCGCCACCGGCCGGTACGTGATGTTCCTCGACAGTGACGACGTGCTGCCGCCGGGTGCGGTGCCGGCCCTGCTGTCCGCGGCGCTCCAGCACGAGGCGCCGGTCGCCGCGGGTGCCTGCGTCCGCCGGGAGCTGCCGGCCCGCCGCGATGTGCCCTGGCAGCCGGCCCTGTACCGCGAGCCGGCCGTGTACGACAGCCCCGAGGCCGCGCCGCAGCTGGTCCGCGACACCCTCTGCGTCAACAAGCTCTACGCCCGGGAGTTCCTCACCGGCCACGGCATCACGTTCCCCGAAGGCCGTTACCACTACGAGGACTTCGTCTTCACCGCGCGGGTGCTGGCCGCCGCCCCGAAGATCGCCACGGTCCCCGACACGGTCTACGTGTGGCACGTCCGGCGGGCCGCCGCGAAGCAGTCGATCTCCCTGGACCGCAAGGACGTGGCCAACTGGCGGCAGCGTCTGGAGGCGCACCGCACCGTCCTGCGGATCCTGGGCGACGCCGGTCGGAAGGCGTTGACGCAGGCCGCGGCGACCAAGTTCCTCGACCACGACCTGCGGATGTACGTCCGTGAGCTGCACACCCGGAGCGTCGAGTACCGGGCCGAGTGGTGGCAGCTGACCCGTGACCACCTGGCCGCCTTCGAAGAGGCCGAGCTGTCCGCCGCGCACGCCCCGGCCCGCTGGCTGGCCCGCGTCATCCTGGCCTCCGCCGTCCCCCGTGACCTGGACCGGCTGACCCAGCTGGCGGCCCGACCCGGCCGGCTGCTGCCGCCGTACGCGACGGACGGCGACGGGGCCCCGGTCTGGTCGGCGGAGCTGTCCGCGGTGCGGTTGGACGGCCTGGCCGTCGGGGACGCGGTGGACGCCGCGGACGAGGACGTGCCGGGCACCGACGCGTCCCCCCGACTGCCGGTGACCGTCGACGCCGATCCGGTGCTGGGTGCCACCGGCGGGCTGCTGCGGCTCCGCGTCCACGATCTCTACGGCCGGTTGGCCGCGGCCGGCCCGGTCAGTGTCGACATCGCGCTGCACCGTCGCCGCGACGACCGCCCCGGCCCGGTGTACACCGCCGCCCTCACCCCGACCGCCGACGGCACCGCCTGGACGGCCACGGTGGCACTGGACCTGGCTCCGCTCACCGAGCTGCCCGGGTCGCGCCCCGCCGACCCCGAGCCGTGGGATCTGACGGCCCGGCTGACCTGCACGGACGGCACCGCGATCGGGGTGGGGTTGCGGGCCGTGGGTGCCGGTCTGCGGCGTCGGGTGCTGCCCAGTCGGCGGCGGCTGGTGCTGTTGGCACAGCCGTACTCGACCACCGGCGGTGCGCTGGCGCTGCGGGTGGCGTCCGGGCCGCGCAGCGTCTGGCGGATCGCCGCCCGGCGGCTGCACCGCTGACCCGCTCCCTGTTGTCCCTCTGTTCCCTGCCTAGGATGGGCGCTATGTCTTACCTGATCACGGGTGGTGCCGGTTACATCGGCTCCCATGTTGTAAGGGCCCTGCGGCAGGCCGGCGAGTCGGTTGTCGTCCTCGACGATCTGACGACGGGCGTGCGCGCCCGGCTCCCCGAGGACGTGCCGCTGATCGTCGGCTCGACGCTCGACCGGGCGCTGCTCGACGCCACCCTTGCCGAGCACGGCATCACCGACGTCGTCCACCTGGCCGCGAAGAAGCAGGTCGGCGAGTCCGTGGAGATGCCGCTGCACTACTACCGCGAGAACGTCCACGGTCTCCAGACCCTCCTCGAAGCGATGGCCGCCGGTGGGGTGCCGCGTTTCGTGTTCTCCTCGTCGGCCGCCGTCTACGGAATGCCGGATGTGGACCTGGTCACCGAGGACACCCCCTGCGCGCCGATCAACCCGTACGGCGAGACCAAGCTCGTCGGCGAGTGGATGGCGCGCGCCGCCGGCAAGGCCCACGGCATCAGCACCGCCTGCCTGCGCTACTTCAACGTGGCCGGTGCCGCCACCCCCGAGCTGGCCGACACGGGGGTGTTCAACATCGTTCCGATGGTCTTCGAGCGGTTCACCCAGGGCGCCGCGCCGCGCATCTTCGGTGACGACTACGACACCCCCGACGGCACCTGCATCCGCGACTACATCCACGTCGCGGACCTCGCCGACGCGCACGTCGCGGCGGCCCGCAAGCTCGCCGAGCCGGGTCCGGTCCGGGATCTGACACTCAACATCGGCCGGGGCGAGGGCGTTTCGGTCCGCGAGATGGTCGACCTGATCGCCGAGATCACCGGCCACCAGGGGGTCGTCCCCGAGGTCACGCCGCGCCGCGCCGGCGACCCGGCGCGGGTGGTGGCCGCCGCCGACCGGATCAGCAAGGAACTGGGCTGGGAGGCCCGCCACGACGTCCGCGACATGATCACGTCGGCGTGGGCGGGCTGGCAGCACCACCACCCCGAGGCCCGCCGGGGCTAGGGCCTGTCCCTGCCGTCCGGGCCGCCCGCTCCCGTTCCCGGGGGTGGGCGGCCCGACGTTTCCGGGCCCGATGTCCGGGTTGCGGGCTCAGGGCAGGTCCGGGCCCGATGTCCGGGTTGCGTGCTCAGGGCAGGTCCAGTAGCGACCCCGGGTGCAGGACGAGGCGTACCGGACCGGTCCCGTCCGCGCCGGCCGGCGGTGCGTACCGGGGAAACGCGCCCCCGCTGACCTGCAACCGCACCCGGTGCCCGGCGGCGAAGCGGTGCGCCGCCGCGCTCATCGGCACGCTCACCTCCCGTGGTTCCGCCGCCCCGCCCGGCACCCGCACCAGCCCGTCGCACACGTTCACCGACCGGCCCCGCGGGTCCACGTCACACAGTCGCGCGAAGACGTCGAAGGCACCGCCGGCGGCCCCCGGCTCTCGCTCCCCGGTCACCCGCAGCCGTGCCCCGATCGGCCCCAGCACCTCCAGTGGCGCGTCCAACTCCGGTCCGGTGAACGTCAGCACGTCCGCCCGGGCCTCCAGCGCCCGGTTGTCGCGGCGCCCGCCGCCGTGGGAGAGCACCGGCCCGCCGACGGACGGGGTCGGGTCGGCCGAGTCGTACCGGAGCTCCCCCACCGGCGCGGAGCCGTCGGGGGCCCGCCGCGCCAGCCCGCCGCCGGCGGACGGGTACCAGGGGCCCGCCGCGCCGCCCGGGGGCGGCGGCCAGTCGGGGAGGTCCCACCACTCGCCCCCGCCGCCGTCACCGACGTGCACCCGCACCGGCGTGGGCCGCAGTCCCGCCCGGTCCCCGGCCAGCTGCGCCCGCAACCACCCCAGGCTCTCCGCGAACACCGTGGGCCAGCCCTCCTGGAGTGCCGAGGTGTGCGTCCAGGGCCCGAGGAGCAGCGTGGTCTCGCAGCCGGCCCGTCGCAGCCGCCGGTACTGCGCGACGTTCTGGTCGAGGAAGACGTCCTGCCAGCCGGCGATCAGGCAGGTGGGCACCGTCAGGCGTGCCGCGGCCTCCGCCGTCGACGCCCCGCGCCAGTACGGGTCGCCCCGGTCCGTCCGGGCCAACACCTCGGCCAGCCACGGCAGTTCGCCCGCCGGGCCGGAGGCGTACGGCGGCCGCTCGCGGTGTGCGGTGCGCAGCCAGCGTCGCAGTCGCAGCGCCGCCCGCAGCAGCGGTCCGACGCCGCGGTGCTGGTGCGCCATCCCGATGCCCGACACCAGCGCGTTCTCCAGGTGGACCGCGCCCCCCGCGTGGAAGTACGCGTACGGGTCGTGCAGCCCGATCTGCACCACCATCGCCCGCAGCTCCGGCGGCGGCTCCAGCGCGAGTGCCCACTGCGCGTAGCCGAGGTAGCTGGGCCCGATCGTGGCCAGTGCCCCGTTGAACCACGGCTGCTCCCGCAGCCACGCCACGGTGGCCCGTCCGTCCGCGGCCTCGTTCCGCCACAGGTGGAAGTCGCCGCCCGATCCGCCCGTTCCCCGGCAGCTCTGCACCACCACGTGGAACCCCTGCTCGGCGAAGAGGATCCCGTAGAGCGGCGCCCCTGGGACTCCCCTCCCGTAGGGCGAGCGCACCAGCAGCGTCGGGAACTCCCCCGGTCCGCGCGGGAAGTAGTGGTCCGTCACCAGCGGGTCGCCGTTCCCGCCCGGCACCGCCAGCCCGGCCTCGCATCCGACGGGGTACGGTCCCGCCGGCACCTTCCGCCACGTCGCCCGCATCCACCGCGCGCTGCGCGCCGGGCGCCCGCCCGGTGCGGTCCACCTTTCCGTCATCGCCACCCCTCCCACCGAGAACCCATTCTCGTACTGCGTACGAGAATAACGGATGCTTGGATGTCCCCGGTGGACCGCCCACCGCCCACCCGGAAGAGGAGACCCGCCACCGTGCCCGCGCCCGCATCCCCCGGCGACCGAACCGGCACCCCTGGCGTCGTCGATCCCCAACAGCTCTGGCTGGCCCCCGACCGCCCCCGCCGCGGCCGCCGCCCCGCCTTCACCCGCGAGGCGATCACCGCCGCGGCCGTCGCCCTCGCCGACGCCGACGGGCTCGACGCGGTCACCATGCGCGCGGTCGCCGCCCGGGTCGGCGCCGGCGTGATGTCCCTCTACAGCTACGCCCCGGACAAAGAGACCCTGCTGGAGCTGATGGTCGACCACGTCAGCGGCGAACTCCTGCCCCCCGCCCCGCTCAGCGGCGACTGGCGCACCGACCTCAAGGCCCTCGCCCGCGACCAGCGCGCCCTGATGCTCCGCCACCCCTGGCTGTCGACCGCCCTGACCACCCACCGCACCACCCTCGGCCCGAACACCCTGCTCCTGCTGGAGCACGCCCTCACCGCGCTCCGCCCCCTCCCCCTGGACGGCGCCGCGAAGCTGGAGGTCTTCAGCCTCCTCACCGGCTTCGTGTCCTCCCACGTCAGCCACGAACTCACCCGTGTCGCGGCCACCGACGCCCCCGAACGGGCCGCCGCCGAGGCCCGCTACCTCGCCACCGTCGCCGCCGACGGCCACCACCCGGAACTCGCCCAGGCCCTCGCCGCCCCCGGCCGCCCCCTCACCCCCGAGGCCACCTTCACGCGCTTCCTGGACCGCCTGGTGGACGGGCTGGACACACACCCGGGGACGGGGACGGGTACGCCACCGCACGCGTGAGACGCGTCGGCCCCGCTGGACGGCATCCAGCGGGGCGGAGGTAAGTACAGGACCTACGGGAGGGGCCTCAGTTCGCCGGGGCCTGCCGCCAGGGGCGGACGAACGCGTGCAGGGCCCGCCGCACCGCCGGGGCGATCACCGGGTCGTTGACCGGGGTCCCGGCAGGGTGCAGCAGATGGTCGAGACCGGGCAGGACCCGCAGGCCGGGGCCGGTGGTACGGGCACCGGCGAGGGCGGACAGCAGGGCCGGCACGGTCCGGCACGGCACCTTGGCGTCCGCCGTACCGCAGGTGACGAGCGTGCGCGTGCCGGGTGCGACGCTCCGGGCCGCGGACGGCGGGTAGACGGCATCGTCGCTGCGGACGAAGTCCGCGTTGACCGGCCCGAACATGCCGTTGAGGACGGCGGCGAGGGAGGGCAGCAGCCTTGAGGTGTCCACCGGGCGCCCGGCCCGGAAGTCCGCGATGGCCCGGGTCACGCCGTGCTTGTTCAACTCCGCCTGTGCTACGTCGAGTTGACCGGCCGCGACCGCCCGGTCCAGGCCGGCCGCCAACTGGAAGTCGACCATGTCCAGCAGCCGCATGCTCTGCGGGGCGAGGAGCGCCAGCCCGGCGGGCTTCGCCGCCACCGCACGATCGACGAGCAGCGCCTGGAGGCCGCCCTCGCTGTGCCCGACCACGAGCAGTGCGTGCGGATCGGCTTCCGGCTGGGCGCGCAGGGTGTCGTAGGCGGCCACGGCCTGGCGGGTGTAGGCGGCCATCCCGGGGGCGCTGTGCCGGCCGCCGAGGCCCGTCCGCCCGGTGCCGTACTTGTCGAACCGCAGGCTCATCACGCCGTCCTCGCCGAGGGTGTCGGCGAGGAGGGGCAGGGTGTGCGGGGTGAACCCGGGCGGTTGGTCGCCGTTGCGGTCGGTCGGGCCGCTGCCGGGCATCAGGAGGGCCGCGGCCAGTCTGCGGCCCTCCCGGTGGGCGGGGATGTGCACCGTGCCGTACGCGGTGGTGCCGTCCGCGGTGAACTGGACCTCGCGGTCCGCGGCGGGTACGAGGGCGGCGGCCCGGGGAGCCGCGGACGCCCCGGCCGCGCCTAACACCGGTCCGGTGGCGACGACGACCGCGGCCATGACCACGGCACACATCCTGCTGCGCCTAGGGGTGCGCGAACGCATCTTGTCTCCCTGTGAGTTGAGGCGGTGAGAGGCGGCAGGGAGGAGGGGTGGGCGGACGGTGGTCCGCCGATCCCCCCTGTCGACTTGTTCTAGCTTTTATAGAACAAGTTGGTGCCGCAGGGCTACGGGAAAAGCGCCAAGAACGCGACAAGGAGCTGAACTTCATCGCGTCAACGGTCGCCGGACAGCGGCGGGGGTCCGGACGGGCCGGGCGAGCTGCGCGGCGCGCCGAGGCGGGTGCGCCTGGCGGAGGCCGCGGCCGATCCGGCGACGGCGCGTCGGCTGTGGGAACTGTCGGAGGAGTTGACCGGCGTGCGGTTCGGGTTGCCGGCGTCGGTGTGAGGCGGGCCGTCCCGGGCGGGGCGAGCGCCCCGCCCGGGGTGTTCCGTCAGTCGCTCACCCGGGCACCTTGAGCGTCAACGGCCCCTTGCCGTCCGCGGATTGGACCGGGATCTCACGTCGGAGGCCGCCCGCGGTGAGGCGGAGGGCGACCCGCCAGGTGCCCGGGGGGCCGGCGCGGAGGCGGGAGCGGGCGCGGTAGCGGTCGCCGGCGGCGCGTTCGACGGTGGTGCGCAGGGCCACGCAGCGGGTGGCGTCGCGCAGCACGAACTGGAGGCCGGCGTCGACGGGGCAGCCGGGGAGGGTGAGGCGGGCGTCGACCGTGGCGCGGCCGGTGCGGGTGCAGGCGGCGGCGCCCCGGAGGTCGGCGCCGAGCAGGCGGCGGGCCCCGTCGTGGTCCAGGTCGAGATGGAGATGGCGGTGCGGGGAGGAGAGGAAGAGGGCGGCGACGGTGGGGCCGGTGGGGCCGTGGCTGATGACGCGGGGGGCGGTGTCGGTGGCCGACTCGCCGCCTTCGGGGACGAGCCAGGCTTCCCGGCGGAGGGCGGCGGAGGGAACGGAGGGGGTGGTGCCGGCCGCGTCGGGGGACGGACCGGCCGCTGCCTGCGCGTCCCCCGCCCCGTACGCCGTGACCGCGATCTTCAGGCCCCAGATGCCGTCCGCCAAGGGGTCGCCGTGGGTCGCGGCCGGGTCGAGGGCGGCGTGCCAGGTGTCGTCGGGGCCGTAGGTGGCGGGGACCCGGAGGTGGGCGCCGCTGCGGTGGAGGATCAGCTCGACGCGGTCGGCGCCCACCGCGCGGAGGGTGGCGGTGCCGCGGAGATGGAGGACGCCGCCGACCCATTGGACGTCGGTGAGGCGCTGGCGTACCGCGATCCGCGGGGTGAGGTCGTAGAGGGCGTCCGGCAGGGGGTGGTCCGGGTCGCGGAAGTGGGGGTAGGCGGCGTAGGCGCGGCCGTCCTCGATGCGGGGCCGGCCGGGCGTCGGGGCGGATCCGGGGGCGGAGTCGGCCTGGACGACGGCGGTCAGTTCGGTGTCGAGGCCGGCGCGGAGGCAGTGGGCGCGGAGCCGGAGGCCGGGCGGGAGGGCGGCGAGCACCCCTTCGGTGAGGTAGCGGTCGACCAGCGGGCGGGCGGCCTCGCGCATCGCGCGGCGGCCGGCCTCGTCCCGGGCGAGGTAGGGGGCCGCGAACGGCATGAGTATCTCGCCGTGGAAGTGGCGGATCATGAGTTTGTCGCGGTCGGGGCCGGGTGGGACCTCGGCGGCGAGGTCGGTCAGGACGGTGTCGATGTAGGCGAGGTAGGCGGGCCAGTCCACGTCCTGGCGGGAGGCGTTGCTGTCGTCGTCGCGACCGTAGAGGTAGTAGCAGTCGTAGTCGGCGAGGACCGAGATGGTCTCGGCGTGCACCAGGGCGGCGATGCCGAAGGGGAGGTCCTCGGCGAGCAGGCGGCCCTCGACGAAGCGCAGCCGGTGGCGCTCGACGAAGGAGCGGCGGAAGAGCTTGTAGGCGGCCAGGCTCCAGTAGACGGGTGAGTCGAAGACCGAGACGCGGGGGTTGGTGGTGCGCAGGTCCACGGGGGCGCCGCGGCCCTCCGCGCCGACGATCCGGCCGTAGACGACGTCGGAGCCGTGTTCCTCGGCCATGCGGAGGAGGCGGGCCAGCGCCTCGGGGCCGAGGCGGTCGTCGGAGTCGAGGAAGAAGACGTAGTCGCCGGTGGCGTGGTCCAGGCCCACGTTGCGGGGTTTGCCGGCGCCGCCGGAGGCGGGCTGGTGGACGACGGTGAGCCGGGGGTGGCCGGCGGCGGCTTCGTCCAGCCAGGCGGCGCTGCCGTCGGTGGAGCCGTCGTCGACCGCGATGATCTCGATGCGGTGCGGGTCGAGCGTCTGGGCGAAGACCGAGCCTAGGCTGCGGTCGAGGTAGCGGCGGGTGTTGTGGACCGGCACGATCACGGTGACGGTCGGGGCGGGGCGGTCCGGTGCGGAGCCGGCCGCGGGGCCGGTGGCGGCGGTGGCGGAGTGGGCCGGACCGTCGGGGCCGTCGGAGCGGTGCGGGCCGTCGGAGCGGCCGGCGCTACCGGGGTGAGCCGGGTCGGTGGGGCCGGTGGGGTCAGTGGGGTTGTCGGACACGGGAACAGTGGCCTCCGTTCCTTTCTGCGGGTCCTCGCCCTACCCCGCCCCCTCCGAGGTAAAACGGACTATCGAGACATCAACACATCAAGCCATATAACTCGTTCGCTGCCTGTCTGCGCGCGGAGCACCGCGCCGACCTCGGAGGAGCGCCGGTGAGCCCGACACCTTCCGCACCCCAAGAGGGGGTCCGGGCCCGCGAGGTTGCCCGGACCCCGCCCGGCGCGACATGCGCCACACCCGCCGGCCGGACCCGATGGCGCCGGCCGGCCGCGCCCGGACTGGCGGCGCTGCTGTCCATGGCGGCGTACTGCCTGGCGCTGGCCGCCCACGGCAGCTACCCCTTCGGGCCGCGCTCCCGTGCCGTCAACGACCTGGGCAATCAGTTCGTGCCGTTCCACGCCCACCTGTGGGACCTGCTGCACGGCACCGCCCGCGGGGACCTGTTCTTCAACTGGGGCAGCGGGTACGGCGTCCCGTTCCTGGCGGACTTCGTCACGTACCTGATGAATCCGTTCTCGTTGCTGGTGGGGCTGTTCCCGCGGGCGCTGGTGGACCTGCCGGTGTTCCTGGTGACGCTGCTGAGCATCGGGCTGGGCGCGGCGCTGATGACCGTCCTGCTGGGGCGGCTGCGGCCCGGACCGGGCGGGCTGCGGGCGCTGCTGGCGGTGGGGTACGCGCTGTGCGCCTGGGTGCTGAACGACGGGTCCGCCGATCCGATGTGGATGTGGGGGCTGGTCTCGCTGCCCCTGCTGGGGATCGCCGCGGACTGGTGCCTGCGGCGGGTGCGCTGGGTGGCCGGGACGCTCCTGGTGGCACTCGCCTGGGCCGGGAACTTCTACACCGCGGCGATGGCCACACTGGCGACCGGCCTGGTGCTGGCGGTGCGGCTGCTGGTGGACGACGACGCCGTGGCAGCGCCGGCGGGCGGCCGGCTGCGGGTGGCGGGACGGGTTGCGGGACGGGCAGCCGCCATGACGGCGACCGGGATCGCGCTGGCCGCGCCGGTGCTGACGGTGACGCTGAAGGCCAGCCGGACCGCGCAGCCGCCGCCCCCGGCGGTGTACGAGGGCCGGCCGCCGCTGCTGGACCAGGTGGCGCAGCTGCTGCCGGGCGGCCACGGTGCGGTGCCGGCGCCGAACGTCTTCGTCGGGGTGCCGGCGCTGTTGCTGGTGGCTGCCTTCCCGTTCGTCCGGGCGGTGCCGGCCCGGGTGCGGATCGGCTGGTCGCTGCTCGCGGCGGGGATCGCCGTCTCGTTCGTCTGGAAGCCGACGATCCTGCTGTGGCACGGGCTGGCGCTGCCCAACGGAAGCCCGTACCGGGCCGCCTTCGTGCTCAGCGGGGTGCTGGTGATGATCGCCTGGCTGGCGCTGGCGCACCGCCCGCGGCCGCGGGAGCTGGCCGCGGGGGCGGGGCTGGTCGCGGTGCTGCTGTGGTGCTGCCGGGACCGCAGCGCGGTGGGCGGCCCGACCTGGATCGTGGTGGTCGGCGGCGGTGCGGTGGTGCTGGCGGCGCTGCTGGCACCGGCCCGCCTGCGGGCGCGGCCGCGGGGGCGGGCGGCGGTCACCGCGGTGCTGGTCTGTGCGACCACGCTGACCGCCGCGTACACGGCGTTCGCGGTGACGGCCGCACGGGACGGCATCCCGTGGTTCCAGCCGAAGCTGACCCTGACCAAGGGGGCGCTGGCCACCCGGCGGGGACTGGCCGCCCGCGACGACTGGCCGCGCTCCCGCACGGACCCGGGCCCGCACGAGTTCGCCGACAACGATCCGCTGCTGCTCGGCGGTGAGGGCGGCGCGTACTACAGCAGCTACGTGCCCGCGGCGACCGCCCGGGCGCTGCGCGGACTGGGCGCCGGCTGGTACATCCGGGGGCGGCACACGCTCAGCTTCGAGGACCCGGTGGGACGGGCCCTGATGGCGGTGAGCAGCGCACAGGTGCAGCCGGTGGGGGGCGGGCCGCGCGGCCGGTACACCGTGCAGCGCGGCCCGGCGGCGCCGCTGCTGACCGTGCGGCGCGGGCCGCTGCCGGGCCCCGGGGCCGGCCCGGACACCGTCTTCGCCCGTCAGGAGCGGGTGCTGGGCGCCCGGGTCTACGAGGTGCCGCGGCTGGTGCCCGCCGCGGGGCCGCCCCCGGAGCGCGCGCCCGGCGGCTGGGTGCTGCCGGCCCGGCGGCAGCCCACCGCGCCCTCGGGCGCGGTGGCTCCCCAGGCCGGTGGGACGGTCTTCACCGCCCGGTGCACGCCGGGCGGTGAAGCGCTCTGGTACGCGCCGTGGTTCACGGGCGAGGTCGGCGGGCCGGGGACGACGACCCCGGCGGTGGGCCGGTGGGACGTCACCGCCGGCCCGCTGCTCCGGCTGGGCACCGTACCGGCGGACGGGGCGGTGCCGGTGCGGTTCGCCGGGGAGGGCCGCCAGTACGTGCCGGAGCGGGCGGTGGGCTGCCTCCCCCCGGGCCGGCTGGCCGCGGCGGTGCGGGCGCTGGAGGGGCCGGTCCGGCTGTCCGCGGGCGGCCACGGTCTGGCGGCACGGCTGCGTCCGGGGGCCGCCGGGACCGCGGTGCTCGCCCTGCCGGCGGTGTCCGGTTGGGGCTGTTCGGTGGATGGCGGGCCGATCCGGGCGCCCGGGGCGTTCGGCGGGCTGCTGGCCGTTCCGCTGGAGCGGGGGGCGACGCGGCTGAGCTGCGCGTACGCCCCTCCGGGGCTGGCCGCGGGGCTGGCGGCGAGCGGAGCGGGGGTACTGGCGGTGGGCGTGGTGGCCGGCGTCGGCGCCGTCCGCCGGCGGCGTCCGCGGCCCACTCCACCCAGCCGCCCGAATAGTGCGTTTCGCCCGGATTTGTAAAACTGCTTTTCAGGGGACGGCCGCTTCAGCCGACCCCTGTCCCCGGCGAAAAGGCCCGCTCATGAAGCTCTCCATCGTCGTCCCCTGCTACAACGAAGAAGCCGTGATAGGTCGCTTCGACGCACAGCTGCGCGCGGTGCTGGACGGTCTCGCCGTCGAGTACGAGCTGTGTTACGTGGACGACGGCAGCCTCGACGGAACCCTGCCCCGGCTGCGCTCCCTGGCCCACCGGCACCGCGGCACCACCCGCTACCTCTCCTTCAGCCGCAACTTCGGCAAGGAGCCGGCGATGCTGGCCGGCCTCAAGGCGGCCACCGGCGACGCGGTGATCATCATGGACGCCGACCTCCAGCACCCGCCGGAACTGATCGAGAAGATGCTCGACCTCTACCAGCTCGGCCACGACCAGGTCATCGCCCGGCGCAACCGGGACGGCGACCGGCGGCTGCGCACCATGCTCAGCCGCCTGTACTACCGCGCCGTCAACACCTGGATCGACGTCGAACTGATCGACGGCGCGGGCGACTTCCGGCTGCTGTCCCGCAAGGCGGTGGACGCCCTGGTCTCGCTGCCCGAGTACAACCGCTTCTCCAAGGGGCTGTTCTCCTGGATCGGCTTCGACACCGTCAGCTTCGACTACCGCAACGCGGCCCGGGAGGCCGGCAGGACCAAATGGCGCTTCAGCTCGCTGGTCAACTACGGCATCGACGGGATGATCTCCTTCAACTGCCGTCCGCTGCGCGCCGCCATCTACACCGGGCTGAGCCTGGCGTTACTCGCCGCCCTCTACGCCCTGTGGATCATCGGCGCCGCCGCCGTCGGCGGGGTCACCGCCCCCGGCTACGTGACCCTGGTGGCCATCGTCGTGGGGCTGGGCGGCCTCCAGATGGTGATGCTCGGCCTGATCGGCGAGTACATCGGGCGGATCTACTACGAGACAAAGCGGCGACCGCACTTCCTGGTCAAGGAGAGCGACGGCGCCGCACCCGCCCCGGTGCACGCGCCGGCCCCGCCCGGGACCGCCACCGTCGGCCCGCGGCACCGCTGATGCGCCGGCCGGCCGCGGCGGTCCCCTGGGGGCAGGTCGTCCGGTTCACGGTGGTCGGCGTCGTCAACACCGCGACGTTCTACGCCTGTTACCTGCCGCTGCACCGCCTGCTGCCGTACTTCGCGGCCTACACCGTCGGCTTCGCCCTCAGCCTGGTCGGCTCGTTCTTCCTGAACACCTACTTCACCTACCGCACCCGCCCCACCTGGAAGAAGTTCCTGCTCTTCCCACTGACCCAGGTCACCAACTACGCGGTGCAGAGCGCCGGTCTGGTGGCGCTGGTGAGCTGGCTGGGGATGAACAGCGCGGCCGCACCGCTGGCCGCGGCCCTGCTGGCGCTGCCGCTCACCTTCGTCGTCTCCCGCCGAATACTGCGGCCCCCCGCCCGCCGCGACGGCACACCCGGTCAGCCCGAGTCGTCGCCGGCGCGCTCCGGCCGACCGGCCTGACCCCGCCACGCCAGGAACGGCGCGGTCTGCCCGGCCTTCGCCTGTCGGGCCGCGTACAGCCGACCGTCGTTGCCGAGGGCGACCAGCACCGCCCGGCCGGCCGCGTCGTGGACCACCCCGGCCGCCGCCGAATGCGCCAGCCGGCACCGCTGCCAGGGCTTGGGCGCGGCCTGCGCCATCGCCACCCGGACGTCGCCGGCGTCGTCCCGGGCGGCCAGCACCATCCGGTCGCCGCTGCCGGTCGGCGCCAGCGCCACCCGCCCGTAACCGCCGGCCCGTTCGCACTGCCCGGCGACCCGCCAACTGCCGACCGCCCGCTGCCGCTCGGCGATCAGCACCCGCGCGGTCTGCGACTGCCGGTAGGCGATCCGCACCACACCGCCGGCCAGGGGGGCGACGCTGATCGGCCCGCCCGGCTCCGGCAGCCCGGTGGCCGCGCCCGGCCGGGGCGTCCGACCCGGTTCCTTGGACACCCAGTGCTGCACCGTCCGGACGCTGGGCGCGACCACGTGGATCAGCCCCGCGGTGTCCACACAGGCGTCGATCCCGTCGACGATCTGCGGGGACGCCTTGAGGGTGCCGATGCCGGCCGGTCCCTCCAGGAGGTCCCAGGGCGACCACTGGGCGCCGCGCGGCCCGC
The DNA here is from genome assembly GCF_042886435.1 of Streptomyces sp. NPDC058000. Lineage (NCBI taxonomy): Bacteria > Bacillati > Actinomycetota > Actinomycetes > Kitasatosporales > Streptomycetaceae > Streptomyces > Streptomyces sp. NPDC058000. The sequence goes on from NZ_JBHVQS010000042.1 coordinate 73,233, forward strand.
TGCGGTGGCCGATCCCGCCGTCCCAGGTCCGGACGAACAGGTGCACCGTGCCGTCCGGGGCCGCCACCGCGGCCGGGAAGCCGATCTCCAGCGACCGGACCGGGTCCCGGTCCGGGGAGCCCAGCGACTCCCACTCCCCGAACGCGGGCACCCCGTCCCGGCCGGTGCCGGACTGCCGCACGGTGACCAGCTCGCGGCGGTGGTCGGTGTCGGGCCCGGGCAGCACCGTCCGGGACCCGAACAACTGGAGGGTGCCGTCCGGGTGGCGCACCACGTGCAGCTGCCCCTGGAGCAGGTCCCCGCCGATCCGGTGCGGCGCGCCGAACCGCCCGCTGCCCGCCCGGGTCTCCGCCCAGCCGTACGCGGCCCCGCCCAGCACCGCGAAGGCGGTCAGCCGGCCGTCCCGGGCCGGCCGCACCCAGGCGTTGGAGCCGGGCGCGCGCAACCGGGTGCTGCGGGTCCAGCTCCGCGGGCTGCCGTTGAGGGCGGAGCCGCCGACCTTGCGGTCGCCGCAGCCCGCCGGGTCGGCACACGGGCGGTGGTCGGCCCAGCCGTAGATGTCCAGCGTCCCGGCCTTACGGCGGACGGTCGACGGGTCGAGGTCGCCGGGGAGGACGCCGAGTTCGTAGCCGAGGTAGTTCTCCACGAGGGTCGGGGCGGGGCGGCCGTGCCCCCAGTAGCGGGCCAGCGCCGCCTGGGTGAAGTAGGCGGAGGCGGTGTGGTCCTGATGGTCGAAGTAGCGCAGACCGGCCAACCGGGGGTCGGAGGTGGACAGCGGCCGTTTGCCGGAGTGCACCGCGTTGGGGTCCAGGGTGCGGACGACGGTGGGCCGGACCCAGTCCAGGACCGCCGTCAGGGTGTCGGTGACCTGGTCGCGGGTGTAGCGGAACTGCCGCTGGACGGGGCTGCCCTCGGGGCGCAGCGTGGGGATGGCGTCGACCGCCCCGAGCCAGAGGCCGCGCAGGCTGGTGGCGCGCGGCTGGTAGACCGCACGGGCCTCGACCAGCTCCAGGAAGACCAGCTGGTGCTGGGGGGCGGCGCGCAGCGTCTGGACCTCCACCTGGAAACCGCGGAGCAGGGTGCGGGCCTCGGCGTCCCAGGTGCTCTCCCGGTCGCCGGTGGCCATCTGGGCGTGCGCGGCGAGCAGTCCGTTGACCCGGGCCCGGGCGAACGCCGACCGGTCGGGGATCACCCGGTGGTGCAGGGCGGTGCCGCGGGGGGCGTTCCGGCCGTCGGACTCGCCGCCCGTCAGACAGACCGTGACGGTCCGCGCGCCGCTGCGGATGGCCTGCTCCAGGCCCGGATTCATGAAGAACAGGCCGTCGTCGGGGTGCGCGATGACGTGCAGGAACACCTGCTCGTCCGGTTCCTCGGCGGACTCCTGCTCGCGGGCCGGCGCGGCCGGGCGCGAGGTGTCGGGGGAGCTCCAGGCCCATACGCCGGCGCCCGCGGTGGCCGCGAGAACGGCACCGCCGGTGACCTGCAACAGCCGGCGGCGCGACGTCAACGGTCCTGAGGGTCCTGACCGGGGCACGCCTCAAGTATTTGCGGGCCCCGGCGATCCCGCGCGCCCGCAAGGCCGCCGCGGCCCGCTCCGCGCACCGCACCCCGGGCCCGCCCCACCGATGGACGACAACCCCTTCGGGTGAATCTCGGTGCATGGCGGTGAGTGTCGGGGTGCCTGCCCGTCAGCCGGCTGACGCCGTACCGCACCCGAGGGGGACGGCGCCGCCCCGGGACGATGACGGACTGCCCCCGCCGGGCGCGGTGTTGGCGGGCTGAGCATTCCCCTGCCGGACAGGTGTGCGGATACCATCCCCCGGTAGTTCTCGACCGGGGGGTGGCTCCACATCAGCACGCACGACGACGTCTTCAAGCCCTTGCGCCCCGAGGACCCGCGGGAGGTGGCCGGCTACCGGCTGCTGGCCCGTCTGGGCGAGGGCGGTATGGGCTCGGTGTACCTCACCCGCACCCGCGGCAACCAACCCGCCGCGCTGAAGGTCATCCGCCGGGAGTTCGGCCAGGACCCGGACTTCCGCGGCCGCTTCGAGCAGGAGGTCCGGGCCGCCCGACGGGTGCAGGGCTACCACATCGTGCCGGTCCTCGACCACGACACCAGCGGTGAACTCCCCTGGCTGGCAACGGCGTTCATCCCCGGCCTGCCGCTCGACGAGGCATTGCGGGACGGCCCGCTGCCGCTGCCGGCGGTCTTCCAGCTGATCGGCGCGGCGGCCACCGCCCTGGGCTCGGTACACGCCGCCGGGGTCGTCCACCGCGACCTCAAGCCGAGCAACGTCCTGCTCGGCCCGCAGGGCCCCTACGTCATCGACTTCGGGATCGCCCGGGCCGCCGACGCCACCCAACTCACCCGCAGCGGCGGCTTCATCGGCACCCCGCAGTACATGTCCCCCGAGCACGCGGGCGGCGAGCAGGTCACGCCCGCCGCCGACCTCTTCCCGCTGGGCCTGATCGCGGCGGTCGCGGCCACCGGCCGGCACCCGTACGGGGACGGCGCAGCCATCACCGTCGCCGCCCGGATCGCCAACACCGCGCAGGTCGCCCCGGACCTCACCGGCTACCCGGACGCGCTGCGCCCGCTGCTCACCCGCTGCCTGGCCGCCGACCCCCGACAGCGGCCGGCGCCCGCCGAGTTGGCGGAGCTGTGCCGGGCGGCGTCCGGGCGCGGACCGCGGGACTTCGACGGCTGGCTGCCGACCCCCGTGGCCGCCGAGATCGCCCGGCGGGAGCGCGCCGCCAAAGAACTCCCGGACCCGCAACCGGCCGCCGCCCCGCCGCCGCCCGGCTACGCCCCGACGCAGGGCCCGGCCGGCTACACCCCCACCCGGGGAACGGGCCCGCACGCCGCCCCGACCCAGGGCGCCACCGGCCCCGTACCGACGCCCGGCGACCTGCACGCGATGCCCACCGTCGGCCCCGGCGCACCCGCGGCCGGCCCGCGGCGCAGCCCCGCGCTACGGGTCGCGCTCGGTGCGGTGGCGCTGATCGCGGTGGCCGGCATCACCTGGACCGTGGCGCGCGGCGACGGCTCCGGCAACGAGGCCACGAGCCGGCACGTCCCCCCCACCGCTACGCACGGGAAGGACGGCTCGTCCGGCCCGCCGTCCACCCCGTCCCCGACAGCGGACGGGAACGCCGGCTACCAGGTCGTCTTCAAGGACCGCCCGTTCGCCCTGCGCGCGCCCTCCATGGCGGGCTTCAACTACATCGACCTGGACATCCCCAAGTCGGTACCCGGCGCGCAGATCGACGAGTCCCCCTACGAGATCACCTACAACGGCGTGTCCGGGATCGGCCTGGAGTTCCACACCCCCATGGGCCGCAGTACCGGCCGGACCGCCCAGGCGTGCCTGAACGGCTCGCACGCGGACGTCCTCCCGGACAAGGTGCGGCGCGAAGAGCTGGACAAGGGCCAGACGATCCACGTCGGCACCCTGCTGTGCACGGAGACCACCGACGGCAACCTGGCGATGATCGAGATCACCGGCATGAGCCCGAACCACGAGAGCAACATGCCGGACTTCGCGACCAAGGTGACGCTCTGGAAGAAGGGTTAGCCGGGGCCTGTCCGGCCCCTGATCCGCCGGGCACGGGCCGGACAAGGACCGAACAGGGGCGGGATAGGGGCCCGACAGGGCTCTGAAACGCGGCGAGGGGGCGGCCGGAGGGATCCGGC
>NZ_JBHVQS010000043.1:0-76910 GCF_042886435.1 Streptomyces sp. NPDC058000
TCCCACGCCGCCCGCCCCACCCCAGCCCCACAGAACCGGCACCGCGGCCGAACAGCCCGCGCAGCGGACCCGCCGCCGCCAGGCGAAACGGCGCCGCACCCGGCAACGTGGGACGGCTCAAACGGACGGCTCAAACGGACGGCTCAGCCGAGCGTCACGTTCGACGGCCCCCGCCGCCCCCGCTCGGCGCGGGCGACGGACTCCGCGTCGCGGAGTACCCGGACCGCGTTCTGCCACGTCAGCTTCGCCAGGTCGGCCGGCGACCACTCGCGGTCGAGGAGTTCGGCGATGAGGTTCGGGTAGCCGGCGACGTCGGCCAGGTCGGCGGGGGTGAAGGCGGTGCCGTCGAAGTCGCCGCCGATGCCGACGTGGTCGATGCCGGCGACCTCGCGCATGTGGTCGAGGTGGTCGGCGACGGTGGCCGCGGTGGCCGTCGGGCGCGGGTTGGCGGCCTCGAAGGCGCGCTGGACCGTCATGCCCGCCTCGGTGGTGTCGAGGTGGTGCAGGCCGTGGGCGCGCATGTTCTCGTCGGCGCGCAGCGTCCACTCGACCGCCGCGGGCAGCACGAACTTCGGGACGAAGGTGGCCATCGCGACCCCGCCGTTGGCGGGTAGTTGGGCCAGGACGTCGTCGGGGATGTTGCGCGGGTGGTCGCAGACCGCACGGGCCGAGGAGTGCGAGAAGATCACCGGCGCGGTGCTGACCCGGAGCGCGGCGCGCATGGTGTCCGGGGAGACGTGCGAGAGGTCGACGAGCATCCCGCAGCGGTTCATCTCGCGGACGACCTCTTCGCCGAAGGCCGACAGGCCGTGGTGGCGCGGGGTGTCGGTCGCCGAGTCCGCCCAGTCGTTGTTGTCGTTGTGGGTGAGCGTCATGTAGCGGACGCCCAGGGTGTGGAAGGCCCGCAGGGTGGCCAGCGAGTTGTTGATCGAGTGGCCGCCCTCGGCTCCCATGAGGGAGGCGATGCGGCCCTGCGCACGAGCCTCCTCCATGTCGTCGGCGGTGGCCGCCAGACGCAGATCGGCTGCGTAACGCGTCGTCAGCTGCTGTACGACATCGATCTGTTCCAGGGTGGCGCTGACGGCCCGGTCGCCGGCGTAGTCGGAGCGTACGTACACCGACCAGAACTGCGCGCCGACCCCGCCGGCCCGCAGGCGGGGGATGTCGGTGTGCAGGCTGGCGCTCTGGTCGGTGGCGACGTCGCGCCGGTCGAGGTCGTAGCGGACCTGTTCGCGCAGTGCCCAGGGGAGGTCGTTGTGGCCGTCGACGACCGGCCAGCGGGCGAGGAGCTCCAGCGCGGCTTCGCGGGAGGCCGTCACTTGCCGCCGCCGAAGCCGAAGCCGGCGGACCCGGCGACCTTGTTGCGCAGCCGCTTGCCCTTCTCGGTGGCCTGGTCGTTCAGCTCCTGCTGGAACTCCTTCATGCGGGAGAGGAGTTCGGGGTCGTGCGCGGCGAGCATCCGGGCGGCGAGCAGTCCGGCGTTGCGGGCGCCGCCGACGGAGACCGTGGCGACCGGGACGCCGGCCGGCATCTGGACGATGGAGAGGAGGGAGTCCATGCCGTCGAGGTACTTCAGCGGGACGGGGACGCCGATGACCGGCAGGGGGGTGACGGAGGCGAGCATGCCCGGCAGATGGGCGGCTCCCCCGGCGCCGGCGATGATCGCCTTCAGGCCGCGGCCGGCCGCCCGTTCGCCGTACGCGATCATCTCGTGCGGCATGCGGTGGGCCGAGACCACGTCGACCTCGTAGCCGATCTCGAACTCGTCCAGGGCCTGGGCGGCGGCTTCCATGACGGGCCAGTCGGAGTCGGAGCCCATGACGATGCCGACGACGACGGGGGTGCTCGCTGTCATTCCGTGATCGTTCCTCGCAAATAGCCGGCGGCGTGTGCGGCGCGCTCACGCACATCCGCCAGGTCGTCGCCGTAGGTGTTGACGTGCCCGACCTTGCGGCCCGGCTTCACGTCCTTGCCGTACATGTGAATCTTCAACTGCGGATCGCGGGCCATGCAATGGAGATAGGCCGCATACATGTCCGGGTAGTCGCCGCCGAGGACGTTGGCCATCACCGTCCAGCGGGCGCGCGGGCGCGGGTCGCCGAGCGGGAGGTCGAGGACGGCCCGGACGTGGTTGGCGAACTGCGAGGTGATCGCGCCGTCCTGGGTCCAGTGGCCGGAGTTGTGCGGGCGCATGGCCAGCTCGTTGACGAGGACGGCGGGCGAGCCGTCGGCGTCCCGGACCTCGAACAGCTCGACCGCGAGGTGCCCGACGACGCCGAGTTCGTCGGCGATCCGCAGGGCGAGCTGCTGGGCGTGGGTGGAGAGCTCGTCGGAGAGGCCGGGGGCCGGCGCGATCACGGTGTCGCAGACGCCGTTGACCTGCACGGACTCCACGACCGGGTAGGCGACGGCCTGGCCGTGCGGGGAGCGGACGACGTTGGCAGCGAGTTCGCGGACGAAGGCGACCTTCTCCTCCGCCAGGACGGGCACGCCGGCGAGGAACGGCTCCGCCGCCTCCTTGGAGGATCGCACGACCCATACGCCCTTGCCGTCATAGCCGCCGCGGACGGTCTTGAGGACCACCGGGAAGCCGCCCGACCCGTCGCCCGGCCACCGCCCCTCAACGAGGCGCTCCGCGCCGCCCTCGCTGATCTCGGCCGCGAACCGCTCCACGTCGGCCGGGTCGGACACGATGCGGTGGCGCGGGCAGGGGGCGCCGATGGCGTCCAGCTTGGCCCGCATCACGCCCTTGTCCTGGGCGTGCACCAGCGCGTCCGGGCCTGGGCGGACCGGGATGCCCTCGGCCTCCAGCGCCCGCAAGTGCGCGGTGGGGACGTGCTCGTGATCGAAGGTGATGACATCGCAGCCGCGGGCGAAGGCGCGCAGGGTGTCCAGATCGCGGTAGTCGCCGACGACGACTTCGCTGACCACCTGAGCCGCCGAGTCCTGCGGGGTGTCACTGAGGAGCTTGAACTTGATGCCGAGGGGGATACCCGCCTCGTGGGTCATACGGGCGAGCTGACCGCCGCCGACCATGCCGACTACCGGGAACGTCACGCCCCCAGGGTAGCCGCCCGACGGTCGTGCACCCGACCCGCGCTTGGAGGATCATCTAAGGGCAGGCGTTCGAGGGTGATCGGGAAGTTCCACCACCGCGGTGGGGTTCCGGACCGGCGGCGGACGGTTCCGGCCCCGGCCCGGCGATAGGGGGAGGCCGCATGGAGAGCGGCGACATAACGAGGAGCTCCCGGGCGCTGGTGACCGTCATCGCCGTCGCCGCGCTGCTGATCGCCCTGTACACGGTGGTCAGCGAACTGTCCGGGCCGGAGGTGTACGGCCCCGAAGACACCGAGATCGCGGTCTCCGCCGGCGACCGCTTCACCATCGAGGTCCCCGACGACCCCGGCGACGGCTATCAGTGGATCATCGCCGCCCCGCGACCGGATCCGGCCGTTCTACGGGCCACCGGCGACAGGGCCGCCCCACCGGCCCCCGTCGGCGGGCCACCGCCCCCGGGCCGCGGCTCCCGGGCGCTGGGCTTCGAGGCCGTCCACTCGGGCCGCACCGACCTGCGGTTGCTGCGCTGTCGGCGGTGCGCGACGGGGGCGGCGGACGAGCCCGGGGCCCGCGCTCTCAACTTCCGGGTCACGGTCGGTTGACGGTCGGTTGACGGCCGGTCGCCCCCTGTCGTGACCGTATTCGTGCGCCCGGTCGCGGGACGGACCACCCGCGCACCGCGGCGTGGCGCACGTGGTTAGCATGAGGGGCCTACCGGGCCGCCGGCCCGCCTACCGCCCACGACGGGGAGCTGAACGATCACCATGAGTGAACGGAGCGCGCTGCGGTCGAGGCTGGAGGCGCTCACCCGGGAAATCGTGAAGTTCGGTGCCGTCGGCGGCGCCGGGGTCGTGGTGAACTTCGCGGTCTTCAACCTCGTCCGGCATCTGACCGAGCTCCCCGTGGTCCGGGCGAGCATCGTGGCGACGGTGGTGGCCACGGTCACCAACTACGTCGGCTACCGCTACTTCGCCTACCGGGACCGCGACAAGCACGGCCGGACCCGGGAGCTGACGCTGTTCCTGCTGTTCAGCGTGGTCGGCCTGGTCATCGAGAACGGCATCCTGTACACCGCGACCTACGGGTTCGACTGGGACAGTCCGCTGCAGAGCAACGTCTTCAAGTTCCTCGGCATAGGGATCGCCACGCTGTTCCGCTTCTGGTCGTACCGCACCTGGGTCTTCCGGGCGCTGCCCGCCCGGGAGGCGGTGGAGACCGCCGAGTCGTTCCTGACGGACGGTTCCCGGCTGCCGAGCGGCGCGTCCCGGAAGTAGGCCCGGCTCACTCCTCGGTGGGCTCGCCCTCCCGGGCCAGGAAAAGCGCGAAGACCGGCGGGTGCTGCTGGAGCAGTTCCAGCCGGCCGCCGTCCGCCTCGGCCAGGTCGCGGGCGACGGCGAGCCCCAGGCCGGTGGAGTTGCGGCCGGAGACGGTCCGCTCGAAGACCCGTGAGCCGAGGTCGGGCGGGACTCCGGGGCCGGCGTCGGTGACCTCGACGACCGCCTGGTTGCCGGTGACGCGGGTGCGCAGCGCGACCGTTCCGTCGCCGTGCATCAGGGAGTTCTCGATCAGGGTGGCCAGCACCTGGGCGACCGCGCCCGGGGTGCCTACGGCCCGCAGGCTCTTCTTGCCGGAGCGGACGATGGCCCGTCCGGCGCTGCGGTAGGCCGGGCGCCACTCCTCGATCTGCTGCTTGACCACCTCGTCCAGGTCGAAGGCGACCGCCGAGCCGGTGCGCGGGTCCCGGGAGTTGGTCAGCAGCCGCTGCACCACGTCCGTCAGCCGCTCCACCTGGGCCAGGGCGATGGTGGCCTCTTCCTTCACGGTGTCCGGATCGTCGGTGAGGGTGATCTCCTCCAGCCGCATGGACAGCGCGGTCAGCGGGGTGCGCAGCTGGTGCGAGGCGTCGGCGGCGAGCCGCCGCTCGGCGGTGAGCATCCGGGCGATCCGCTCGGCGCTGCCGTCCAGGACGTCGGCGACCCGGTCCAGCTCCTGGACGCCGTAGCGGCGGTGGCGGGGCCGGGGGTCGCCGGAGCCGAGCCGCTCGGCGGTCTCGGCGAGGTCGGTGAGGGGGGCGGTGAGGCGGCGGGCCTGCCGGATGGCGAGCACCACGGCCGCCAGGATCGCCAGCAGGGCGACGGCGAGGATCACCAGCAGGGTCCGGCCGATCTCGGCGCTGACCGTGGAGCGGGACTCCTGGACCGTGACCGATTCGCCGCGGTCGCCGCGCACCGACGACTCGATCACGTCGCCGACCGGGCGCTGCCCGATCTGGATCTTCGGCTTGCCGGGGACCGTGATCTCGGCGTAGCGGTAGGCGGTGATCTGCTCGGAGAGGATCTGCGGGGTGATCTTCTCGCCGCTGCCCAGTCGGCTCTCCACTATCCCGACCAGCCGGACCGCCTCGGAGGCCACGCTCTCCTGTGCGCCGGACTGGATGGTGCGGGTCTCGACGATCACCAAGGAGACGCCGAAGACGGCGATGACGACGAGCACCACGGCGAGCGTGGAGTTGATCAGTCGGCGGCGCACGGGCCCCTAGCTCTTTTCGAAGCGGAAGCCGACCCCGCGGACGGTGGCGATGTACCGCGGGTTGGCGGCGTCGTCGCCGAGCTTCTTGCGGAGCCAGGAGATGTGCATGTCCAGCGTCTTGGTGGACGACCACCAGGTGGTGTCCCAGACCTCGCGCATCAGCTGGTCGCGGGTGACGACCCGGCCGGCGTCCCGCACCAGGACCCGCAGCAGGTCGAATTCCTTCGCGGTGAGCTGGAGTTCCTCTTCGCCCATCCAGGCACGGTGCGACTCGACGTCGATCCGCACGCCGTGGGTGGCGGGCGGCTGCTGGGGCTCGGCGGTGGAGCCGCGGCGGAGCAGGGCCCGGACCCGGGCGAGCAACTCGGCGAGCCGGAAGGGCTTGGTGACGTAGTCGTCCGCGCCGGCGTCCAGGCCGACGACGGTGTCCACCTCGTCGGCGCGGGCGGTCAGCACCAGGATCGGGAAGGAATGGCCTTCGTTGCGCAGCCGGCGACAGACCTCAAGACCGTCCATACCGGGCAGTCCCAGATCCAGGACCACGAGGTCGATGTTGCCCTGGAGACCGGCGTCGAGCGCCGTCGGGCCGTCCTCACGCACCTCGACGTCGTAACCCTCGCGGCGCAGGGCGCGGGCGAGCGGCTCCGAGATGGACGCGTCATCCTCGGCGAGCAGTACACGGGTCATGGGCCGATGGTAGTCCGATGTACCGACAGGAAAGGGCGGACCAGCACGGATGGGCGACAGCGGGCCCGTTTCCGCGCCCGCTCGCGCGCCCGGGCCGCGGGCGCGCGGGTGTAAACGCGGTCGCAGAGACGGGTACCGGCGGTTCCCCGTGCCAGTGTGAGCGTTCTCTCACGACTCCCAACGTGCTGGCAAGCGGACGTATGGTGTCCGGAACGTCCAACGCACAACCCCAGGACCCGTGGCGCGGAACTGACGTCATCGGTCCTTGTTGTGTGCGGGGCTGGTATCCCCAGTCCCTTACACAGTGAAAGACCTGTCGACCGGGTCCGCCGGCCGCGCTATCGCGGCACGGGGGCGTGGATCCCGGCGTTCGGCCTCCCGTCGACCCTCTCCATGTGGTGTCGAAACCTCCCAGACGTGAGGGCGGGCAGGGCGGCGTCGGTGCCGGTCACCCCCACCCGGGCGCATACCGAGTCCCTCGGACGCGTCCCGAGAAGCAAGGAACCACCCATGGCGTCCAGCCTGACGAAGGACGCGGCCCAGCAGGGAACCCCTGTCAACGGCGGCAAGACCTTCTTCGGCCACCCCCGCGGTCTGGCCACTCTCTTCATGACCGAGATGTGGGAGCGCTTCAGCTTCTACGGCATGCGTGCCCTGCTCATCTTGTACCTGATCTCCGGCGGTCCCGATGCCGGATCCGGTTCCCAGGGCGGCGGCCTGGCCATGAAAATGACCACGGCCTCGGCGATCTACGCCGTCTACCTGGCCATGGTCTACCTGCTGGCCATGCCCGGCGGCTGGTTCGGCGACCGGGTGTGGGGTCCCCGTAAGACGGTCGCGGTCGCCGCGGGCGTCATCATGGTCGGTCACCTCACGCTGGCCGTCCCCGGCCAGGCGATGTTCTTCGTGGGTCTGGCGCTGGTCGCGGCCGGTTCGGGTCTGCTGAAGGCCAACATCTCCACGATGGTCGGCCACCTCTACGACGGTCCGCAGGACCCGCGTCGGGACGGCGGCTTCACCGTCTTCTACATGGGCATCAACCTCGGTGCCTTCGCCGCGCCGCTGGTCATCGGCACCGTCGGCCAGAGCGTCAACTGGCACCTGGGCTTCGCGCTGGCCGCGGTCGGCATGGCGCTGGGTCTGGTCCAGTTCCTGATCGGCACCCGCCACCTCAGCCCGAAGTCCAGCGTCGTCCCGAAGCCGATGGTGGCCGAGGAGCGCACCATGTGGCTGCGCAAGGGCCTGATCTGGACGGCGATCGCCGCGGTCTTCTACGGCGTGGTCATCGCCACCGGGCACTTCACCCTGAACTGGGCGCTGATCCCGATCAGCCTGCTCGGCCTGATCATCCCGATCAGCGTGCTGGTGCGCATCAAGCGCGACAAGGACCTGTCCGAATCCGAGCAGACCAAGGTCAGCGGCTACATCTGGTTCTTCGTGGCCGCCGCCGTCTTCTGGATGATCTACGACCAGGGCGGCTCGACGATGTCGGCCTTCGCCGACCAGAAGACCAACGGCGACGTGCTGGGCTTCGACTTCCCGTCCTCGTGGTTCCAGTCCGTGAACCCGCTGTGGGTGATGGCGATGGCTCCGGTCTTCGCCTGGCTGTGGATGTGGCTGACGCGCCGTGACCGCGAGCCCAGCACCACGGTGAAGTTCGCGATGGCCATGGTCATCATCGGTGCCTCGTTCTTCGTCTTCATCGTCCCGATGGGGATGGCGACGCACGGCACGAAGGTGAGCCCGATGTGGCTGATCTCGATCTACATGATCCAGACGATCGGCGAGCTGTGCCTGTCGCCGGTCGGCCTCTCGGTCACCACCAAGATGGCGCCGGCCAAGTACGCCAGCCAGATGATGGGCGTGTGGTTCCTCGCCGTCACCGCCGGCGACTGCATCACCAGCCTGCTGTCCATCGGCGGGGTGGACCTGAGCGGCATCCCGGTGCTGGCCCTGGAGGCCGGTCTGGCGGTGCTGGCCGGTATCGCGGTCTACACGTACCGGAAGAAGATCGTGGCGCTGATGGGGGACGTGCGCTGACGCGCCCCCGGTAGCAGGAGAAGGGCCCGGCACGCTGATGCGTGCCGGGCCCTTCCGTATGCCGGGGCCGTGAGTCCCGGTACCAGGTGTGTTGATCACGAGCGTTGTCGACACTCGTGATCAGTACACCCAGGGCCTCATCGGCGCAGTCGCCGCGGGGCGAAGGTGAAGACCGCGGCGCCGAGCAGGACGACCGTGCCGGCGAGCACGCCGAGGGCGGTCAGCGCACCGTGGTCGTCCGCGCCGGTCTGGGCGAGGCCGCCGGCGCTGCCGCTGCCGCCGGACACGCTGGCCGGTCCGGCCGCGCCGCTCCCGGAGGACGCACCGCCCGTCGAGCCGCCCGAGGTACCGCCGGGCTGGGCGGCGGTGTCCAGGGCGAGCGAGACCCCGGGGTCCTTCTCCGGGGTGCAGGTGGTGGTCGTGCCGAGGGCGTTGATGGTGAGGACGCCCGGGGTGAGCGTCGTCTTGCCGGTGGCACCGGGCTTGTAGGTGCCCTTGAGGTCGGGGATCTCGATGGGCTGGCCGGCCTTGATGGGCTGGCTGTTGGTGGGGCCCGCCACCGGGACGGAGCCCTTGTCGGCGCCGCCCACCTTCACGTCCATCGACGGTTTGACCGAGCCCTTGGGGATGTCGGCCGGGCTGTCCATGACGGACTTGGCGAAGTGCACCGTCAGGTCGTAGGCGCCGCCCTTCTTGACGCCGTTGATCTGGACCGGCGAGGTGGCCTTCTTGTCGCCGATGGGCGTCTTGCAGGCGTAGGGGACCTGCACCTCCTTGCCCTTGTACGCGGTGCCGTCGGGGTCGCCGCCCGAGCCGCCGGTGGAGCCGGAGGTGCCGGAGGTGCCGCCGCTGGTGCCCGCGCTGCCGCCGCCGGTGGTGGTCGCGCCGCCGGAGCCGGTGCCGCCGGAGCTGGTGCCGCCGGCGGTCGTCCCGCCGCTGCTCGTTCCACCGCTGGTCGTCCCGCCGGTGGTCGCGCCGCCGGTAGAGCCGCCGCCGTCCGTCACCTTGATGGTGACCGCCGGGTGCACCGCCTCCTTGGGCGTGCATTTGGTGTCCGTGGAGATCGGCTTGTTGACGTTGATGTTGTACGCACCGGGCGTCAGGGTGACCTCCCCGGGCGCGGTGAGTTTCAGCGTGCCCTTCATGGCGGACAGCTTCATCGGGCTGTTCTTCGGGATCGGCGGGTTCTGCCGCGGGCCCTGCACGGCCAGGTCCCCGGTCTGCGCCCCGGCGACCTTGATCGTGCCGGTCGGCTGGACGGTGTCCTTGGCCAGGTCGAGGATGCCGGGGTTCTGGGAGGCGGCCTGGACCGTCGTCCAGACCACCTCGACCGCATCGCCGACCTTGGCGGTCGCGGGCGCGGTGACCTCGACCTTGGTGGTGCCTTCGACGGGCGGCAGCCCCGATATCGGCGGCGGCTGACACTCCGTCCGGTACGCCACCTCGGCCGCCTGGGCGGTCCCGGCGGCGGTGACCACACCCGCCCCCGCGAGTACCAGCGCGGCCGCCGCGGCGGTGCCCGCTCGTCTGCGTTGTCCGGTCGGCCTCGTGGGCCGGGTCAGCCTCATCAACGTCATCACGCGGAACCTTTCGAGGGGGGTTGTTCGGTTGATGTGGTGGACGGTGCGGTGTCCGGGGTGAACCACGGCAGGGCGGCGGTGCCGTCCGGTGCGGCGCCGGTGCCGTGGTCCGTGCCGTGCTGGTCCTGCTGTCGGCTCTTCTGGCGGCTCTTGCGCGGTTTCCCCTGCTGGTCCTTGGTGGTTCGCCGGGGGTACGGACGGTGCGGGGTCCTCCCGGGGCGGACGGTGGTGCCCGGGCGGGGCGGGCGGACGCGGTCGACGACCGCCATCCCGGTCCGGAACACCGCCGTCGGCACGACCACGCACAGCAACACCCAGAAGAGCGTCACGCCCCACGGCCGGCCGACCTCCCACGGCTGCTCGACCAGCAGCTTGCCGCCGTACTTGAGGGAGACCAGGTAGTCCCCGTGCGCCCCGGCGGCCAGCTCCACCGGGAGTCTGACCTCGGTCTTCCGCCCGGCGGGGACGGTCCCCCGCCACTGCTGGTCCTCCCATTGGGGCGCGAAGACGCCGTGCGAGGTGCCGACCTGGAAGACCGGGTCCTTGGCCGGCGCCGAGCCCAAGTTGCCTACGGTGACGGTCAGTTCGCGCTGCGGCGGGGCGCCGAACCAGGTGAGCAGTCCGCTGCTGCCGGTCAGCCGGGGCTGCGCCAGGACGGCCAGCCGGCCGGCGCTGACGTCCTGCGGCAGCGGCGCGACCGGGTGCCCGGCCACCTTGAACGCGGCGTCCGCGGCGGCCGCCGGGCCGGTCACGGTCGCCACGTGCACCACGCAGGGGCAGGGCTTGGGCGGTTCGGCGACCGGCAGCGGCTTGCTGAACGCGCCCCGGTCGTCGGTGGTGACGGCCCGCCCGTCGCCGTTGGCGCAGGAGTTGGTGCCGCCGATCATGTTCTGTCCGCAGATCAGCAACGTCAGCAGGGTGCGCGGGCGCCAGCCCTGCCCGGTGACGGTGACGCTGCCGCCGGCACCCGCCTCCTTCTGGGAGACCGCTACGGAGGGCGCGCCGCCGGCCGGGGCGGCGCTCGCGGCCGGGGCGGGCAGGCCGGGCAGCAGGACCGGGAACAGGGCCAGCGCGAGGGCGAGGGCAGCGCGCAGAACGGGCGGGCGGCGGTGCCACCTGCTCCACCGGCCGGTCAGCCGACCGGTCCACAGGCCGGTCCGTTGGCCGGTCCATCGGCTGGTCCACCGATCGGTCCGCAGCCGTCCCGCCGTGCCTGCGGACACAGCCGTGGCCACGGCCATGGCCACGGCCGCGACCACGGCCCCAGTCCCGGCGCCAGCCGGCGCCGCCCCCCACTCGCCCTTGCCGCCGTTCCCGCCGTTCCCACCGCTCTCGCCGTTCCCACCGCTCTCGGCGTTCCCGCTGCTCTCGTCGCTCTCGCCCTTCTCTGCGTTCACCCGCGCACCCCTGATCCCGTCCTCGCGGCCGTCGTGGTGGGCCCCGTCCCGTCCGTACTGCCCGTACTGCCCGTGCTGCCCGTGCTGTCCGTCCCGGTTCCGCTCGCCCGCCGTGCGCCGTCGGTAGCCCGGGTCCCGGGCCGGTCCGGTGGGCCGCCGCCGTCGTCGTGCGCTCCGCCGGCCCAGCTGCCTCCCGTACGGTCCGCGCGGCCGGTGCGTCTGCGGCGCCGGAGGACCGCCCAGCCGCCCCCGCCCACCGCCAGGAGGAGCAGCGGCGCGGCGCCCGCGCCCCAGGGGGCGGCGGTGTACCGGGCGGTGGCGGTGTCCTGCGCGCCGCCCGCCGCGGTCGCGGTGAGCCGTACGTCCACCGCGTCCAGGGCGGGCGGATCGGGCCAGGTCTCGGTCCGGTCGACGCGGGCGCCGGGTGGGAGGACGCCCGGCAGGGGGCGGGCGGGCCGGCGCAGCAGCGGCCCGAAGAGGCCGTCGGCGCGGACCGCCAGTCGCGGCCGGAGCGCGGTGTTCCCGCGGTTGACCAGGGTGTAGTGGATCTCCGCGGCGCTCCCCCGCCGGGTCACCGAGACGTGTTCGACGGTGAGCGCGGACAGCGTGGGCCCGGTCACCCGTAGCCGGACCGGGATCCGGGTCCGGGCGCCGGGCGCGGTGCCGGTCACGGTGAGCGCGCCGGAGCGGCCGCCGGGGGTGGCGGTGCGCGGCACGGTCATCGTGAACGGCACGCTCGCCTGCGTCCGCGGCGGCACCGTCACCTCCGCCGTGCCGAACGCCAGCCACGCCCCGGCGCCGTCTCCGGCCAGCCGTACGGTGACCGGCCGGTCGGACGGATTGCGGACGGCCAGCCGGTCGGTGAGCGCGGCGCCCGGTGGCCCCTCCAGGTAGAAGGACGTCCGGGCGGCCCCGGTCGGCGCGGCGGACCAGCCCGGTGCGGCGGGGGCGGACGGCCCGGCCGGTACGGCGGCGGGCGGACGGGCCGCGGCCGCCGCGGGGCACAGCAGGACGGCGGCGGCCGCGAGGGCGGCGCCGGTGGCCGCGGTGCGGGGACGGAACGGCATCGGCGGCTCCCGGTGGAGGTCAGGCCCGTTGATGACGGCGGGTCAGCCACAGCGCTCCGGCCGCGCCGGCCAGGAGGACGGTGCCGCCGAGGGTGCCCAGGGCGAGGGTGGAGTCCGTCGGTCCGGTCTGCGGCAGTTGACCGCCGCCGGTCGAGCCGCCCGCCGCCGCGGAGCCACCGCTGCCGCCGGAACCGCCGCTGCCCTTCACGTCCAGGGACAGTGCCGGCTTGGGGTGGTTGCTCGGTGTGCAGGTGGTGGTGGTGCCCAGCGCCTTGATGGTGAGCGTGGAGGCGGTGAAGGTGACCTTCCCGCTGGCCTTCGGGGTGTACGTGCCGCTCAAATCGCTGATCTTGATCGGGGTGTTGGCCGGTACCGCCTGGTCGTTGGGCGCGCCGCTGACCTGCACCGTGCCGCTCTCCGCGCCGCCCAGCTGGATCAGCGCGCTGGGCTTCATCGCGCCCTTGCCCAGTTCGACGGGGCTGGAGGAGACGCCCTTCTGGAACGACATCACGAGCTTGTACGAGCTCCCGCTGGGCGTCCCCTTGATGTCGATGGGCGAGACCGCCCCCTTGTTACCGATCGGCGTCTTGCACTGGTAGTTGACGTCGACGACCTCGGCGTGCGCGGCGGGTGCGGTGAACAGCACCGCGGAACCGGCCATTGTCGCCGCGGCCGCGGCCAGCCCGGCCGCCCGCCGCGGCCGCCTGCCGTGCTGTGCGTGGAAGCGGGCCACCTTGAGTTCCCCTTCTCCCGGTCGGCGCGCCGCCACGTGTTACTGACGGCGCATCAGATTGGGCGCTCAAGGTACGCCCGGGAGGTTGCCGAGGGAAGGCACGGCACAGCCTCGATACGCGGCACCGGCCGGATCCGTCCGGAAGACGGCCCACCGCGGCCACGACCCGACTCCGACCCGTCCCCGGAAACGACACAGCGCGGGCCCGTAGGCCCGCGCTCGACGTCTCCCGGTCCGCCGCCGCTTCAGGACGGTGCGGCCAGCTCCGCCCAGACGGTCTTGCCCGCACCGTCGGCGTTCCGCACCACGCCCCAGTCCAGGCACAGCCGCTGCACGATGAACATGCCGTGGCCGCCCGGACGTCCGGGGCGGTGCGGGCTGCGCGGCGCCGGCGAACCCGCACCCAGGTCGCTGACCTCCAGGCGGAGCACCTTGGCCGCGCAGCGCAGCCGCAGCTCCTCGGGGCCCTCGGCGTGCAAGCAGGCGTTGGTGACCAGCTCGGAGACGACGAGCAGTACGTCCTCGGCCGCGGCCCGCTGATCGGCGGTCGCGGCCGGCAGCCAGCCCCAGTCGTGCAGCGCCTCCCGGGCGAAGTCACGGGCTCGCGCCACGGCGCCCCGGGTGCCCGCCAGCCGCAGCCGACGGATCTGACCTGCGGGGACGGAAGCGGAAGCGCCGGCGCCGCCCGGCTCCGGGCCGAGATCGCCCGGCGGGTACGGCCGGGTGGTGCTCATCAGCGCTTCACCTCACCGATTCGCCTGTTCACGGACAACAGATAACTCACTGATTCAACGGATTCAGGTGTCTCCTGCCCGACCGGACCGCGAGAACACCCACTTCTTGGGTACGGAAGTTGTGATGCCGACTACGCGCCCGGAACGCATCCTTCCGGACTTCCCGACCGGTCAGTCGACCAAGGCCGCTTCGAGTGAGTCGTGCACCGTGAAAACCGCCTCCGCGCCGGTGATCTCAAAGACCCGGGCCACCACAGGCTGCATCCCGGCCAGATGGACGCCGCCCCCCGCGGCCTCCGCTTTCAGCCGGGCACCGAGCAGGACGTTCAGACCGGTGGAGTCCATGAATTCAAGGGGTGAGCAGTCCACCACGAGGCGTGCGTATCCCTCGTCGACACAGCCTTCCAGTGATTCCCGCAACAGATCCGCGGTGTGGTGATCCAGCTCACCGGCGACGGTCACGACCGCGCTGGGGCCGTGATGGCGGATCTCGACGTGAAGCCGACCCCGGCTTGCACTGCCGACCGTCCCGCGGTCCATGCGAGCGCACCCCTTTTGCTGCCTAGACGACTGTTGTGGTGACGACATTGCTCATGACTGCGCGCGTCGAACCCTACGCCTTCCTGACGCCCGCCGGTAGCCGCACAAAGGGCATAGCGAAGGATTGCGGACAACACGCACTTGCCTTCTTCCATCGAAGCCAGGTAGGCGTAGAAGGACACATTCGAAACGGCCGGCTTTGGAGGCGCCGCACACCGCAGCTTCATGCAGAGGCTTCGGCAGCCATATGCCGAAAACGATGGAGGAGACACATGTCACCCCGGCTCGACGAATTGCGTAGCAAGGACGATCAACGCCCCGCATCGTCGACACCCCGGTCCGATGTGACCGGTCACATTCCTTCCCAGGCGCATGCCGCGGCCGCCGTGCCGGCGAGCGTGCCCGAGCTCGACGGCCTGCCCGAGATCCCACCGTTCGACGAAGTGGGTCCGGTGGATGCGAGGGCCCTGTCGAAAACGCTCTTCGCGCGTCTGGAATCCCTGGACGAAGGCACCCACGAATACGCCTATGTCCGTAACACCCTGGTCGAACTGAACCTCGCCCTCGTGAAGTTCGCGGCCTCCCGGTTCCGCTCCCGCAGCGAACCGATGGAGGACATCGTCCAGGTCGGCACCATCGGTCTGATCAAGGCGATCGACCGTTTCGAGCTCAGCCGCGGCGTGGAATTCCCGACGTTCGCGATGCCGACCATCGTCGGCGAGATCAAGCGTTTCTTCCGCGACACCAGTTGGTCGGTACGGGTTCCGAGGCGACTTCAGGAACTCCGCCTGGACCTGGCAAAAGCGGGCGACGAACTGGCGCAGAAGCTGGACCGGGCACCCACGGTCGGCGAACTCGCCGAACGCCTCGGCATCACCAAGGACGAGGTCGTCGAAGGGATGGCCGCGAGCAACGCCTACACCGCGAGCTCGCTGGACGCCCAGCCCGAGGAGGACGACAGCGAAGGCGCGCTGGCGGACCGGATCGGTTACGAGGACCACGGCCTCGAAGGCATCGAATACGTGGAATCGCTGAAGCCGCTGATCGCCGAACTCCCGTCCCGGGACCGGAAGATCCTCTCGCTGCGATTCGTCGCCAATTTGACGCAGTCCGAGATCGGCGAGGAGTTGGGCATTTCCCAGATGCACGTCTCCCGGCTGCTCTCCCGCACCCTCGTCCGGCTCCGCAAGGGCCTGATGATTGAGGAATAGCCCCCGCGGTCGGCGCCGGCCCGTACGGCCGGCGGACGCCCGTGCACAGAGGGCCCGCCCCGGAATCGTCCGGGACGGGCCCTCTGTGCGTCTGCCGGCGGTGTCGCCCGCCGCCCTCAGAGGCGAACGCCCTTGTGCCAGACGTCCGTCACCAGCGGCACGCCCGGACGGTAGGCGAGGTGGACGTGGGACGGGGCGTCCAGCAGGACCAGGTCGGCGCGGGCGCCGGGGCTGATCCGGCCGACGTCGTCCCGGCGCAGCGCCCGGGCGCCGCCCGCGGTCGCCGCCCACACCGCCTCGTCGGGCGTCATCCCCATGTCGCGGACGGCCAGTGCGATGCAGAACGGCATCGAACTGGTGAAGGACGAGCCGGGGTTGCAGTCGGTGGAGAGCGCCACGGTGGCGCCGGCGTCGAGCAGCGGGCGGGCGTCGGGCCACTGGGCGCGGGTGGAGAACTCGGCACCCGGGAGGAGCGTGGCGACGGTGTCGGACTGGGCCAGCGCGTCGATGTCGGCGTAGGTGAGGTGGGTGCAGTGGTCGGCGGAGGCGGCGCCGAGTTCGACGGCGAGCTGGACGCCGGGGCCGTGGCCGAGCTGGTTGGCGTGCACCCGGGGCACCAGGCCCTTGGCCTTGCCTGCGGTGAGGATGGCGCGCGCCTGGTCGCCGTCGAAGGCGCCGCGCTCGCAGAAGACGTCCACCCAGCGGGCGTGCGGGGCGCAGGCGTCCAGCATCGGGCCGGTGACCAGATCGACGTAGCCGGCCGGGTCGTCGGCGTAGTCGGGCGAGACGATGTGGGCGCCGAGGAAGGTGACCTCGTCGGTGTGCGCGGCGGCGATGCGCAGCGCGCGGGCCTCGTCCTCGACGGTGAGGCCGTAGCCGGACTTGGTCTCCTGGGTGGTGGTGCCCTGGCGCAGGCCCTCGGCCAGGTAGCGGGCGACGTTGGCGTGCAGTGCGTCGTCGCTGGCGGCGCGGGTGGCGGCGACGGTGGTGCGGATGCCGCCGGCGGAGTAAGGGCGGCCGGACATCCGGGCGTTGAACTCGGCCGTGCGGTCGCCGGCGAAGACCAGGTGGGAGTGGGAGTCGACGAAGCCGGGGAGGCCCGCCCGGCCCGCCGCGTCGACGGCGTTGTCGGTGGCGGGTGCTTTGCTTGAGGGACCGACCCAGGCGATGCGGTCGCCGTCGACGACGACCGCGGCGTCCTGGATCAGACCGAGGGGGCCTTCACCGAGGGAGGGGTCGTTGGTGACGAGCTGGGCGATGTGGGTGATGGCGGTGGTCGGCGCTGAGGTCGTCGTCATCGCGGGGGTGTTCTCCTTCGTCCGCGGGCGGCGGGGCCCGGGCGGAGTGGGGGTACCTGGGGTGGGGGTCAGCCGCGCACGGCGGCGATGGCGTCGGCGAGGGCGGTGGGCACGTCGGGCACGCGCGTGTGCGTCCCGTCGCGGACGATCTGCCGACCACCCACGACGGTGTGTCGCACATCCGCCGCGGTGGCGGCGAATACGGCCGTCTCGGCGCCCAGTCGCGGCAGCGGTCCGGCGGTGCGTACGGAGTCCAGCCGGATCGTGGTGAAGTCGGCGAGCGCCCCGGGTGCCAGGGTGCCGGCGTCGTCCCAGCCCAGGGCTGCGTGCCCGTCGGCGGTGGCGGCGCGGAGCAGGGCGGCGGCGGTCCAGTGGCCCCGGGTGCGGGTACGCAGGCGCTCGTTCAGCTCCATGGCGCGGGCCTCTTCGAGCAGGTCGATGACGGCGTGGCTGTCGCTGCCGAGGGAGAGCGGGCTGCCCTGCTCCTGGAGCGCCACGGCCGGTCCGATGCCGTCGGCGAGGTCCCGCTCGGTGGTCGGGCACATGCACACGCCGGTGGTGCTGCCGCCGAGCAGGGCGATGTCCTCGTCGGTGAGGTGGGTGGCGTGCACGGCCGTGGTGCGCGGGCCCAGCACCCCGTGGTCGGCCAGCAGTTGGGAGGGGGTGCGGCCGTGGGCCGCCCGGCAGGCGTCGTTCTCGGCGGTCTGCTCGGAGAGGTGGACGTGCAGCGGTGCCTGCCGCCGCCGGGCCCAGTCGGCGACGGTGCTCAGCTCCGCTGCGGGGACGGCGCGTACGGAGTGCACGGCGGCGCCGATCCGGGCGTGCTCGGTGCCCTTGAGTGCGTCGGCGCGCTCCGCCCAGGCGTCGGCGGTGCCGTCGGAGAAGCGCAGTTGGTGCCGGTTGGGCGGATCGCCGAAGCCGGCGGAGAGGTAGGCGGTGTCGAGGAGGGTGATCCGGATGCCGGCGTCGGCGGCGGCCACGATCAGCGCCTGCCCCATGGCGTTGGGGTCCTCGTAGCGGGTGCCGCCGGGCGCGTGGTGCAGGTAGTGGAATTCGCCGACGCAGGTGATGCCGGCCAGCGCCATCTCGGCGTAGGCGGCGCGGGCCAGCGCGTAGTAGCTCTCGGGGGTGAGGCGGTCCGCGATGCCGTACATCACCTCGCGCCAGGTCCAGAAGGTGCCGCTGCCGACCTGGACGGTGCCGCGCAGGGCGCGGTGGAAGGCGTGGCTGTGCGCGTTGGCGAGGCCCGGGAGGGTCAGCCCGTAGAGGGCCTCGGCGCCCGGCGGGGGTGCCGGGGTGCCGGGGCGGACGGCCGTGATCCGGCCGTCCGCCACCGTCACGGCCACGCCCGACTCGACGTGCGCGCCCAGCCAGGCGTGTTCGAGCCAGTACGTCATCGGTGTTGCCTGCGGCGTCAGCGGCACGCCAGCCCCTCCAGTACGTCGGCGAGTGCGGTGACCCCGGCCACGCAGTCGTCCTCGGTGGCCGCTTCGGCGGGCGAGTGCGAGACGCCGGTGGGGTTGCGGACGAACAGCATGGCCGTCGGAACGGTTGCGGACAAAATACCCGCGTCGTGTCCGGCGCCGGTGCCCAGGACCGGTACCGGCCGCTCGGCCCGCTTGCCGAGGAGCGCGCCCAGTTCGTCCCGCAGGGCGTGCTGGAACTCCACGACGGGGGTGAAGGACTCCCGGACGACGTCCAGGTCGACGCCGTCGCGGGCGGCCCGTTCGGCGGCGGCCCGTTCGATCCCGGTGATCACGGTGTCCAGGGTGTCCTGGCCGGCGGCGCGGGCGTCCAGCCAGCCGCGGACCAGCGACGGGATGGCGTTGACGCCGTTCGGCTCGACGCTGATCTTCCCGAAGGTGGCCAGGGCGCCGGCCAGCCGGGCCTGCTCGCGGGCGGCGAGCACGGTCGCGGCGTAGGAGAGCATCGGGTCGCGGCGGTCCTCCAGGCGGGTGGTGCCGGCGTGGTTGGCCTCGCCGCGGAAGTCGAACCGCCAGCGGCCGTGCGGCCAGATGGCCGAGGCGATGCCGACCGGGTCCTCGGACAGGTCCAGGGCACGGCCCTGCTCCACGTGGAGCTCGACGAACGCGCCGATGGTGGCGAGCCGTTCCGGGTCCGGGCCGATCGCCTCGGGGTCGTGGCCGGCGCGCTCCATGGCCTGCGGGAGGGTGACGCCGTCGGCGTCCCGCAGGCGGTGCGCGGCCTCGGTGGTCAGCGCGCCGGCGGACAGCCGGGAGCCGACGCAGGCCAGTCCGAAGCGGGCGCCCTCCTCGTCGCCGAAGTTGACGATCGCCAGCGGCTTGGTGAACTCCGCTCCTCGCTCGCGGAGTTCGTCGAGCGCGGCGAAGGAGGAGACCACGCCGAGTGGGCCGTCGAAGGCGCCGCCGTCCGGGACGGAGTCCAGGTGCGAGCCGGTGACGACGGCGTCGCCGGGGGCCACGTCCTGGTAGGTGGTGGCGCCGAGCCAGGCCCACTGGTTGCCGTTGCGGTCGAGTTCGTAGCCGAGCCCGCGGGCCTCGGCCTGGGCCCGGAACCACGCGCGGCAGTCGGTGTCCGCGCCGGTCCAGGCGAAGCGGCGGTAGCCCCCGGAGGAGGAGTCACGGCCGAGCGGCCGCAACTCCTCCCACATCTCGTGGAACGAGGAGGTCACTCGCCCTCGCCCTCGCGCATCGGGATGCGGACGCCCCGCTCGGCGGCCACCTCGTCGGCGCGCTCGTAGCCGGCGTCGACGTGGCGGATGACGCCCATGCCCGGGTCGTTGGTGAGCACCCGGCGGATCTTCTCGCCGGCCAGCGGGGTGCCGTCGGCGACCGTGACCTGGCCGGCGTGGATGGAGCGGCCCATGCCGACGCCGCCGCCGTGGTGCAGCGAGACCCAGGAGGCGCCGGAGGCGACGTTGACCATGGCGTTGAGCAGCGGCCAGTCGGCGATCGCGTCCGAGCCGTCCTTCATGGCTTCGGTCTCGCGGTAGGGGGAGGCGACGGAGCCGCAGTCGAGGTGGTCGCGGCCGATGGCCAGCGGTGCCTTCAGGGTGCCGTCGGCGACCATCTCGTTGAACCGCTCGCCGGCCTTGTCGCGTTCGCCGTAGCCGAGCCAGCAGATCCGGGCGGGCAGGCCCTGGAAGTGGACCCGCTCCCCCGCCAGCTTGATCCAGCGGGCCAGCGACTCGTTCTCGGGGAAGAGGTCGAGGATGGCGCGGTCGGTGGCCGCGATGTCGGCCGGGTCGCCGGAGAGCGCCGCCCAGCGGAACGGTCCCTTGCCCTCGGCGAAGAGCGGCCGGATGTAGGCGGGGACGAAGCCGGGGAAGGCGAACGCGCGCCCGTATCCGGCGAGTTGGGCCTCGCCGCGGATGGAGTTGCCGTAGTCGAAGACCTCGGCGCCGGCGTCCATGAAGCCGACCATGGCCTCGACGTGCCGGGCCATCGACTCGCGGGCCCGCTGGGTGAAGTCGGCGGGCTTCTCGGCCGCGTAGGCCGCCATGTCGGCGAAGTCGATGCCGACGGGAAGGTAGGCCAGCGGGTCGTGGGCGCTGGTCTGGTCGGTGACGATGTCGATCGGGGCGCCCTCGGCGAGCATCTGCGGAAGGAGTTCCGCGGCGTTGCCGAGCAGGCCGATGGAGAGCGGCTTGCGCTGGTCGCGGGCCTCGACGGCGAGTTGGAGGGCGTGCTGGAGGCTGTCCGCCTTCACGTCCAGGTAGCGGTGCTCGATGCGGCGCTCGATGGCGCGCGGGTCGCAGTCGATGCAGATCGCGACGCCGTCGTTCATGGTGACGGCGAGCGGCTGGGCGCCGCCCATGCCGCCGAGGCCGGCGGTGAGGGTGATGGTGCCGGCCAGCGTCCCGCCGAACTTCTTCGCCGCGACCGCCGCGAACGTCTCGTAGGTGCCCTGGAGGATGCCCTGCGTGCCGATGTAGATCCACGAACCGGCCGTCATCTGGCCGTACATGGTCAGACCGAGGGCCTCCAGGCGGCGGAACTCCTCCCAGTTGGCCCAGTCGCCGACGAGGTTGGAGTTGGCGATCAGCACCCGCGGCGCCCATTCGTGCGTCTGCATCACGCCGACCGGCTTACCGGACTGGACGAGCATCGTCTCGTCCTGCTTGAGCGTGGTCAGGGTGCGCACCATGGCGTCGAAGGAACGCCAGTCACGGGCGGCCTTGCCGGTGCCGCCGTAGACGACGAGCTGGTCCGGATGCTCGGCCACCTCCGGGTCGAGGTTGTTCTGCAGCATGCGCAGCGCGGCTTCCTGCTGCCATCCCCGTGCGCTCAGCTCCGTACCGCGCGGTGCTCGCACGGGTCGCGGTCCCGACATGGGCCGTGCCTCCCTGACTCTGAATGGATTGACCTATTCACAGTCTGGGGGCACTGAATACCGCTAGTCAACAGGGCGCGGCGAGCAGCTTTCCCCAACTCGCCCCATTCGACTTGCCCGACAGGAAAGCCAAGTGCTAACTTTCCGAGTGGGAAAGTTGTACGGGGCGCCGCCGGCGATCCCCGTACCGTCCGTCCGACACGGACCGTCCGACACGTCTACGGGGAGGCGAAGGACATGACGACATCAGTGGATGCCGAGAAGGCCTGGCAGGATCTCCAGCGCATCCGGGTCCCTCAGGAGCGGGTGTACGACGAGGTCGAGCGCTGCGCACACGGCGACCGACGGTCGACGTATGTGACCGCCGCCCTCATGTGGCTCTTCCTCGCCAGCGACGGACTCAAGCTCCCGCGGTGGGGCTCCTTCCTGCTCCTCGCCGTCTATATCGGCGCCCTGGTCGCCCTGGCGGTGGTCTACAGCCGCCGGACCCGCGTGCGGCTGCACCGCTCGCGGTACACCTGGCGCAGCGTCGCCACCTTCCTCGCGGGCGCGGTCCTCAGCGGCGGCACGATCATCCTCACCGGCTTCCTGACCGGGTGGCTGGCACTGCCCTACCCCCACCTCATCCAGGCCACCGTCTCCGCCGGCGCCTTCGTCCTGTTCGTCGGCCCGGCCAACCGGTGGGCGATCAGCCCGCTCCGGAACCGCGCAGCGGCGACCGCACCGTGAGAACCGTCCATGAGGAGGCAGACCGATGAGCACCCCCTCGGGCTTCGACGAACTGATCCATCCGTCCACCCGGCTGTCCGTGGTGGCCCTGCTGGCCGCCACGGAATGGGCCGACTTCCCGTTCATCCGCGACAGCCTCTCGCTCAGTGACTCCGCGCTCTCCAAACAGCTGCACACGCTGGAGGAGGCCGCATACCTGGAGATCCGCAAGGAGGGCGGCGGCCGCAAACGGCGCACCAAAGTGCGACTGACGGCCCGGGGCCGCACCGCCTTCGAGGGCCATGTCGCCGCCCTCCGCGCCATCGTCGAGGGCGCGGGCCCCACAGCGACCCGGCCTGCGCCCCAGCACCACGCGGAGGCGGGCCGATGACCACGACCGCACGCCCGGAGAGCACATCGATGACCACCACACCCACCGCCCCGACCGGCGCCGCGCCGGTCGTCGAGGCCCGCGGCCTCCAGATGTCGTACGGCAGCACCGCCGTCCTGCGCGGCGTCGACCTGGAGATCCGGCGCGGCGAGATCTTCGCCCTGCTCGGGCCCAACGGCGCCGGGAAGACCACCACCGTCGAGATCCTGGAGGGCTTCCGGCAGCGGTCCGCCGGCGAGGTGCGCGTCCTCGGGGCCGACCCGGCACGCGCCGACGACGTCTGGCGCGGCCGGATCGGGCTGGTCCTCCAGTCCTGGCGCGACCACCGCCGCTGGCAGGTCGCCGAGTTGCTGACGCACTTCGCGACGTACTACCCGGATCCGCGCGACCCGACCGAACTGCTCGACCTGGTCGGCCTCACCAGCCAGGCGCGGCAGCGCGTCGACCGGCTCTCCGGCGGCCAGCGCCGACGCCTCGACGTCGCACTCGCCATCGTCGGCCGCCCCGAACTCCTCTTCCTGGACGAGCCCACCACCGGCTTCGACCCCGAGGCGCGCCGCGCCTTCCACGACCTGGTCGAGCGCCTGGCCCGCACGGAGGGCGTCACGATCCTGCTGACCACCCACGACCTGGCCGAGGCCGAGCGGCTGGCCGACCGGATAGCGATGCTGGTCGACGGCCGGATCCGGGCCTGCGGCACCCCGGCCGAACTCGCCCGACGGGCCGCCGCACGGGCCGAGGTCCGCTGGACGGCGTCCGACGGCAGGCCGTGCCACGAGCGCACCGCGGACCCGTCCCGCCTGGTCTGGGAACTGCACCGCGAAGCGGCCGGACCGATCGCGGACCTGGAGGTGCGCCGCCCGACGCTGGAGGACACCTACCTGCACATGGTGCACCGGCAGGGCACGGACGACACGGACGACGAGGCACACCGCACCGGCTTCCCGGCCGGCGACGGCACGGGGGAGGCAGCAGCATGAGGGGGACCGAGATGACAGCGACGACGGACACCGGCCCGAGCGCGCCGGACCGGGACCGCGACACGGCGGCCGGGGGGCCGGGCACCACCGACCGGGGCATTACCGGCCAGGGCACCACCGGCCGGGGCGGGGCCCGTCCCGCGCGGCTCCGCGCCTGGCAGGCGGGGCTCCGGCGCGGCGGCATCGAGCTGCGCCACCTCCTGCGCAACCGCAAGGAGTTGAGCGGCTATCTGACCAACGTCGTGGTGGCCCTGCTGCTCGCCACCTTCATCAGCGACGACGTGCCCGGCACCCGGATCCCGATGGCACAGCTGACCCTCGCGGGCTTCGCCGCGTACCTGCTGTTCCAGATCGGCCTGATCAGCCTCCCGCAGATCCTGGTGACCGAGCGCGAGGAGGGCACCCTGCTGCGGCTGCGGACCACCCCCGGCGGCATACCGGCCTACCTGATCGCCAAGTCGCTGCTGATCGTGGTCATGGCACTGGGCACCCTGGTGGTCCTGCTGGGCGCCGGCGCCGTACTGGTCGACGGGCCGCTGCCGCACAGTCCGGTCGGCTGGGTGACGCTGCTGTGGGTCACCGCCCTCGGCCTGCTCGCCGTCGTACCGCTGGGCGCGGCGATCGGGGCGGTGCTGCCCAATCCGCGTGAGGCACTGGCAATGATCATGCTGCCCGCGATGGCCCTCCTGGTCACGTCGGGGGCGATGTTCCCGATATCCCGGATGCCGACGGTGGTTCAGAACATCGCCTCGGTCTTCCCGCTCCGGTGGATGGCGCAGGGCCTGCGCGCGGCCCTGCTGCCGGACGCCGCCCGCGCCGTGGAACCAGCCGGCTCCTGGCAGCTGCCGACGGTCGCCCTGGTCCTGGCCGCCTGGGCCGTCCTGGGCTTCCTCCTGGCGATACCGCTGCTGCGCCGCGCCGCCCGCCGCGAGTCCGGCTCCCGCCTGACCGCCCGCCAGAGCAAGGCACAGCTCAGCGGCGCCCGCCCGGCATAGGGCGCGACGGGGGGGAGGGCGGAGGCCGGAGCCGGGGGGGCTCCGGGCCCCGCCCCGGCCGACGGGAGCCCCGGGCAGGGCTCCCGCCGGCGCACGGCACGGGCGCGGTGCACGGCACGGGCTCGGCGCACTGCACGGGCGCAGCAGGCGACACGGGCGCGGCCCACGGCACAGGCTCGGCGGGCGTCCGGCGGGCAGCCAGCCGCGGGCAGCGGGCGCACGCTCGGTAACGCGACGCTCAGTAACGCGAAGCTCGGAAACGTCACGATCGGTAACGCCGCGATCGGGTGCACAAGATCAGCACAACATCAGCACCGGAAGGGCTCCGACCTTCCCCTTCGATCGTGGCGCGGGGCGCCCGTCGGATGATGAAGTTGAGTCATGACCTTCACGGACCGAGACCGTGCCGTTCAGGCAGCCATCGCTCAAGGGCTGGTCGGCACCGGCCAGCCCGTGGCCGGGCTGCTCGACGTCGCCGGGATCCGCCGGTCGGCGGCCGAACTCCGAGCCGCCTTCGCGGAGTTCACCGCCCCGGGCACCCAGGTGCTGCACGCGTTCGCGGTGAAGGCCGCCTCACTCGTGCCCGTACTGCGGCTGCTGGCACAGGAAGGCATCGGCTGTGAGGTGGCCAGCCCCGGCGAGCTGGCGCTTGCCCGGGCGGCCGGTGTCCCGGCCCGGCACACCGTCCTGGACTCCCCCACCAAGACCCTCGCCGAACTCCGTGAGGCACTGGCCCTCGGCATCGCCATCAACGTCGACAACCACGAGGAACTCTCCCGCATCGACCGGATGATGGCCTCGGCCCCGTCCACCGCGCCGATAGGGCTGCGGGTCAACCCGCAGATCGGCGGCGGCAGCATCGGCGCGATGAGCACCGCCACCGACACCTCCAAGTTCGGCATCCCGCTGCGCGACCCGGGCGCCCGCGAGTGGGTCGTCCGGGCCTGCCTGGACCGCCCGTGGCTGACCCGGCTGCACGCCCACGTCGGTTCCCAGGGCATGCCGCTGGAGCGGATGGCGGAGGGCGTCCGGGCGCTCTACGACCTCGCCGAGGAGGTCAACGAACAAGCCGGCGGTCCTCGCATCACCACCCTCGACATCGGCGGCGGCCTGCCGGTCAACTTCTCCTCGGACACCGTCACCCCGACCTACCGCGAGTACGCCGCGCTGCTCCGCTCGACCGTCCCGGGCCTGTTCTCCGGACGCTACGGCCTGGTCACCGAGTTCGGGCGGTCACTACTGGCCAAGCACGGCATGGTCGTGGCCCGCGTCGAGTACGCGAAGTGGGCCGGCGGCCGACCGATCGCCCTCACCCACGCCGGGGCCCAGGTCGCCACCCGCACGGTCTTCGCACCGTCGTCCTGGCCGATCCGGGTGGCGGCGTACGACTCCGCCGGCCGGCCGAAGACCGGGGCGCCGGTCCCGCAGGACATCGCTGGCCCGTGCTGCTTCGCCGGCGACCTGGTCGCCGAGAACCGGCCGCTGCCCCGTCTGGACTCCGGCGACCACGTCGCCCTCCTGGACACCGGCGCGTACTACTTCTCCACCCACTTCGCCTACAACTCGCTCCCCCGCCCCGGTGTTTACGGCTATGCGCCGGCCCCCGACGGCACCTACGCCTTCGCGACCGTCCGCACCCCGCAGACGCTGGACGAACTCACCGCGGAGAGCGGTGCCGAGCACGCCAACGACCTGCGGAAACTGGCACTGGGCTGAGGAGCGGAGAGCCGGGGCCCGGAACGAGAGCCGGGGCCCCAGAAACCGGCCCCGGAACCGGGGCCGGAACCGGGGCCGGAACCGGGAGCCGGGCCCCGGGAACGGTGAAACCCACAAGCCCCAGCGGCGAAACGCCCCACCCGCCGCCAAAGCAGCGCTCTTCCGCACCGCCCCCACCCGAAAAGCCCGCCTGAAGCGACGCTCTGCCGGATCCGCCCTCCCCCGGAGCGTCCTCACTCCACGAACAGCCCGCGCTCCGCCGCCTTGGCGTCGAACTCCTCCAGGCGGGCCTGGGCGTCCGGGAGGTCGTCGCACATCGCCTCCAGGAGGACGCGCCCCAGGAGCATCGGGGCGCAGGCGGTGTCGAAGGCCAGGCCGGTGCCGACCGGGGCCGGCAGGAGCAGGTCGGTGTGGTGGGCCACCGGGGCGAAGGCGCTGTCGGCGACGGTGACGACGGTGAGCCCGACGGTGCGGGCGTAGGCCAGGGCGTCGATGACCTCGCGGGGGTGCCGGGGCAGGGCGAAGCAGAGCAGGGCGCTGGCGCCGGCGTGGGCCGCGGCGTCGATCCGGTCGGTGAGCATGGTGCCGCCCTCGTCCAGCAGACGGACGTCGGGGTGGACCTTGCGCGCGAAGTACGCGAAACCGGCGGCCTGGGCGGTGGCGGCACGCAGCCCGAGCACCGGAAGGGGACGGGAGGCGGCGAGGAGGCGGCCGGCCTCGGTCACCGGGCCGGGGTCGGCGAGGGCGTCGGCGAGGTGGCGGAGGTTCTCGATCTCCGCCAGGACGGCCTGCTGGTACTCGTTGTCCGCTCCGGAGACGCCGGACTGCTCGGCGGGGGCGACGTCCCGCAGGTGGCGGCGGAGCGCCGGGTAGCCGTCGAAGCCGAGCGCGACGGCGAAGCGGGTCACGGACGGCTGGCTGACGCCGGCCAGCTCGGCCAGTTCGACGCTGGAGAGGAACGGCGCGTCGGCGGCCCGCCGCACCATGCAGTGGGCGATCCGCCGCTGGGTGGGCGTCAGCCGGTGCCCTTCGAAGAGCCGCTGGAGGCGGGCGGCGGTGCCGGTGGCGCCGCCCGCTGCCGTGCTCCCCGCCGCGCCCGTACCCGTGCCCCGTCGCTGCGTCCCGTTGGTACGGACGCCGTTGTCCCCGTCCCCGCTCATCGCCTCTTCTTCCCGGCCCGGTCCGGGGCCTTGATGTCGGTGCACCGACTGTACGGAATTCCTCGGCCGCGTCGGTCCCGGGTCCGGGCGGAGCGGGGCGTGGCGGCGTGCTCCGGCCATCCGACCGGCGCCCCGCCCGCCCGCCGGCGCCGTCTCCGGCTCAACCGCCCTGCTCGCCCGTCCTGCTCATCACCCTTACCCGGCGTCCCTTTTGTCACCCTGCGCGTCGCCCCGTTCACCGCCCTGCTCGTTGTCCCGCCCGTCGCCCCGTTCGTCGCCCCGTTCTTCGTCTCGTTCGTCGTCCGGGGTGTAGACGAGCGAGTGCACACCGGTGCTCAGGGTGCTGGACGAGGCGAGCCGGAGCGGAATCCGGTCGCCCTCCGGGAACAAGTGCTTGCCGCTGCCGACGATGATCGGGTGCACCAGCAGGTGGAGGGACGAGTTCCCCCGTCCCGGGCGGCCTCCCCGGCGTCATCCCGTAACCGCCCCGCACGCACCCGGAGCCACACCCGCACCCGTGCCCGCACCCGGACGTCCCGGACGTCCCGGACGTCCCGAACGCCCCGAACGCCCCGGCTACCCCTCGTACCGCAACGGCAGCCCGAACAGCGGGAAGAGTCGGTCGGTGTCGAGGAAGGCGTTGAGCCCGGTGATCCGGCCGTCGGTGATCTCGATGACCTGGAGGGCCCAGGGGACGCCGCCGGCGCGGTACTGCCCGAAGGCCGGCATCCCGTTCGCGGTCCGTGGCACCAGTCGCGAGCCCGCGCAGCCGCAGCCCGGTCCCAGCATCCATCCGACGACGTCCGCGCGGCCGTGCAGCCACAGCGCGTACGGCGGCATCGAGAGGGTGCAGTCCTCGTGCAGGACGGCGGTGAGCGCCGCCATGTCGAAGCGTTCGAAGGCGTCGACGTAGCGCTTGAGGAGGGCCTGTTGGGCGTCGTCCAGCGGCTTGGGCGGGGGCGCGGTCGGGGCGTCGCCGGAGGCGGCCAGGGTGGCCCGGGCGCGCTGGAGGGCGCTGTTGACGGAGGCGACCGAAGTGTCGAGCAGTTCCGCCACCTCGCTCGCCGACCAGCTGAGCACCTCCCGCAGGATCAGCACCGCCCGCTGCCGGGGGGCCAGCCGCTGGAGCGCGGAGACGAACGCCAGCCGGACCGATTCCCGGGCGACCGCGGTGTCCGCCGGATCGCCGGCCCGGGCCAACACCCGTTCGTCGGGGACCGGTCCGATCCACGTCGTCTCGGGCAGGCCGGTCCCGATCGGGGAGTCGACGCTCGACGGGGACGCGAGGTCCATCGGCCGGGCGCGGCGGCTGCTGCCCTTGAGGAGGTCCAGGCAGACGTTGGTGGCGATGCGGTAGAGCCAGGAGCGCAGGGAGGCCCGGCCCTCGAAGCGGTGGTAGCCGCGCCAGGCCCGGACCATGGCCTCCTGGACGGCGTCCTCGGCCTCGAATACGGAGCCGAGCATCCGGTAGCAGTAGCCGGTCAGTTCGGTGCGGTACGCCTCCAGCCGGTCGGCGACGTCGCCCGGTTCCGGCGGCCTTCGGTCGGTGTCGTCGGGTGCCGGCTGCCCCGGGCTCGGTGTCGGGCCCGGGCCGGCCGGACCGTGTCCCGCACTGGTGGTGGACTGCTTCATGAGACCCGCCATTCCCCGTCTGCCGACGTCCGGCCTGCGTGCCCAGACGGTACCGGAGCGCCGGGCACCGGTCTGCTCCGTGCGCCGGGCCCCCGCGAGCGGGCGAATCGCCGCCCACCTATTGACCTTCCATTCATCGACCCTGATCCTGCATGAATCCATACACGCAGCGCGGCGGAAGAGGCGGCACCCATGGCAGGCGTGATCGAGCAGCGCTCCATCGACGTCGTCCCGGACGACGAACGGCACGGCAGCGCGGTCAACCAGTTCACCCTCTGGCTCGGCGCCAACCTCCAGATCACCGCCGTCGTCACCGGCGCGCTGGCCGTGGTCTTCGGGTCCAACGCCTTCTGGGCGCTGATCGGGCTGCTGCTGGGCAACCTCGCGGGCGGGGCGGTGATGGCGCTGCACTCCGCGCAGGGCCCGCGGCTGGGCCTGCCGCAGATGATCACCTCGCGGGCGCAGTTCGGGGTGCGCGGGGCGGTGGTGCCGCTGGCGCTGGTCATCGTGATGTACATCGGCTTCTTCGCCAGCGGCAGCGTGCTCGCCGGGCAGGCGGTGGGCGAGCTGACGCACCTCGGCGGGACGGTCGGGATCGTGCTCTTCGCCGCGGTCACCGCGCTGGCCGCAGCCGTCGGCTACCGCCTCATCCACCTGCTCGGCAAGGTCGCCGGCCTGGTCTGCGCGCTGGCCTTCGTCTACCTCGGCATCCGGCTGCTGGAGCGCGTCGACCTCGCCGCGCTGCTGCACGACCGCGGCTTCGGGCTGCCGGTGTTCCTGCTCGCGGTCTCGCTCTCGGCGTCCTGGCAGCTGGCGTTCGGCCCGTACGTGGCGGACTACTCCCGTTATCTGCCGCGCCACACCTCGACCCGGGCGACCTTCTGGTGGACGCTGGGCGGGTCCGTGCTGGGCGCGCAGTGGTCGATGACCTTCGGGGCGCTGGCGGCGGCCGCGGCCCCGGGCGCGTTCGTCGGCCACGAGGTCGGCTACCTCGTCGGGCTGGGCGGCACGGGACTGATCGCCTCGTGCCTCTACTTCGTCATCGCCCTCGGCAAGCTCACGATCAACATCCTCAACACCTACGGCGGCTTCATGTCGCTGGTCACCAGCGTCAGCGGCTTCCGCGGGCAACGGACCCTCTCGGCGCGCGGCCGGTCCGCGTACATCGCCGGGATCATGGTGGCCGGCACCGCCGTCGCCCTCCTGGGCAAGGACTCCTTCCTCACCTCTTTCAAGGACTTCCTGCTCTTCCTGCTGACGTTCTTCACTCCCTGGTCGGCGATCAACCTGGTCGACTACTACCTGATCTCCAAGGAGCGCTACGACATCCCGGCGCTCACCGACCCCGGCGGCCGGTACGGCGCCTGGAACGTGCGCGCACTGACCGTGTACGTCGTCGGCGTACTGGCCCAACTCCCGTTCCTGGCCACGCACTTCTACACCGGGCCACTGGTCGCCCCGCTCGGCGGCGCCGACGTCTCCTGGCTGATCGGCCTGGCGGTGCCCGCCGTCCTCTACTGGATCGCCGCCCGCAACGACACCGCGCGGCTGGCGGAACCGGAGCCCGGGGAGGGGAGCCGGACCCCCGTCGGGTTGGGGGGCTAGCCCCAGCGCACCGCCGCCCGCCCGGCCGTACTCTCGGCACTATGGCGACACGCGACCCTGAGCTGAAGAAAGAACTCGACGCGACCCTCCAGACGCGCAAGGAACTGGGGTCGGAGTACGAGTCGGAGCTGGTGGAGTCCTTCCTGGAGAAGCTCGACAAGGACGTCGACCGGCGGGTGCGCCGGCAGCTGGCCGAGCAGCAGATGCAGGTGGCGCGCGGGGCGCAGCCGCCGCGCCGGACGAACGTCAACAGCGAGTTCTGGGAGCGGTTCACGTTCGCCGTGGTCTCGCTGGTGCTGGCCATCCCCCTGTCCGCGATCGCGGTGGTCAACGCCGGGCTGGTCGGCCTGGCGGTGTGCTGGGCCGGCATCGTCGGCGTCAACGCCGTGCACGGCCTGGGGCCGCGAACCCCGCGGTCGGTGCGGCGCGACGAGGACTGGGACTGACCCGGCCGGAAGACCGGGACCACGGCCGGAAGCCGGAAGTCGGAAGTCGGAAGACCGGGACCTCTACGGGAAGGCCGGAAGCCGGAAGAAGAAGTAGTGCGGGGACCGCCGCACCCCGGCCGGAGCCGGGGGCGGGACGACGGCGGTCCCCGCGCGGGACGCGATCCGGGTCAGGGCCGGTCATCGCATCCTGGCGATCATGGAGGTCCGGGAGCCGCTCCGGAGGTCCGTATCGCCTGCACAACCCAATGTGCCGGAAAAGTGTTAAGCCCGTGCTGCGCGCACGTGACGCATACGTACACCTTGCGGCGACGGGCCTTTTCCTGACGGACACTTGACACCGCGTCGGGCGCGGCGCCGGGCGGCGACGGCTACTTGGCGACCGCCCGCGCCAGGTACGCCAGCAGGTCCTGCCGGCTCACCACGCCCTTGGGCTTGCCCTCGACGAGGACGATCGCCGCATCGGCGTTCTCCAGCACCGCCATCAGGTCGGAGACCGGCTCGCCCGAGCCGACCTGCGGCAGCGGCGAGCACATGTGCTTCTCCAGCGGGTCGGACAGTGCGGCGCGCTGGGTGAACAGCGCGTCCAGCAGCTCCCGTTCGACGACCGAGCCGACGACCTCGGCGGCCATCACGTCGGGGTGCCCGGCGCCCGGCTTGACGATCGGCATCTGCGAGACGCCGTACTCGCGCAGCACCTCGATCGCCTCGCCGACGGTCTCCTCCGGGTGCATGTGCACGAGGGACGGCATCGCGCCCTCCTTGTACTGGAGCACCTCGCCGACCCGGGCCGCGGTGCCGCTCTCCTCCAGGAAGCCGTAGTCGGCCATCCACTCGTCGTTGAAGATCTTGGAGAGGTAGCCGCGCCCGCTGTCCGGGAGCAGGATGACGACCACGTCGTCCGGGCCGAGCCGCTCGGCGACCCGCAGACCGGCCACCACGGCCATTCCGCAGGAGCCGCCGACCAGCAGGCCCTCCTCCTTGGCCAGCCGCCGGGTCATCTGGAAGGCGTCCTTGTCCGAGACCGCCACGATCTCGTCCGCGACCGTGCGGTCGTAGGCGGTCGGCCAGAAGTCCTCGCCGACGCCCTCGATCAGGTACGGCCGGCCGGAGCCACCGCTGTAGACGGAGCCCTCCGGGTCGGCGCCGACGACCTTGACCTTGCCGTCACTGACGTCCTTCAGATAGCGGCCGGTGCCGCTGATGGTGCCGCCGGTGCCGACGCCCGCCACGAAGTGGGTGATCCGCCCGTCGGTCTGCTCCCACAGCTCAGGACCTGTGGTCTCGTAGTGCGAGCGCGGATTGTTGGGGTTGCTGTACTGGTCGGGCTTCCAGGCACCGGGCGTCTCACGCACCAGACGGTCGGAGACGTTGTAGTACGAGTCCGGGTGCTCGGGATCGACTGCCGTCGGGCAGACCACCACCTCCGCGCCGTACGCCCGCAGCACATTGATCTTGTCCGTCGACACCTTGTCGGGGCAGACGAAGATGCACTTGTAGCCCTTCTGCTGGGCCACGATCGCCAGCCCCACACCCGTGTTGCCGGACGTCGGCTCCACGATGGTGCCGCCCGGCTGCAACTCGCCCGACTCCTCGGCGGCCTCGATCATCCGCACCGCGATCCGGTCCTTGACCGAACCTCCGGGGTTGAAGTACTCGACCTTCACCAGGACGGTTGCCTGGATCCCTTGAGTGACGTTGTTGAGCCGCACGAGCGGGGTGTTGCCGACAAGCTCAATCATCGAATCGTAAAACTGCACGGTGGTCTCCGCGGTCGGGGGCACGCTCTCCTGCGCCCGTACCGCCAGCCTATTGCCCTGGTGGACCAAGGGCCCGCGGGTTCGTTCGGAGGGCTCCATCGGAGGTCCGGTGCGTTGCGCCGCCGCCGGAACGGGCATTTACCCAGTGAAGGAGTTGTTGGCGTTTCACGAGCGCGTCCGGCCGGCGGGCCGCGGCGCGCCCGCGCTGCACGGGGAGGTGCCGGCCGATGGTGACGACGGTGACGACGGGGTCCAGGGCGAGGGTGGCACGGCGGATCGCGACCGCGGCCGCGTTCGGCGGCGGCGGGATCGGGCTGCTGGGCGTGGCCACCGTGGGGCTGCTGCTGACCGAGGTCCGGCTGGCCCGCCGCACGGTCGGCGGCTCCAGCGACATCCCACCGTGCGCCGACGGCCGCTACGGCACAGCGTTCGAGGCGTTCGGCCACCGCACCGACCGGCCCCCGCTGCGGCTCGGCTTCCTCGGCGACTCCACCGCGGCCGGCCAGGGCGTCCACCGCCCCTCGCAGACGCCCGGTGCGCTGCTCGCCTCCGGCCTGGCCGCGCTCGCCGAACTCCCCGTCGACTTCCGCAACGTGGCGCTGCCCGGCGCCCGGTCCGACGACCTGCCCCGCCAGGTGGAGCTGCTGCTCGCGGACGGCGCGGAGACCCCCGACCTCTGCGTCGTCATGATCGGCGCCAACGACGTCACCCGCCGGCTGCCGCCCGCCGAGTCGGTGCGGCACCTGTCCGAGGCGGTGCGGGCGCTGCGCGCGGCGGGCTGCGAGGTGATCGTCGGCACCTGCCCCGACCTGGGCACCATCGAGCCGGTCTACCAGCCGCTGCGGTGGGTGGCCCGCCGGCTGTCCCGGCAGCTGGCGGCCGCCCAGACCATCGGCGTGGTCGAGAACGGGGGCCGGACGGTCTCGCTGGGCGCGCTGCTCGGCCCGGAGTTCGAGGCCCGCCCCCGGGAGCTGTTCGGTCCGGACAACTACCACCCCTCGGCCGAGGGGTACGCCACCGCTGCGATGGCCGTGTTCCCGACACTGTGCGCGGCGCTCGGGCTGTGGCCCGAGGAGGAACGGCCGGAGCCCGCCCGGCGCGAGGGCATCCTCCCCGTCGAGCAGGCCGCGGCCCGGGCCGCCTCCGAGGGCGGCACGGAGGTCACCGCCTCCCGCGCCCCCTGGGCCCTGCTCAAGCACCGTCGGCGCCGTCAGCTGCCGGCACCGGAGGAGGGCACCGCGGACCGGCCGTCGATCACGGGGTAGCAGCGCGCGCCGGTGCACGTCACGGGCGCGGACCGCCCCTTGCCGAGCCTCCCTGCGGAAATACGGGAATAGCCGCCCCACCTCCCCCGTTTCCATAAGCGCCCGCTTAGAAAAGAGGCCCGCATCACAGCGCACACCCCGTGACCTCTTGCACTACGTGCAGGTAACTTCCCAGACGGTCCGCCCTGTTCTGCCGCCCACCGCCCGGCCGCCATCACGCGGGCGGGGCACCGGACGCCGCACCCACTCACCCCTTGGAGCCGTGATGCCCGAAGCCGTGATCGTCTCAGCCGCCCGCTCCCCGATCGGCCGCGCCTTCAAGGGCTCCCTCAAGGACCTGCGCCCCGACGACCTCACCGCGACGATCATCCAGGCCGCCCTCGCCAAGGTGCCCGAGCTGGACCCGACCGACATCGACGACCTGATGCTCGGCTGCGGTCTGCCCGGCGGCGAGCAGGGCCACAACCTCGGCCGCATCGTGGCCGTCCAGATGGGGATGGACCACCTGCCGGGCTGCACCGTCACCCGTTACTGTTCCTCCTCGCTCCAGACGAGCCGGATGGCGCTGCACGCCATCAAGGCCGGCGAGGGCGACGTCTTCATCTCGGCGGGCGTCGAGACGGTCTCGCGCAGCGTCAAGGGCAGCTCCGACGGCCTGCCCGACACCCACAACCCGCTCTTCGCGGACGCCGAGGCGCGCACCGCCGCCCGTGCCGAGCAGGAGGGCGCGGACTGGCACGACCCGCGCGAGGACGGCCTGGTCCCGGACGCGTACATCGCGATGGGCCAGACCGCGGAGAACCTCGCCCGCCTCAAGGGCGTCACCCGCCAGGACATGGACGAGTTCGGCGTCCGGTCCCAGAACCTCGCCGAGCAGGCGATCAAGAACGGTTTCTGGGAGCGCGAGATCACCCCGGTCGAGCTGCCCGACGGCACGGTCGTCTCCAAGGACGACGGCCCGCGCGCCGGCGTGACCCTGGAGGGCGTGCAGGGCCTGAAGCCGGTCTTCCGTCCCGACGGCCTGGTCACCGCCGCCAACTGCTGCCCGCTCAACGACGGCGCCGCCGCGCTCGTGATCATGTCCGACACCAAGGCCCGTGAGCTGGGCCTGACCCCGCTGGCCCGGATCGTCTCCACCGGCGTCTCCGGCCTGTCCCCCGAGATCATGGGGTACGGCCCGGTGGAGGCCAGCAAGCAGGCCCTGCGGCGCGCCGGTCTGTCGGTCTCCGACATCGACCTGGTGGAGATCAACGAGGCGTTCGCCGCCCAGGTGATCCCCTCCTACCGCGACCTGGGCATCGACCTGGACCGGCTGAACGTCAACGGCGGCGCGATCGCCGTCGGCCACCCCTTCGGCATGACCGGCGCCCGGATCACCACCACCCTGATCAACTCCCTCCAGTGGCACGACAAGCAGTTCGGCCTGGAAACCATGTGCGTCGGCGGCGGCCAGGGCATGGCGATGGTCATCGAGCGGCTGAGCTGAGCAGCCGGCACGCGCGGCCGGGCCGGGTCGACGCGGGCCCACCCGCAAGCGCGCCGAAGGGTGCGCGGGGAAACGGACCAACTCCCGTTCCCCGCGCACCCTTCGCGCTCGTCCGGGCACCGTCCGCGACGGAGAGTGACCCAGGCCACTCGGTGACAAGATCGCGACCCAATCGCCCCCAGGATTGTGACCAACATCCCGAGGGAGCAGCGTTCTTGCAGCTCAGCAGGGGGCCACTACACCCCAGGAGCCCCCATGCCACCCCCTTTTCAGGACATACCACCCTGCGATCTGTCGCCGACTTCGGTCACGCTGTTGTAGGAAGTCGGAGAACAATCTGCTAACGGGAGTACGCCGGTGACCGGTCCGCGACAGTGTGTGCGTATGCCCGGAAGTGAGCGAACCACCGAAAGGTGCGCGCCTCGCGAGTGCGAGGCCGAGCGAAGCGAGGTTTCGGCATGACTGTCACCACCCTCGTCCTGCTGCTGACCGCGGCGGTCGCCGTGGTGCTGGGCGCCGTCGCCCTGTACACCGCCCGTGTGCTGCGCGGCCAGATCACCGCGCTGCACACCGAACTCGTCGCCGCCCGCGCGGACGCCAGCGCCCGCGCCGAGGCCGCGAGCGTGGCCGCCGCGGCGGTCCCGGCCGCCCGCGGGGTGCCGGCCGTCGAGACCCCGCTCGCGGACATACGCGCCGCCGTCGCGGACGCGCTGGCCGAGGAGCGGGAGCGGGAGCTGGCCGAGGCGCGCGCCTTCTGGGCCGCGCAGGAGGCCCGTGACTCCATGAACACGGCGGACGCCCCGTCGCTGTCCGGGCCGCTGCCCGGGCTCGGCGACGACGGCCCGCTCGACGGCCGCGAGGGCCGGCGGGAGTCGTCCGAGCGGCTGGAGCTGGACCGGTTCGACGGCCATCCGTTCGTGCCGCGCCAGGCGGACCTGGCCGGGCTGGAGTCGCTGCTGGGCCCGGAGGCCCTGGAGCCGCTGCCCGCACTGGAGCCCGTCGAGGCCCTGGAGTCGCTGGAGTCGCTGGAGGCCCTGGAGTCCGTCGAGGCGCTGGAGTCCCTGGACGCGCCGGAGTTCGAGCTGGCCGAGGAGACCGAGTCCGCCGAGTTGGCCGCCGCCCGCCGGCGCCACCCCTCGCACCCGGACTTCTCCCCCGTCCCGGCCATCGCCGACCACGAGCGCACCGTGGCGCGCCTGGCGGAGCTGGCCCGTGCGGGCACCCCGCTCGCCGACGTCCGCCCCGGCCCGCTGGGCACCCTGGACGTGTACGTCTTCGCCGACGGCACGACGCTGTGTCTGACCCCCGGGCACCGCGAGACCGCCGAGAGCGTGGCCGGTGCGCTGCGCGACGGCCACACCCCGGTGCTGCTCGGCGGCTCGGGGATCTCCGGGGCCTACGCCCTGACGTTCTCGTGGGGCGAGCGCCGCGACGAGAACGTCTACATCCTCGCCGACCGGGTCATCGCCTCGCTCTGAGCCGCGTCCCGGACCCGTTGCACGGCCTGGGCCAGTTGCTCGGCGAGGGCTGATTTCGCGTCAGCTTCCGGGCCGATCCGGCCATCCGTCGCCGCCAGGGCGGCGACGGTCCGCAGCGCCTCGACGAGGTCGTGACCGGCCACGGCCAGTTGGTCGCCGGCCGCGAACATCCCAGCGTCCGGAAGCTCCCGGGGCCGCTCCCCAGGGCGTTCGATCAGCTGCGCGCGGGCCGCCAAGTCCCGCGCCAGCGCGAGCCCTTCGGCCGCGGCACCGCGGCGCAGGGCGCTCTGCGGCAGCGCCCGGAGGCGGTCGGCGAGCGCGTCCACGGCGGTCTGCAAAGGCGTCACGTCAAGCACAGCGTGAGCCTAGGCGCAACTCCCGGGTGGTTGCCAATGCCCGAACCCTCAGGCACGGTGGGCGGAAGAACCAGCATCGACCGCGTCCGGAGGCGCCGATGTCCCAGTCCTTCTCCGAAGAAACCCACCGGAACATGCTCTCCCGTATCCCGCACTGCACCGGCCGGGATATCTCCGACTGGCTCCGTACCGTCGACGAGGGCCCCGCTCTCGTCCGCTTCGACGAAAAGGTCAGCTGGCTGCGCGGCGCGCACAATCTCTCGCACGGCCACGCCAAAGCGATCGTCCACGAACACGATCTCCGGCGCGCCGCCCGCAAGTTCTGACCGGGCCCGGGGCGTGTCCCGGAACGCGCGAGGGGCCCGCGGGCAGTCGCCCGCGGGCCCCTCGTCCGCTGTACGGGGTGTCAGTCGCGCAGGATCGAGATCAGCCGCAGCATCTCCCAGTAGATCCACACCAGGGTCGTGGTGAGACCGAACGCGGCCAGCCAGGACTCCTCGCGCGGTGCGCCGTACGCGACGCCGTCCTCGACCTGCTTGAAGTCCATGGCGAGGAAGAGCGCGCCGAGGACCACGCCCACGACGCCGAAGAGGATGCCCAGGCCGCCGCTGCGGAAGCCGAGGCCGTCACCCCCGCCGAACACCATGAACAGGAGGTTGACCATCGACAGCAGTACGAAGCCCAGCGCCGCGATCATCACGAAGCGGGTGAACCGCGCGGTGACCCGGACGATCCGGGTCTTGTAGGCGACCAGCATGGCGACGAAGACCGCCATCGTGCCCAGCACCGCCTGCATGGGGGCGCCGTTCATCTTCGGCAGGTCGTTGATGAAGCCGCTGAGCGCGCCGAGGAAGACGCCCTCCAGCGCCGCGTAGCCCAGGATCAGCGCCGGGGCGGGCTTGCGCTTGAAGGACTGGATGAAGCCGAGCACCGTCGCGGCCAGACCGGCGCCGATCGCGAAGCCGAGCTGTCCGGTCAGGAACAGCCAGCCGACGGTGGCACCGACGATGACCGTGCCGAGTGTCAGGCCCGTGCGCAGGACGACGTCGTCCATCGTCATGGGGCGGGTCTGCGGGGTGTACTGCGGCGCCTGGGTGGCGTACGGGTTGGTTCCGGCGTACGGGTTCGCCCCGGCGTACGGGGTGGCGGTGGGACCCCCGGCCTGCGGCGGTGCGGTGAAGCCCGCGTAGCCGCTGCCTCGGCTGAACCCCCGTCGCGAGAAGACCGGGTTGCTGCTCCTCATCTCACTCCTCCATGGCCGCCCTGCGCGGCCTTGACGCAAGCGTAATGGCTTGGCAAAGACGCGTCTCTCGTTCTTGGGCAGGATCTTCCCCCACCCCCACGGAGTACGCGTCCTCTACAGGGAGGACGTTCAGGGAGGCGCCAAGGTGCCCGAACCGGCCGATCGACTACCGGCCGACGCCGGCTTCGTCACATCTGCCGCTGTGTCATATGCCACTCGCCGGCCCACCGGGCGGTCGGGTCCGGCCGCCAGATAGTCCGGACAAAATCCGGGTAATCGATCTTTTCCCGTCGCCGTCGAACGAGCATTTCCCCACCCCGTCAACTCCGGGAGCTGGGGGTCACCGGCATGATCCGAATCCGATAAATGTCTGATCGCGCCGCGCCTACGCAACCGATTGACCAGAGTCGCCGTCATACTGGCTAGCCGGTACCTGCCCTTCCCCGGGCAGTACCCCGTCACCACGTGTAGCGGTCCGGGTGCGGGTGGTCGTAAACCCCGTGTGCAGATGGGGCTATTCTGGCCGGAAACAGCAGCGAAAGAGGGTTGAGGTGCCTGTGCCTGACGTCTCAGTAGTCGTCATTGTCTACAACGACGCCGACCGGTTGCCGACCGCGGTCCAGTCCGTGCTGGATCAGACACTCCGGGACGTCGAGGTGGTGATCGTCGACGATTGCAGCACCGACCGTTCTTTCGAGGTCGCGCAGGCGCTCGCTGCTGCCCACCCCGGGCGGGTCAGAGCCTTCCAGCTGCCGGAGAACAGCGGCGCCGGCGGAGAGCCGCGGAACCTCGGCATTCAGCACACCCGGGGACAGTACGTCATGTTCCTGGACAGCGATGACGTCCTGGAGCACAACGCCTGCCGCAATATGCTGGAGGCCGCCGAGGAAACCGGCTCGGACATCGTCTCCGGCCTC
Source organism: Streptomyces sp. NPDC058000 (assembly GCF_042886435.1). Classification (NCBI taxonomy): domain Bacteria; kingdom Bacillati; phylum Actinomycetota; class Actinomycetes; order Kitasatosporales; family Streptomycetaceae; genus Streptomyces; species Streptomyces sp. NPDC058000. Next base: position 39,326 of record NZ_JBHVQS010000043.1, read on the forward strand.
TGCGTCCGGATCCACAAGGACACCCGGAACCAGAAGCGTGACGAGTGGTACGCCTGGCTGTATTCCACGACGCGCACCTTTGAGTCCGTTACGGAATTGCCGGACCTTTTCGTCTGGGACACCCTCTCCACCAACAAGTGCTACCGCCGCGAATTCCTCATCGAGAACGATCTCCGCTTCCCCAAGGGGATGTTCTACGAGGACCTGATGTTTATCGCCGACGCCTATCTCGCGGCGAAGCGCATCACCCTGATCCCCAATCAGGTCTACTTCTGGAACGTCTTCGAGAAGGCCGCCGTGAAGTCGGTGACGAACCGACGGCACGAGATGACCAATTACATCCACCGGCTGGAGGTCCACCGGCGGATCGACGCCGCACTGGTGGAGCGCGGGCTCACCGAGATGAAGCTCGCCAAGGACGTCAAATTCCTCAAGCACGACCTGGTGCTGCACCTGCGGGACCTGCCCTTCCGGGACGAGGCGTACCGCCAGGAGTTCGCCGCGCTCTCCCAGGAGTACCTCGCCGGCCTCGCGCCCGAGGCGTACGAGCGGGTCCTGCCGATACAGGCCATCTGCGCCTACCTGCTCCAGAAGGGCGACTGGGACAACCTCATCCCGGCCGTCGACACCCTCATCAACCGCGACAAGCTCTCCTCGCCGCTCGCCCCGCACGACGGCCGGATCTACTGGTGCGGCGGGCACTTCGACGACGCGTTCGGCCGCCAGGTGCTGGACGTGACCGAGGTCGGCTACCACGAGAAGCCGGTCAACCAGCTGTTCCTGCGCAACCAGCTCACCCGGTTCTCCGAGGCGGGCAGCACCGTCTCGCTGGCCGGGCGGATCACCAACCCGCTCGGAGTGATCCCCGAGGGCGCCAAGCTCAGCGGCGCGCTGGAGTTCAGCGCCCGCCGCCGCAGCCTGCAGTCCTTCAGCTTCCCGATCCAGACGCTGCGCCACGAGGGCGACGCCGTGGTGTGGGAGACCGCAGCGGACGTCACCGCGCGGCTGCGCCCGCTGGGCATCGTCGACACCATCTGGGACGTCCGGCTGCGTCTGAACGTCGACGGGGTGTCCACCACGTCCCGGCTGACGGTGGCCGACACCGAGCTGGCCGGCGGGCCACTGCCGATCCGGCCGCGGCTGACCCGGATGGTCGCCGACCACATCGAGCCGCACGTCTCCTCCAAGGGCCACCTGGCGTTCCGGCTGACCAGCCAGAGCCAGAACGCCGAGCGCGTGCAGGAACTCATCGCCAAGAGCGTCCGCGGCAAGCCGGGGACGCTGGCCAAGAGCGGCTACCGCAAGGCCAAGGCCCTGCGCAAGACGCTGACCTCCGGGGACACCAAGCTCCGGGCGTACCACGAGGTGTTCAGCCGGCTGCCGATCAAGAAGCGCACGGTGGTCTTCGAGAGCCACCTGGGCAAGCAGTACAGCGACAGCCCGCGCGCCATCTACGAGGAGATGCGCCGGCAGGGCCTGAAGTTCGAGGCGATCTGGGCCTACGCCGGGTCCCCGAAGGACTTCCCCAAGGACGCCACGCTGGTCAAGCGCTGGTCGCTGCCGTACCTCAAGGCGCTCGCGCAGGCCGAGTTCTGGGTGGACAACCAGAGCTACCCGCTCAAGCTGACCAAGCGCCCCGAGACCACCTACATCCAGACCTGGCACGGCTCGGCGCTGAAGAACATGGGCTTCGACCAGCCCTCGCTCAAGGCGCAGACCCGCCAGCAGCAGGCCGAGCAGCAGGAGTCGCTGGACCGCTTCGACCGGTTCCTGTGCCGCACCGAGCACGATGCCCGGACGCTGGCCAAGGCGTTCCGCCTGAAGGAGAAGACCCTGCTGCGGGTGGGCTACCCGCGCAACGACGCCCTGGTGCGGGCCCGGCTGCGGGAGGCCGAGCTGGGCCACCGCGAGCGCGGCGCGCTGGCGGCGGAGCTGGGCATCCCCGCGGACAAGAAGGTGCTGCTGTACGCGCCGACGTTCCGTAAGGCGGGCGGCCGGCACGGCCGGTTCGCGCTCCCCTTCGACGTGGAGCGCTTCGCCGACGAGTTCGGCGACCGCTACGTCCTGCTCGTCCGCTCGCACTACCTCAACCACGTGGTGCTGCCGCCGACCGTGCAGGGCCGGGTCATCGACGTCTCCGCGCGCCACGACATCACCCCGATCCTGGAGCTGGCCGACGGCCTGGTCACGGACTATTCGTCGGTGATGTTCGACTACGCACTGCTCGACCGGCCGCTGATGTTCTTCACCTACGACTACGACGAATACGTGCACGAGGGCCGCGGAACGTACTTCGATCTGCTGGAGCACGCACCGGGCCCGGTAGCGCGCACCGAGGAAGATTTCTTCGAGGCCATGGAGTCTTTCGAGTCCCAGCAGCTGGAATACGCCAAGGACCGCAAGGAATTCGTCGCCAAGTTCGGGGAATACGACCAGGGCGACGCCGCACAGAGCATCGTCGACCAGTTCTTTGCGCAGTGGAGCCGTTGATGACCAAGTCGAACGCAGCCGAGCCGCGGGACATCTTCTTCGTCTCCAACAGCGTCAACGAGCTGGGCGGCATCACCAGTTGGTCGCACCAGATGGCGCGCCTGTTCGCCGAGCAGGGCCACCGGGTGCACGTCGTCGGGATCGTGCCGCCGCCCGAGGGCCGGGTCCACGAGCTCGGCCCCGACCTGCCCTACGAGACCACCACTCTGTACGACGCGCACCCGCCGAGCGTCCGCCCGGTGCGGAGCCTGAAGGACAAGCTGAACGTCGTCGAGCAGCGCCGCCGGGCCGCCCGCGAGGCCGGGATGCACGAGCAGGCCGCCAAGATGAGCGCGCTGTTCCGGGCCGCGCAGCCGGGCGGCGTGGTGATCGTCACCCAGGTGTGGGCGATGGAGTGGGTGGCGCTGGCCGACACCGCCGGGCTGGCGGTCATCGGGATGAGCCACGAATCGTTCGAGACCTGCCGCAAGTCGTCCCGGTTCACCCGCGTCAAGCGGTTTTACCAGGACGTCGACCGAATGCTGCCGCTCACCCGGGAGGACGCGGACAAGTGGATCCGGCAGCGGATGGACAACGTCGGCTTCATGCCGAACCCGCTGCCGTTCTTCCCCGACGTCCCCTCGGACCGCTCCCGGAAGGTCGTGGCGAGCATCGGCCGGCTGCACGAGGAGAAGGGCGTCGACCTGCTCCTTGAGGCATGGGCGAAGGTCGCGCCGCAGCACCCGGACTGGACGCTGCGGATCTACGGCTCCGGTGAGGAGGCCGAGGCGCTGCGCAAGCAGGCGGCCGAGCTGGGGGTGGCCGATTCGGTCGAGTGGATGGGGCGGACCGGCGACGTCGCCGGTGCGCTGCGGGAGAGCGCGGTCTTCGCACTGAGCTCGCGCGGTGAGGGCTTCCCGCTCGCGCCGATGGAGGCAATGGCCACCGCGGTGCCGTGTGTGGCGTTCGACGTGGCGCCGGGCGTCCGCGAGATCATCACGGACGGCACCGACGGCTTCCTGGCCCCGCCGGGCAACATCACCGAATTCGCCCGGCACCTCGACACCCTGATGTCGGACGAGGAGCTGCGGGACCGGATGGGCGTCACCGCCCGGGAGAACATCCAGCGGTTCTCGACCGACGAGATTGTCGCCCGCTGGGAGGCGCTGTTCGCGCTCGTGGAGCGCTGAGCGCGGAGCGCGCAATACCGAGGAGGGGCCGCCGGGTTTTCCCGGCGGCCCCTCCTCGACAAGCAAGTTGAATATTCAGGTACTTACGGGTCTTTGTCCCGCTGCCCGCGAGAGGTGCCCGGAGCCGGACTTGAACCGGCACGGCCCGAAGGCCAGCGAGGTTTAAGCTCGCCGTGTCTGCATTCCACCATCCGGGCTTGGGGTCCCCCATGCCACCTCAAAGAAGGCAGCACGAGCGTAGCCCGCAGTGCACCAAGCAGATCGGCCGCTCTTCCCGAGGTTGTCTTATTTTATTGGCAACTGAGGGTGCATCAGTGACCGCCAGGGCCCCCGGCACATGCCTGAAGCCCATGTTCGCCGGTGACTGCCAGGGCGAAATTCGACCCTGAATTGACGAAAACTCGACGCCCGCGCGAGGGCTCCTCGATGCCCTTCCCAGCCCCTCCGGCACCGCCCGCGCGGCTCCCCATCTGCGCCGCCGGCCTCAGGGACGGGCCTCATACCCAGGGATGACGAAGCGGGGGGAGCTAATCCCTGGGGGTGGCCCAAGGACGGTCACACGGGTTGACGTCCGGGCCCGGTGAGCTGCCGGACGATGGAAGCCGATGTTCCACCGCCCACCCGCCGCGGCACCGTGCCGGCGCGGGAGCGGCCCGTTCCCGTCCCGACAGGAGTCCCTTCCCGTGACCACCACCCACTCCGGCGTCTCGCTCGCCGGCCGCAGCACCGCGGTGGCCGCCCGCGCCACGGATCTCTCCAAGGTCTACGGACACGGCGAGACCCAGGTGGTCGCCCTGGACGCGGTCTCCGTCGACTTCCGGCAGGCCCAGTTCACCGCGATCATGGGCCCCTCCGGGTCCGGCAAGTCCACGCTGATGCACTGCATGGCCGGCCTGGACGCGATCTCCGGCGGGTCCGCGAAGATCGGTGACATCGAGCTGACCGGGCTGAAGGACAAGAAGCTCACCCAGCTCCGGCGCGACAAGATCGGCTTCGTCTTCCAGGCGTTCAACCTCCTCCCGACGCTCACCGCCCTGGAGAACATCACCCTCCCCATGGACATCGCCGGCCGGAAGCCGGACCGCGCCTGGCTGGAGCAGGTCGTGGAGACCGTCGGCCTCTCCGGCCGGCTCAAGCACCGCCCGAGCCAGCTCTCCGGCGGCCAGCAGCAGCGCGTGGCGGTGGCCCGCGCCCTGGCCTCCCGGCCCGAGATCATCTTCGCCGACGAGCCCACCGGCAACCTCGACTCCCGCTCCGGCGCCGAGGTCCTCGGCTTCCTGCGCAACTCCGTGCGCGAGCTGGGCCAGACAGTGGTGATGGTGACGCACGACCCGGTCGCGGCGTCGTACGCGGACCGCGTGATATTCCTCGCCGACGGCCGGATCGTCGACGACATGTCCGACCCCAGCGCCGACATGGTGCTGGAGCGCATGCTGGGCTTCTCCGGGGGCGGTGGCGCCGGCGGCTCCGCCGCACGGCCCCGAACCCCCGGTTTCGACACCACGGGCCGCGTCAGCTGACCGGCAGCAGCCACCTTCCCCACCCCGGACACCCCGGACCACTCCTCCAGGACTGACCCACCCATGTTCCGTACCGCCTTGCGCAATGTGCTTGCGCACAAGGCCCGGCTGCTGATGACCGTTCTCGCCGTGATGCTCGGCGTGGCCTTCGTCTCCGGCACCCTGGTCTTCACCTCGACCATCTCCGACGCCCTCCAGTCCACCGCCCGCAAGGGCTTCGACAACGTCGACGTGGCCATCCAGCGGGGTGGCTCCGACCGCCCCGACGCCGCTCCCGGAGCGCGCTCCGCGCTCGACGCGAAGCTGCTGGACACGACCGCGCAGCTGCCCGGCGCCGCCTCCGTCACCGGCACCGTCTCCGGCTTCACCGCCATCGCCGACAAGAACGGCACGATGATCGGTGACGGCTTCTCGACCACCGGCAGCAACTACTCCCCCGGCCACGACGGCACCGACGCCCGCTACCCGCTGCGCAGCGGCGCCGTCCCCAAGGGCCCGCACGAGTTCGCGCTGGACGCCCGCACCGCCGACCTCGGCGGCTACAAGGTCGGCGACACCGTCCGGATATCCGTCGACGGCCCGGTCCGGGAGCAGAAGCTGACCGGCATCTTCACCACCGCCGATGCCCGGGTCCACGCCGGCGGCAGCCTCGCGCTGTTCGACACCGCCACCGCCCAGAAGCTGTTCGCGGCCCCCGGCCAGTTCGACGAGATCGACATCAAGGCCGCGCCGGGCACCTCCCAGACGGCGCTGAAGGACGCGGTGGAGAAGGTGCTCCCCCAGGGCACCGAGGCCACCACCGGCCGTCAACTCGCCGACGACCAGGCGAAGATGATCGCCCAGAGCATGGACGGGGTGAAGACCGCCCTGCTGGGCTTCGCCGGCATCGCGCTCTTCGTCGGCATCTTCATCATCGCCAACACCTTCACCATGCTGGTCGCCCAGCGCACCAAGGAACTGGCGCTGCTGCGCGCGGTCGGCGCCAGCCGCCGCCAGGTCACCCGTTCGGTGCTGACCGAGGCGTTCGTGGTCGGCGTGGTGGCCGCGGTGACCGGTCTGCTGGCCGGTATCGGCATCGGCGCCGCCCTGCGCTCGCTGATGGTCGCCACCGGCGCCACGGTGCCCGACGGCCCGCTGGTGGTCTCGCCCACCACGATCCTGACCGCCCTGGTGGTCGGCATCGTCGTCACGGTCCTGGCCGCCTGGCTGCCCGGCCGCCGGGCCGCGAAGATCCCGCCGGTCGCCGCGATGAACAGCCTGCACGCCACCGCCACCACCAAGTCGCTGGTGGTCCGCAACACCATCGGTGCGCTCTTCGCCGCCGCCGGCACGGCCGCGGTCCTGGTCGCCACCGGAATGTCCGACGGCAAGGTCACCATGGGCGCCGGCGCGGCACTGCTGCTGATCGGCGTGTTCGTGCTGACGCCGCTGCTGTCCCGCCCGCTGATCGCGCTGGCCTCCCCGGTGCTGCGGCTCTTCGGGATCTCCGGCGTCCTCGCCCGGCAGAACGCGGTCCGCAACCCGCGTCGGACGGCCGCCACCGCCTCCGCGCTGATGATCGGGCTGACCCTGATCACCGGCCTGACGGTGATCGCCGGCAGTGTGCAGCAGGGCATCGACAAGATGGCCACCTCCGCGCTCAAGGCCGACTACGTGGTCTCCATGGCGAACCGCTCGCCGCTCTCCCCGGACGTGGCGAAGCAGCTCGCGGCCGCGGACGGAGTCACCGCGTCCAGCCCGCTGCGCAACTCCCCGTCCCGGATCGGCACCACCACCGAGTACCTGACCGGCGTCAACGGCAAGGAGTTCGGCCAGCTCACCCGGCTCGACTTCACCGAGGGCGCCCTCGGGGCGCTGCACGGCGACCGGGCCGTCGTGGACGACACCCTCGCCAAGGAGAAGGGTTGGCACCCCGGCTCCCGCGTCCCGGTGACCTTCGAGGACGGCAAGAAGGGCACGCTGACCATCGGCGGGGTCTACGAGGGCAACCAGGTGATCCGCGGCATCCTCCTGGACAACGGCACGCTGGCCCCGCACCAGAAGCACGCCACCGACATGCAGGTGATGGTCAAGACGCAGCACGGCGCCACCCCCGAGGCCAAGGAATCCCTGGTCAAGGCGCTCGGCAAGAACCCGGCGATCACCGTCGCGGACAAGAAGGACGTCTCCAACGCCATCGCCCAGACGTTCACGCTGATGCTGAACATGGTCTACGGCCTGCTGGCCATGGCGGTGATCGTGGCGGTGCTCGGCGTGATCAACACCCTGGCGATGTCGGTCTTCGAGCGCTCCCAGGAGATCGGCATGCTGCGCGCCATCGGCCTGGACCGCCGCGGCATCAAGCGGATGGTGCGTCTGGAGTCGCTGGTGATCTCGCTCTTCGGCGGGGTGCTGGGCATCGGCCTGGGCGTGTTCTTCGGTTGGGCGGCCGGTGAGCTGATCGGCGGCTCGCTGCCGACGTACGAACTGGTCATGCCCTGGGGCCGGATGGCCGTCTTCCTCGCGGTGGCCGCGCTGGTGGGCGTGCTGGCCGCGCTGTGGCCGGCCCGCCGGGCGGCGAAGCTCAACATGCTCCAGGCCATCAAGGCGGAGTAGCCCGGCCGCCGTCGCCCGGCGGCCCCGGACGGCCCGAGGGCCCCGGTCCCCCGCCCTGTCGGGTGGGACCGGGGCCCTTCGCCGTGTGCGCCCCCGCCGCGCCGCACCGGCCGCGGGGGCGCCCGCCGGGTCAGTCCCGCCAGTCGCGGGCCCGCAGCGGCATCCCGGCGGCGCCGGAGTCCGGCGTGCGGACCGCCAGGACTTGGTTGACCCCTATGCGGTTGCGCTCGAACGACAGCGCCGAGGCGGCCATGTAGAGCCGCCAGACCCGGGCCCGGCCGGGGGAGGTGAGCCGGACCGCCTCCGCCCAGTGGTCCTCCAGGTTGGCCACCCACTGACGCAGCGTCAGCGCGTAGTGCTCCCGGATCGCCTCCACGTCCCGCACCTCGAAGCCGGCGTCCTCCAACTGGCCGGCCGTCCGCCCCACCGGCGCCAGCTCACCGTCGGGGAAGACGTAGCGGTCGATGAACTCGTCGACGCGGTACGTCTCCTCGTCCGACAGCGGACGCCGCGCGATCTGGTGGTTGAGCAGCCGCCCGCCGGGCTTCAGCAGGGCGTACAGCGCGTTCGCGTACTCCGCGTACTGGGCCCGGCCGACGTGCTCGGCCATCCCGATCGAGGAGATCGCGTCGAACGGCCCGTCGGTGATCTCTCGGTAGTCCTGCACCCGGATCTCGACCCGGTCCGCGAGCCCGGCGTCGGCGATCCGCTTACGGGCGTAGGTGGCCTGCTCCTCGGAGAGGGTGATGCCGACCGCCCGGACGCCGAACTCGCGGGCCGCGTGCAGCACCATCGAGCCCCAGCCGCAGCCCACGTCCAGCAGCCGCTGACCCTCCGTCAGGCCGAGCTTGCGGCAGATCAGGTCGAGCTTGTCGCGCTGGGCGTCCTCCAGGGTGGCGACGCCGTCGGCCGCTTCCGCATCGGGCTCCCAGTAGGCGCAGGAGTAGACCATGGACGGGCCGAGCACCAGCGCGTAGAAGTCGTTGCCGACGTCGTAGTGGTGGCTGATGGCCTGCCGGTCGCGGAGCAGGGAGTGCAGCGCCCCGCGGCGCGGGCGGGCCTCCTCGGCGGGCGGCGCGGGCGGGACGGGCAGACCGGCCAGGGACAGCAGTTCCTTGGCGGCGGCCCGGATCTCGGGGCGGGCCAGGGCGCGCAGCACGGCGGCGCGCTGCGGCTTGGGGGCGTCGCCGCCGCGCTCCCAGATCGTCCCGGCGAGCAGGTCCAGCGCCTCGTAGAGGTCCCCGTCGACGTCGATGTCGCCGGCCACCCAGGCCCGGGCCAGGCCCAATTCGCCTGGTTTGAACAGCAGTCGCCGCAGCGCCCGGCGATTGCGGATGACCAGCGTAGGGGCCCCCGGCGGGCCGGACTCACTACGGTCCCAGGCGCGGATCCGCACCGGGAGCGGGTCCCCCAGCACCTCCTCGGCGAGCTTGGTGAGCCGTCCAGCGGCACCGGCCATGTCGCACACCTCCGTCATGACGAGTCGGGCAAAGAAGTTTCACCCACCACGTAAACGCCAAGTGGGCGCCCTGATAGTCCCGTTCGCCTGACAGAGAACAACACACCGTGCACTTTCAGCCACACCCGAGCACGCCGAAGGGCGCCCGCCCCACGGATGGCGGACGCCCTTCGGGCTGGTCGGAGTACCGACCGATGATTCAGGAAGCCTTGGCCTTCGGCTTGCCTCCGTCGGCCGCGGCGGCCGGCGCGGGGGCCGGCTTGGCAGCCTCGTAGAACTCCTCGCGGGGGTTCTCCATGGCGCCGAGCGAGACCACCTCGCGCTTGAGGAAGGTGGCCAGCGTCCAGTCGGCGAAGACCCGGATCTTGCGGTTGAACGTCGGCATCGCCATGCCGTGGTACGCGCGGTGCATGTACCAGGCGAGACGGCCCTTGAGCTTGATCTTCACCTTGCCCATGACGATCATCGCGACGCCCTTGTGGAGGCCGAGGCCCGCCACCGCACCCTTGTTGGCGTGGCTGTACTCCTTCTGCGGGAAGCCCCGCATACCGGAGACCACGTTGTCGCCGAGGACCCTGGCCTGCCGCAGCGCGTGCTGCGCGTTCGGCGGGCACCAGGCGTTCTCGTTGCCGTTCTTGCGGCCGACCAGGTCGGGGACCTGGGCGTTGTCGCCGGCCGCCCAGATGTAGTCGGTGCCCTTGACCTGAAGGGTGGGCTCGGCGTCGATGTGACCGCGCGGACCCAGCGGCAGACCGAAGCGGGAGAGCGCCGGGTTCGGCTTGACGCCGGCGGTCCAGACGATGGTGTTGGACAGCACCTCAAGGCCGTTGTTGAGCATGACGTGGCCGTCGACACAGGAGTCCATGCCGGTCTTGAGGTAGATCTCGATACCTCGGGACTCCAGGTGCTCCTTGCCGTAGGCGCCGAGCTTCGGACCGACCTCGGGGAGGATCTTGTCCGCCACGTCGACCAGCAGGAAGCGCATGTCCTCGCGCTTCACGTTCTTGTAGTACTTCGCGGCGTCGCGGGCCATGTCCTCGACCTCGCCGACGGTCTCCGCACCGGCGAAGCCACCGCCGACGAAGACGAAGGTCAGCGCCTTGCGGCGGACCTCCTCGTCGGTCGTGGAGTCGGCCTTGTCCAGCTGCTCCAGGACGTGGTTGCGCAGGCCGATGGCCTCCTCGACGCCCTTCATACCGATGCCGTTCTCGGCCAGGCCGGGGATCGGGAAGGTACGGGAGACCGCGCCCATCGCGACGACCAGGTAGTCGAAGGGCAGCTCATACGCATCGCCCACGAGCGGGGCGATGGTGGCGACCTTGCGGTCCTGATCGATGGTGGTCACCCGGCCGGTGAGGACCTCCGCCTTGGGCAGCACGCGCCGCAGCGGGACCACAACGTGGCGGGGGGAGATGCTGCCGGCCGCAGCTTCAGGGAGGAAGGGCTGGTACGTCATGTACGAGCGAGGGTCGACGACCGTGACGGTCGCCTCGCCGTACCGCATCTTCTTCAGGATGCGGCGCGCCGCGTACAGGCCAACGTACCCACCGCCTACAACGAGGATCCTGGGACGCTCCGTGGTGCTCATGCAATCGAGTATCCACCCCCACATGGGGGGTCGCTCGTGAGCCCCTTCACAAGAATGACGGAGGCATCTGCTACACTCCGCCGGCTTCGTGACCGACGCCATAGCGCGATAGGGGAACCACGGTATAACGCGACACGTTGGATACCCCTGTTGATCAGGGCTTGTCCCCCTCCGAGCGGCTCTACCAGGCCCCTGGAGGGCACTGTCGTAACACGGCGGAGACCCACCGTAGACCCCGCCATTCTCGGGCAGATGAGTCCTAGGACCTTCGAATGAGGGACGGATGGCCCGACAGTTCGCCCGAGAGGCGGGTTTTTCATGTGAAGGATTTCACGAACTTTCTTTCCGGGCGCCCTTCCGAGACCCCTCCAGGGCCCCCGAAACACCCCCGGACGGCGCCGCGCCCGCTCAAGAACCGCGGTGCGGACGGCGGTTGCGGCGCCACTCCGAGTGCCCGACCGGCACACCGGTCAGGCGATGCTCCAGGCGATTCCGTCGAGCATCGCCTTCAAAGCGCCATTTACTTCCCTGGGTGCGTGTACACAAAGCTGCGTACACTTCCCTTATGGCTGAGAGCACTGTGACCGTACGGGAAGCCCGTGCACACCTGGCGGACCACATCAATCGCGCCGAGGAGGGCTCACCTACGGTGATCACCCGCAATGGCGTACCGGTGGCAGCCGTGGTGCCGATCGCGGACTTCGACGCGCTTGAGGAGGCCGCCGATGTGCTGCTGGCCCGGGAGGCGGAAGCGGTCCTGGCCGAAAGCGGCCCGACCGTGACCATGGCCGAGCTGCTGGCAGACCTGTTCGCCGAGCGCACCGAAGGCGCGGCGTGAAGTACGCATTCCGGTTCACCATGGCGGCACAGCGGCAACTTCGAGCCATCGACCGGCCTGCCGCCATGCGCATCCTTGCCGCGCTGACCACGCTCGGCGACGATCCGTACCGCGAGGACGCCGACATCAAGAAACTCACCGGCCCCTCGGGCCTCTATCGGCTCCACGTCGGCAACTACCGGATCGCCTACCAGGTCGAAGACGGCGAACTCATCATCCTCGTCGTCAAGGTCGGTGACCGGCGCGACATCTATCGCAACATCTGAGAGCGGACAGCCCGGAGCCCGCAGGATCCGGGCTGCCTCCCCAGCTGGAGGGTCACTCGTCGTCGAGTGCGGCATGCCAGGCGATTCCGTCCAGAATGTCGTGTTCGCTGACCACGACCTCATCGGCGCCGACCCGCTCCATGATCGACAGCAGCACGAGGGCGCCGGCCGCGATGACGTCGACCCGGCCGGGGTGCATGACGGGGATCGCCGCGCGCTCGGCGTGGGTGGAGGTCAGCAGCCGCTCGGTGATCTCGGCGACCGTGGCCCGGGACATCCGGGAGTGGTGGATGGCCGCGGACTCGTAGTGGTCCAGGCCGAGCGCGACCGCGGCGACGGTGGTCACCGAGCCGGCCAGGCCGACCAGCGTGGCGGCCTCGGTCAGCGGGACGGTCTCCTCGGCGCGGTCCAGGGCCGCGGCGATGTCGGCCTTGATGGCGGCGATCTGCCCCGCCGTGGGCGGGTCGGAGACCTCGCCGTCGTGGAGGAGGTGGCGCTCGGTCATCCGGACGCAGCCGACGTCGACCGAACGGGCCGCCCGGACCGTCCCTTCGCCGAGCACGAACTCGGTCGAGCCGCCGCCGATGTCCACGACGAGGTAGGGGAGTTCGATGTGCGGGTGGCCGGTCAGTTCCTTGGTGGCGCCGATGAAGGAGAACTCCGCCTCCTGGTCACCGCTGATCACCTCGGGCTCGACGCCCAGGATGTCCATCACCCCGCGGACGAACACGTCGCGGTTCTCCGCGTCCCGGGAGGCGGACGTCGCCACGAACCGCAGCCGCTCCGCGCCCAGCCCCTTGATCACCGCGGCGTACTCCCGGCAGGCCGCGAAGGTGCGTTCCAGCGCCTCGGGCGCCAGCCGCCCCGTCCGGTCCACGCCCTGGCCCAGCCGGACGATCTCCATCCGGCGGTCCAGGTCCTTCAGTTCACCGGTCTCCGGGTCGAGATCGGCGACCAGCAGGCGGATGGAGTTGGTACCGCAGTCGATGGCGGCGACCCGCTTCACTTGGCGTCTCCTTCGGGACCGTCAGCGCCTTCGGTGGCGTTCCGCTGGGTTTCGGAGGTGTGCGCGGGGCTCGGGCCGCCCTCCGCGCAAGGCGTCACGCAGGGGCCCTTGCGCCACCACTCGGGGAGCATCGCCAGGGCCTCGTCGCCGAGCGGGTTGACGCCCGGGCCGGCGGCCAGCGAATGGCCGACGAGCACGTGCAGGCACTTGACCCGGTCGGGCATCCCGCCCGCGCTCGGGAAGCCCTGGAGCACCTCGATGGCGTCCCGCCGGCGGATGTAGTCCTCGTGGGCCGCGCGGTAGGCGGCGGCCAGTTCCGGGTCGTTCGCCAGTCGCTCGGTCATCTCCTTCATCACGCCGTTGGCCTCCAGCGTGCCGATCGCGGATGCGGCGCGCGGGCAGGTGAGGTAGTAGAGCGTGGGGAAGGGGGTGCCGTCCTCCAGGCGCGGCGCGGTCTCCACGACGTCCGGCTGCCCGCACGGGCAGCGGTGCGCGATGGCGCGCAGGCCGCGCGGCGGGCGGCCGAGCTGGTCCTTGAAGGCGGCGATGTCCGCGGCGGTGGGCTCGGTGGGCTCGGTCTGGGGCGGGGCGGTGTCCATGTGCGCTTTCGGTGGGTGGCGGAGGGACTGGGCGGGTGGCGGACGGCGGGCAGCCGGTGGCGTCCCGTAGGGCCGCGTGCGGACCCGCCCGTACAGTCTCGCCGGTACCGGCCGGTGCGGGCTACCGCTTGTCCGCGACGGCGGCGTGAGCCGGGTCAGCCGCGTGAGCCGTGCCGGCGGCGTGAGCCGTGTCGGCCCTGTCCACGGATTCCCAGAGCTTGTCGTACCAGGGGAGCTGGGCCGCCTTGGCCGCCTTGGGTGCCGCGCGGACACCGGAGCCGTCCTGGACGATGTACCCGGTCTCGCCCGGCATGATGTAGTGCAGGTGTCGGCGGGCCTGCTGCTGGACGTACGCCGGGTCCTGCCAGCGGGCCTTCTCGTCGCGCAGCCGGTCGAGCGCGGCGGCGGCGTCCTGGGCCTTGCGGCGCTGGTCGGAGATGTCCGAGCGCTGGGAGATGTACTGCCTTATCGGGTAGGCGAGGGCGACCACCAGCGAGCACATCACCAGCGCCAGCAGGGCGGCGCGGCCGGTGAGGCGGTTGCGGCGGGGCCGCCGCTTGGCGCGGTAGACGCGGGCGGCGGCCTGTTCGCCGAGCGCCTTGAGCCGGGTCGCGGTGGAGAACCGGTCCGCGGGCACGTCGCCTCGCCTCCCCTTCAGCTTCCGTCCCGACGTCGTCACGGCGACCATCATGACGTACGTCCCCGGCAACGGTACGGGACCGGCGCCGGGGACGGTGCGCTTCATCGCGGCGTTGCTCCCCCGTCGAGTCCTCGGTCGAGTCCTCGGGAGCGCAGCCGGGCGGTGCTGTGGTGCTGCCGTGCGGCGCGCGGGTCGCCGACGGCGGGGTGGTCGTCAGCCCGTGAAGCGCTGCACGCCGGGCTTTGAGGGGGTCAGCCCTTGAAGCGCGGGAAGGCGCTACGACCGGCGTACACCGCGGCGTCGTCGAGGATCTCCTCGATGCGCAGCAGCTGGTTGTACTTGGCGACGCGCTCGGAGCGGGCCGGGGCGCCGGTCTTGATCTGGCCGCAGTTGGTGGCGACGGCGAGGTCGGCGATGGTGACGTCCTCGGTCTCACCGGAGCGGTGCGACATCATGCACTTGAAGCCGTTGCGCTGGGCCAGCTCGACGGCGTCCAGGGTCTCGGTCAGCGAACCGATCTGGTTGACCTTGACCAGGAGGGCGTTGGCGGAGTTCTCCTCGATGCCGCGGGCGAGGCGCTCGGGGTTGGTGACGAAGAGGTCGTCGCCGACGAGCTGCACCTTCGCGCCGAGCTTCTGGGTGATGACGTTCCAGCCGGCCCAGTCGTCCTCGAAGAGCGGGTCCTCGATGGAGACCAGCGGGTAGGCCGCCACCAGCTCCTCGTAGTACTCGGTCATCTCGGCGGCCGAGCGCTCCTTGCCCTCGAACTGGTACTTGCCGTCCTTGTAGAACTCGGAGGCGGCGACGTCCAGCGCGAGCGCGATGTCCTGGCCGGGGGCGTAGCCGGCCTCCTTGATGGCCTCAAGGATGAGGTCGAGGGCCTCGCGGTTGGAGCCCAGGTTGGGGGCGAAGCCGCCCTCGTCGCCGAGGCCGGTGGCCAGGCCCTTGGCCTTCAGGACCTTCTTGAGGGTGTGGTAGACCTCGGCGCCCCAGCGCAGGGCCTCGGAGAAGGACTCCGCGCCGATCGGCGCGATCATGAACTCCTGGATGTCCACGTTGGAGTCGGCGTGCGAGCCGCCGTTCAGGATGTTCATCATCGGGACGGGCAGGACGTGCGCGTTCGGGCCGCCCAGGTAGCGGAACAGCGGCAGGTCGCTGGCCTCGGAGGCGGCGTGCGCGACAGCGAGGGAGACGCCGAGGATGGCGTTGGCGCCCAGCGAGCCCTTGTTGTCGGTGGCGTCCAGGTCGAACATCGCCTGGTCGATCAGCCGCTGCTCGGTCGCGTCGTAGCCGACGAGCTCCGGGCCGATCTGCTCGATGACGGCGAGGACGGCCTTCTCCACGCCCTTGCCGAGGTAGCGGTTCGGGTCGCCGTCGCGAAGCTCGACGGCCTCGAAGGCGCCGGTCGAGGCGCCGGACGGAACAGCGGCACGGCCGGTGCTGCCGTCGTCGAGGCCGACCTCGACCTCGACCGTGGGATTACCTCGCGAGTCGAGAATTTCGCGGGCTACGACGACGTCGATGGACGGCACGTTGTCTCCTTCATGGGTGTCTGGAGGTCTCGGCATGAGCCTAACGGCCCCGGGCGGATCCGCTCGCCTGTGGCCCGCTCCGTGGGACGGAATTACCCAACAAGCTGCCCAAAAGCCCAGTTCACGGGAGGTTTCCGCACGATGTTCGCTATGCGGGGAACGCCGCGCCCGGCCGCCCGGGGCATCGGGAAACGCTGCACGTCAGGACGTGTGCCAGCCGGGCGGCGCCGGGCAGGTGGACGGGCCGCGGCGCGGCGTCCGGACCCGGACAACGAAAGAAGCCCCGCCGTGGCGCGCTCGGGGGTACGCGCCGCGGCGGGGCAGCTCTCTGGGGCAACCGGGACGGCTCAGATGCTGAGCTTCTGGCCCGGGAAGATGAGGTTGGGGTTGCCGCCGACGACGGACTTGTTGGCGGCGTAGAGCGCCTTCCAGTTGGTGCCGTGCGCCTTGGCGATCTTGGCGAGGGTGTCACCGGACTTGACGGTGTAGGTGTCACCGGAGCGGTGCGAGTGCTGCGGGGCCGGCTGGGCCTTCTCGACCTTCTCGCGGACCGGGGCGGACTTCTTGGTGGTGCCCTGGGTCTGCTTGCGGGCCTCGGAGGCGCCCTGGCTCTTCTTGACGGTGGCACCGGAGGTGTCGACGTTGGCGGCCGGGCCACCAGCGGTCAGGTTGCCGGCGCCGGCGCAGGTCCAGGCACCCGGGCCCTGGAGGGCGAGGAGCTTCTCGGCGACGGCGATCTGCTGGGACTTGGTGGCCAGGTCGGCGCGGGCCGCGTACTGGGTGCCACCGGCGGCGGCCCAGCTGGAGTTCGAGAACTGCAGGCCACCGTAGTAGCCGTTACCGGTGTTGATCGACCAGTTGCCGCCGGACTCGCACTGGGCGACCTTGTCCCAGGTGGCGACGGAGGCGGCGGAAGCGGAGGTGGCGCCCAGCAGCGGGACGGCGACGGCGGCGCCGGCGACACCGGCCAGGGTGGCGACGCGGACGGCCTTGGAGCTGCGGCGGTGCTTGCCCTTGTTGATCAGCATCGTGCGTTCGTTTCCTCACCGACGCCTACGAGGTGAGCTGTCGGGTTCGGGCGTGAGCTGCCCGGCCGTGCGTGCCGCGGATGCGACACGCAGGGCTTCACCCCAAGCCGGTCGACCCGTTTTCACGGGCGGGGCCGGCACTTACCTTGGGTCCCCCGCTCCTGCCTTCGGCGCTTGCGCGTCGTCGACTCCAACCGCCGGCAGGACTCGGCGTGCGATCGGAGGGCCCGCTTTGGCGAGCGGTCCTGACCGTAAGCAGTAATCCCGTTGGTGTTCAAACCCCATCTTCTGAACCAAGTTGACCGTTTTTGATCATCGCGGCCAGCATTTCCGCAGGTAGGCCCCAGTATGGAAACGGGGGACGGGCCTGGACCCATCCCCCGCAACGAGAGCCATATCTCACTTTTACGAAACCGGGCGAACCGGCGGTAACTACCCCTGGGGTCGGCCGAGATCGAGCAGCTGACCGGGGTGGATGAGGTCCGCATCGGAGCCGATGAGGCCCTGGTTGCGGTGGTAGAGCGCGGGCCAGCCGCCCGGCAGGTCATGACTGTCGGCGATCGCTGACAGGTTGTCACCCGGGCGTACGCGGTAGCTGCCGTCCGCCGGGGGCGTGCGGGGCGCCTCCCCGCCGCGGGAGGCGTGCCGGCCGCTGCCGCCGTCCCGGTCGTCCCCGGCGTCCGCGCCACCGTCCGGCGCGCCGCGGTGCTTGCCGGTGGCGGGCGGCGCGGCGGGGTCACCGGGCTCGGTGGAGCCGGACGGAGCCGGGGAAGCCGGGTCGGACGGGGAGGTGGACGGCGTCCCGGACGGGGACCCGGTGGGCGCTCCGGAGTCGGACGGGGCGGGGGACGCGGACGGGGAGTCCGTCGGGCCCGGGGTCGCCGGGGGCGGGGTCACCGGGGGCGCGTCCGGGGCGTCGGTGCCGGAGTCGGAACCGGTGCCGGAGTCGGAGCCAGTGCCGGAGCCGGCATCCGTACCGGTGTCACCGCCGGAACCACCGCCGGAACCACGGCCGGAATCGCTGCCGGACGGCTCGGGGGTCTTGGTGGCCGGGCCGTCCTCGCCCGGGTCCCCCTTCGCGCCGGAGGCGTCCCCGGTCGCGTCGGAGTCGGAGGGGGCGCCGGTGCCGGTGTGGCGGTCGGTCGGGCGCGGCGTCGGCCGGCTGGTGGGGCCCGGGTCGACGGCGGGCTTGCGGCCGCCCTTGGTCAGGCCGGCGTGCACCGCGCAGCTGGGGAAGGCGTCCGGGCCGCGGTCGTCGAGGATCGCCTGGCCCACGGCTATCTGCTGGGCGCGGCTGGCGAGGTCGGGGCGGGAGGCGTAGGCGGAGCCGCCGTAGTCGTCCCACATCTCCTGGGTGAGCTGGAGGCCGCCGTAGAAGCCGTTGCCGGTGGCGGAGCTCCACATCCCGCCGCTCTCGCACTGCGCGACGCGGTCCCAGGTCGGCGCGTCGGCCGCCTGGGCGCCGCCCGCGGTGAACAGCGGCAGGGCCAGGCCCGCGCCGGTCACTCCTGCCGTGACAAAGATGGCCGGTGCTTGTCGGGGGCGACGATGCCGGCCGTTCCCGGAACGCATGCGGTTGCCTTTCGCGCGGCGGTTGAGTTGTCGGACCGGTGTCGGCGAGGTACCGGGCGGCAGCCCGGGGCCGGCCCCGATCGTCGGTGGAAAGGTAGCCGGGGTTACGGGCAGTCACAAGTCGGTGTAGCGGAGATCACGCGATGGTCACGTAGCTGACTGGGCGTCAGTTATGGAGTGATCCCTGGTCAGGACGCGGTTCGGGCGTGAACTCCACCGGCAGGGTGCGCAGTCCGCGCATGATGAGCCCGCCGCGCCAGCGCAAATCGTCTGGTTCCGCCGCAAGTCGGAGGTCCGGGAGTCGGGTCAGCAGGGTCGCCAGGGCGGTCTGCCCTTCGAGTCGGGCCAGTGGCGCGCCGAGGCAGTAGTGGATGCCGTGCCCGTATCCCAAGTGCGGGTTGTCACGCCGGGTGAGGTCGAGCACGTCCGGCTCGTCGAACCGCGCCGGATCGCGGTCGGCGGCGGCCAGCACCACCAGGACCGGGTCCCCCGCGGCGATCCGCTGCCCGCCCAGCGTCAACTCCCGGGTCGCGTACCGCCAGGTGGCCAGCTCCACGGGCCCGTCGTAGCGGAGCAGTTCCTCGACGGCGGTGCCGAGCAGTTCGGTGTCGCCGGCCGCGATCGACTTCTGGAGCAGTTCGCGCTGCGCGGGGTGGCGGAGCAGGGCGTAGGCGCCGTTGCCGATGAGGTTGACGGTGGTCTCGAAGCCGGCGAAGAGCAGGATGAAGGCCATCGCCGCGGCCTCGTTCTCCGTGAGGTGCTCGCCGTGGTCGGAGGCCCGGATCAGCCCGGAGATCAGGTCGTCCCCGAGTTCGCCGCGCTTACGGTGGATCAGCTCCGCCAGATACGCCCGCATCTTCTTCACGGACCGGGCGACCCCGCCGCGCGGCCCGCCGCCGTGCCGGATCATCATGCCCGCCCAGTCGCGGAAGTCGTCCTGGTCCTCGGGCGGGACGCCGAGAAGATCGCAGATCGCGTAGATCGGCAGCGGGAACGCGAACTCGTGGATGAGGTCGGCGCTCCCCCGCTGCGCACCGTGCTGTTTCTCGATCATGGCGTCGATCAGCTGGTCGGTCAGCTCCTGTATCCGCGGCGCGAACGCGGCGACCCGGCGCGGGGTGAACGCCTTGGAGACCAGGCGGCGCAGCCGGGTGTGGTCCGGCGGGTCGATGTTCAGCAGGTGCGTCATCAGGTTGGCGCCGCGCTCGCCCGGAATGCCGGTCTTGCCCTTTCCGTGCGCGGTGTCGGAATGGTGCACCGGATTCTTCGACAGTCGGGCGTCGGCGAGCGCCTGCCGGGCGTCCGGGTAACGGGTGACCAGCCACGCCTCGACGCCGCTGGGGAGCCGCGTCCGGTGCACCGGCGCGTGCTCGCGCAGCCAGGCGTACGCCGGGTAGGGGTCGGCGGCGAACTCCCAGGAGAAGAGTTCGGGGACCGGACCGGCGGCGGCCACCGGGCAGGCGGTCGGCGGGTCGCCCTCCTGGCGGGCGTCGGGCCGGGTCTCCTGGTGGGCGTCGGACATCTGCTGCACACATCGACCGTAACCGGTGCCGCACCCGCCCCACCCCACGCAGGCACCTCACCCCACTCGGGGACCTCACCCCACTCAGGGCCTCAACCCGTCTCCACGCCCAGCCCCGCCAGGAACGCCGCCGCGGCCGGCGACGGCCCCAGTCCGCTCCACACCACCCGCTCGGTCCGCTCCGGCGCCGGCCGCACCCGCACGAGGTGCAGCCCGGCCAGTTTGCGGGCGGACACCTCCGGCACCATCCCGATCCCGAGCCCGGCCCGGACCAGCCCCGCCAGGAACTCCACGGTCGTCACCTCGAACGCCACCTGCGTCGTCAGCCCCGCCGCCCGGAACGCCTCCTCGCGCTGGCGCCGCGCCGCCGAGCCCTCGGCGTAGTCGACGAAGGTCTCCCGCGCCACCCGCGCCAACGTCGTCCACTTCCGCCCGGCCAGCGGATGCTCCGGCGGCACCACCACGACCAGTTCCCCGCGCGCCAGCACCTCCTCCCGCACGCCGACCGTGCGCGCCCCGGGCACCAGCCCGACGAACGCCACGTCCAGCGCGCCCTCCCGCACCCGCTCGATCAACGGATCGCTCATCTCCATCTGGAGGCTGATCCGCACCTTCGGATACTTCGTACGGAACGCGCCCAGCTCACGGGCGAGATCGACCGCCCCGACGGTGGAGATCGCCCCCACCGCCAGCCGCCCGCGCACCTCGCCGGTCACCGCCTCCACCTCCGCACGGGCCCGCTCGGCGGCCTGCAACGTCTGCCGGGCGACCGGAAGGAACGCTTCCCCGGCGACGGTCAGCCGCACGCTCCGGCTCGTCCGGTCGAAGAGCCGGGCCCCCAGCTCCTTCTCCAACCGCGCGATCTGGTGGCTGAGTGCGGACTGCACCACATGGCAGCGCTCCGCGGCCCGGGTGAACCCACCGGTCTCGGCGACCGCGACGACGTACCGCATCTGCTGGAGCTCCATGCGCGCGATCGTAGGCACGCACCGCCCCGCCACCACCCCTCCACCAGCCATCGCCATCCATCGCCATCCATCGCAATCGACGATCGATGCGATGAAAACTATGTGTTGGACCGATGGATGGCCCGAGCGGGACGCTGGGCCGCATGAACACCGCCGCGCACGCCGCGCACCACGAGACGGGACCGGATACGGGCTCCGGCGCCGACGCGAGGGCCAGCCGCCTGAGCCGCGGCACCCTGCTCCTGATGTCCGTCGCCGCCGGCCTCTCGGTCGCCGGCAACTACTTCGCCCAGCCGCTCCTGGACGTCATAGGCCACGACCTCCGCCTCTCCGCCGGCACCACCGCCCTGGTCGTCACCGTCGCCCAGACCGGCTACGGCCTCGGGCTGCTGCTCCTCGTCCCCCTCGGCGACCTCCTGGAACGCCGCCGGCTCGCGGTCGTCCTCTGCGCCCTGACCGCCGCCTTCCTGACCGTGACGGCGAGCGCCCCGAACGCCGCACTGCTGCTGACGGGCACCGCCCTCACCGGCCTCACCTCCGTCGCCGCCCAGGTCGTCATGCCGTTCGCGGCGACCCTGTCCGCGCCCGCCGAGCGCGGCCGGACCATCGGCACCGTCATGACCGGCCTGCTGCTGGGCATCCTGCTGGCCCGCACGGCCGCCGGTCTGCTGGCCGAACTCGGCGGCTGGCGCACCGTCTACTGGGTCAACGCCGTCCTGATGCTCCTGATGGCGGTACTGCTCCGCCTCCGCCTCCCGGCCCTCCGCACCACCGCCGGCCTCCGCTACCCGGCCCTGCTGCGCTCGACGGTGGCACTGTTCGCGCAGGAGCCGGTGTTGCGCTGGCGGGCGGCGCTCGGCGCACTGACCTTCGCGGGCTTCAGCGTCCTGTGGACGGCGATGGTGTTCCTGCTGTCGGGGCCCGCGTACGGCTGGCAGGAATCGACGATCGGGCTGCTGGGGTTGGTCGGCGCGGCCGGTTCGCTCGCCGCCTCGACGGCCGGACGCCTGGCGGACCGGGGACTGGCGCACCGCGTCACCGGCGTCAGCGCGTTCCTGCTCCTGGGCTCCTGGGGCCTGCTGGCGGCCGGCGGCGCGGGCGGCGCCTGGTCGCTGGCGGCCCTGCTGGTCGGCGTGATCGTGCTCGACCTCGCCGTCCACGCCGTCCACGTCAGCAACCAGAACCTCGTCTACGGCCTCCGCCCCGAGGCCCGCAACCGCCTCAACTCGGCCTACATGACCAGCTACTTCGTGGGCGGCGCGGTCGGCTCCGCACTGACCTCGATGGTCTGGGGCCTGGGCGGCTGGGTCGCCGTCTGCACCCTGGGGGCGGGGATGGCGGTTGCGGTGGTGGGGGTATGGGTGGCGGAGTGGCTCAGGCGGAGAACTCCCCGCGCCTGACGGCCGTCACGAAGGCCGACCAGCTTGCGGAGGGGAAGAGCAGCGCGGGGCCGGTGGGGCGCTTGCTGTCGCGTACGGGGATGTGGGCGTGGCCGGCGGCGACTTCCAGGCATTCGCCTTGATCGCCGCCACTGTGACTGGACTTGTACCACCCGGTGAGGATGGACGAGTCGGAGACGATGCCCTTAGTGCTGCCCATGCGCGTGTTCCTCTGCTGCCGACCTGACGAGGGCCAGTGACTCCTGTTGCGACAACGCGTCGCCCAGAGCCAGAGCGTAGGCCGTCTGGCAGGCACTCACCAGCGCCGGGTCATCCATCAAGTTCCCGGTCACGAAGCCCTCGACGTAGGCCACCGGGGCCGAGTCCGCAAAGCTCATGAGTGTGAGCAGACTCTGTTGGAGCGCATGCGCCCCCACGTTGTACGGCAGTACGTGGAGGCGCAGCCGCCCCGCCTCGGTCATGTCCGCGATCCTGTGCAACTGGTCGGCCATGACTCGCCCACCGCCGACGCGGCGCCGGAGAACGGCCTCGTCGAGCAGCGTCCACGCGACCGGCTGCATCGGTCCGTCGAGGATGCGGCGGCGTTTCGTTCGGATGACGACGAACTCGTCAAGCTCCTCGGCGGTGTAGTTCGGCCGGTAGGCGCGGAACAAGGCGCCTGCGTAGTCGTCGGTCTGGAGCACACCGGGGACCAGCGTCAGCGCGAAGTGCTGGATCAGCGTTGCCTGTTTCTCCAATTCGGCCACGGCTGCGAAATGTTCGGTGTACTTCGACTCCAGATCCTCCAGCCACCGGGCGAAGAAGCCATCCGTCCCCAGCGCCTGGTCGATCCGCTGCGCGTCATCCGGCTTGGGCAACCGGCGTCCCGCCTCAAGGTGGCTGATAAGCGTGGGCGAGCACACCACACGCTCGCTCAGCGCTTCCTGCGTCATGCCGGCCGCGTTGCGCCGGATCCTTAGCTCCTCCCCGTACTTCTCCCTGGGGGTACGTGGCCGGTGCTGCCTCTCCATGGGCTGAACTCCCCTACTTGACAGCTTCTTTGTCAGGCTCCCCCTACTAGCAGCGTAACCAGAAGAGCCCCGACTCTGTGACGAAATAGCCACACAGCGTGAAGAAGCGCAGAACCCTCGCGGCCGGCGTGCACCGGCCCGAGGGCGTGGCCACCAACCCCACGGAGGTTGACGACATGACCGAGCCTATTCGACGGCTCATGGACGGCGGGCGGCTTCTGCCATGGAGCAGCCTGGAAGGGAAGCCCTGCTACCTCCTCGCGAGCGACGGGACCGGATACGTCTCCCGCATGGCCGACCGGGTCGAGGCGGAACAGCTCGACGTTGCGGCCGATCTCATCGAGGAGGCCCGGATCGTCCTGCGTGAGCGGACCTGGACGCCCGGCGAAATCCAGCTGCTCGCGAGCGACTTGACCGCATCGCTCACCAACGTGCGGCGGGTCGCGGTAAGTCGGGGCAACCGGCTGCCCGCGCCCGCCTACGACTCCCCCGACCGGGAAACCGCCGAGCGGGACGAGACGCGTCCCGTCTGAGCCGACGGGCTCGGCCCACGGCCCCGGTCCGTCCTGCGGGGAGCGTTCCGGACGCTCCCCTGAAGGATGCCGCGCCCTTACGGCGCGGTGAGGGAAGGGCCTCGTCCGGTGAACCAGCGGTTCGTCCGGGCGGGGCCGCCCCGTGAGGCGCTACCAGCCAGCCGGATCGGCGTCGGCGGTCTTCGGCCGCGTGGGCTCGCCGAGGGCACGCTGGGCCCCGTTTTCCGCTAGGCCGAGGAAAAGTTGGCGAAATACCGGGTTCAACTCAAGTGGTTGGAAGAGTTGACCCTGCCGCCGGACCGATCTCGTGACTTCATCCACGAGATCGCGCACCAACTATGAGGAGAAGGTTCATGACGCCCGAGATCACATGGGAAGAGCCGTTCTGCGGCGAAGGCAACTCCTGCTTCCGCCTCGGCACCGACGCCCACGGCAACGCCTACATCGCCGTCAACGGCAACGAAGACCACTACCTCACGGACTCCATAGAAGCCCTGCGCACACTCGTCCGGGACGTGAAGGCGGGCAAGGCGGATCACCTGCTCTGATCCGCCGCAGTGCCGCCCTTCTCCGCGGCCGGGGGCTCGCCGAGGGCCCGCTCAGCCCCGGGGTGACCCAGGGCCGCGGCCTTGCGGTACCAGGCCGCGGCTTCGGCCTCGTCACCGTCCTTCTTGTGCAACTCGGCGAGGCGGAACGCACCGTAGGCGTCGCCCATTTCGTACCCCTTGAGGTACCAGACCCTGGCCCCGTCGGCACCGCTATGCGTTTCGAGGAGCACTCCGAGATTGGTGGCATGCATCGCACGGCCGTCCTCGGCGCCGTCCCGGAAGTTCTCCACCGCGTCGTTCACGGACTCCGGGCGCGTGGGGTGGTGGTTGAGCACTTCAGCGGCCCACGCATCGCCCGAGTCCATTGCCCGTCGCAGCCACGCCCTGGCGGACTCGTGCTCGTTCCACAACAGGTTCGCGGCAGCCATGCCCGCCGCGACCGGCGTGTACCCGGCACGCTCCGCGTCCAGATAACTGTCGAAGGCGCCATCCTCATCACGTTTACCGAACAGCAGGTCGCCGAGGAGGTATGCCGCCTCCGCGCTGCCGCCTTCCCGCCCCACCGTCAACCAGTGCTCGGCCCGCGCCTGCAGCAACTTCCCCAGCAGCGTCGCCACCTCCGCGTCCCCCGATTCCGCGGCGGTCTCCAGGAACGGCTCGGCTTCCCTGCCCTCGCCCCGCTCGGCGAGCATCCGACCGAGCCGACCCGCGGACCGTGGCTCTCTGGCCTCCACCGCCCGACGGAACCAGCGCTCGGCCTCCTCGTCCTCCCCCAGCGACTCGGCGAGAACACCGAGGTTGTGCAGGGCGTAAGCGTCCCCGGCATCGGCGGCACGCTGGAAAGCAATCTTTGCCTTTGCCGCGACCTCTACGTAGTCGTAAGCCGCATCCAAGCGAGCCACCTCCAGGGCGCAGCCCCATACCGGGCCGGAGACGTCCGGTAATTCCTGGGCCGGGGACACCGTCTCAACATGAAAGGGCGCGGCCAGCCAGGTGTCCCCAGTGGCGCGGACGAGAAGCGGCAGCAGACCATGCCGCGGCTCGGTAGCCCAGGCGAGGGCGTCCTCTGCCGACTCCCGCTCCATGCCGGTCACGTCCACGTACCCCTCGTGGACCTTGAGGAGGAGGTCCATGGGGAGCGGGCCGGTGAGGCCACAGCGGGCGAGGTCCCGGGCGGCTCGTACCAAGGCGTGGCCGCGCGGGTGGCGATCTGCGCGGCGGGCGCGCCACCACTCCTCCCACAGGAGGGGACCCAAGGCGAGGTACGCGGCGGCCCCCTCCGGGCCACTGGACGAGACAACGCCTATCAGTCGCGGATCCCCGGTGCGTGCGGCCTCCCACGCGAGCCGCTCCTTCTCCGCCGGGCTCCACTCCCGCGCCAGCTCGACGATGCGCGCGAGGTCGAGCACCCGACCGCGGGGTTCATTCCGGCAGTCGTCGTAAGCGTCCTCGCGCATCGTGGCCAGGACGACGGCCCGAAGGGCCGCCAACTGGGCGAGCAGGCGCGGTTCCAGTCCACCCTCGCCGAGGTGCTCATCGAGGTCGTCGAGCCAGATGACGTGACGCTCCGGGCGACCCTGCAGCAGGGCGGGCAGCCCGCGCAGGTCTGTGCCGCGCGCGGGCGCGAACACACGACGGCCGACCGGCCCCCGAGCCAGCGCCGCCAGCGCCGTGCGTGACTTTCCGGTGAATGGCTCACCAAGTACGAGTACCAGGCCACCGTCCGAACTCGCTCGCGCCAGAGCCGCGTTGAGATCGTCATCGCGGTCGCGGATGACATAGTCAGGGAGGGATGGATACGGGCGCAACCGGTGGGCGGGCCGTACGCCGAAGGCGATGGGGTCGAGGTCCCCGGCCGTGGGCCACCCCTCGGGGTCCGGAAGGGCCCCGGCCCCGGGGAAGCCGCCCGAGTGCAGGGTCACCGCGCCGATGGTGTCGGCCTGCACCACGCTGCCCTGGCTGCCACCGGAGATGGCGTTCTCCGACCGCCGTGGCTTCTCGCTGTTCACCCGCGCCCCCTCATCTACCGCTGCCCCAACGGTACTTAAGCAGGGCCCTCTTCAGCGGCTTTCAGCCGCCACCACCGCATCCCGATAGGCGCGGGCCGCGGCCCGTAGGGCCGCCTCCGGGTCGACGCCCTCCGACTCGGCGCGGACGGCCAGCGCAAGAAGCTCGTAACCGATCCCGGCTCCCGTCGGCAGCGGCACGTCCAGGCCCGCCGTCCGTGCCCGGGAGGCGAGCTTGGCGGCCAGGGCGAGGCCCGGCTGAGCGAGGGGGACGCCCTCCGTGACGGACTCGCGCTGCTTCTCCTCGGCCTTGGTGCGGAGCCAGTGGGCCTTGACGTCGTCGGGGGTCTCGGCCGGCTCGTCGCCGAAGACGTGCGGGTGGCGGTGGAGCAGCTTCTCGACGATGGTGCCGGCGACGTCGTCGATGGAGAACGGCTCGTCGGGGTCGTCCTGGGCGATGCGGGCGTGGAAGGCGACCTGGAGGAGGACGTCGCCGAGCTCCTCGCGGAGCGCTTCGCGGTCGCCCTCCTCGATGGCCTCGACCAGCTCGTACGCCTCCTCGATGGCGTATTTGGCCAGGTCGCGGTGGGTGCGGATGCTGCTCCACGGGCACGCGGCGCGGATCTGGTCCATGACCTGGACGAGGTCGAGGAGGCGGGCGCCGGGGAGGTCGTAGGAGCCGGGGAGCAGCTCCAGGTCGGGCATGGTCTCGCGGCCGGAGCCGGCCAGCCGGGCCAGTCCGTCGGTGAGGGCGCTCTCGCCGTCGGCGGAGGTGAGGACTACGGCGGTGCGGTCCCCGGGGACGACGTCGTCGACCAGCTCGCGGGCGGTGGGGGCGGCGGTCTCGACCGCGATGCCGGCCTCGCGGAGGTAGGGGAGTTGCGGGTGGTGCGGGTCGGCGCAGAGGACGCGGTCGGCGGACCGCAGGGTCTGCCAGGCGGGCCAGGACAGCAGGCCGGGGGCGACCCGGTGGCTGGTCGTGAGCAGGACCAGGCGGCCGGTGCCGGGGCCCTCGGGGTGGGGCGCGGCGGCGGGACCGGCGGCGGGAGTGGCGTCTGCGGCGTCAGGGGTCACGTAAACGAACGTAACGCACGCCACCGACAGTGCCGGGAGTCCCCCGGTCGGTGCCCCGGGCCGGCGGCCCGGCCCCGGGGAGGGCCGGGGTCCCGGCCGCCTTCCCGGTCCCGGGGAGGGCCGGGCGGCCGGGCCGCCGCCCCGCCCCGGGTAGGGCCCGGTGGCTACGCCTGCTGTGGTTGGGCGGTGGACGGCACGATCCACGGGTCCTTGGTCTCGCCGAGGATGACCTCCTGGTCGTCCCACTTGCCGAAGCGCGGGTTGACGTCGACCCGGAGGGCACGGGAGGTCTTGGACAGCGCCTCGACGAGTTTGCGCTGGCCGTCGGGGCGACCGCGGTCCGCGTTCAGGTGTTCGGCGAGGCCGTCGATGAGGAGCTGGTTGCGGACCACGCCGTCGATCCGGTCGGGGGCGATGCTCTGCTGGAGCCACATCGTCCGCAGTCGGGCGGCGCCGCCGGCCCGGTCCTCCACCGCCGCCCGGCCCTTCTGGATGTCGGCGCGGGTGACCGTCACGCCGGCGTCCGCGGCGGCGCGGGCCAGCACCTCGTCGAAGATCATGCCGTTGAGGGTGGCGAGGCTGAGCCGGCCGGTGTTCGCGACCATCTGCTTGCCTTGCGGGGATGCGGCCTGTGCGGCGCGGACGTCCTTCACCCGGGCCTGGAGTTGGGCGATGGTGATCCGCTTGCCGTCCATGACGGCGGCGGCACCGGGGTGGGCGTCGGTGCCGCAGGCGGTGAGCAACGGGGTCGCGGCCAGCAGAGCGGCGGCGGCGGAAACGGAGAGCGCTGTCCTACGGCGGAACACATGGCCTCCCGGCAGATCGGATCGTGCGACGGAGTGACGACCTAGTACGGAGTGACGACCTGGTACTGAGTGACGACCTGGTTGCGACCTGGCTACGACCTGAATGATCGATGCTAGGGAGTCGGCGTGGCCCGGGCCACTGCTTCGGCCAACGAGCTGCGTCGGGGTCGGTTCCGGCCGGGGGCGGGCGTCCCGCCCGGGTGGCTCACCCGGGCGGCCCGCGCGCCGTCTGCCTGCGTCAACCCTGCATCTGCCCCAGCCAGTACAGGGTCCGGCGGATCTCCGTGGGGAAGGCGTGGTGCGGGCCGTGGAGGCGTTCGGCGTCGTACAGGAGGCGGGAGAGGGTCTCCTTGGCGGCGCCGTGTTCGCCCTGGGCCAGGAGCAGGTGGCCGATGGAGCGGCGGATTTCGAGCGGGCGGACGGGGTCGTCGGCGTAGTGCTCGAAATACGGGAGGAGGGCCCTGTACTCCTCCAGGGCCTGGGCGACCTCGCCGAGTTGTTCCAGGCACTGGGCGGCGTCGTGGTGGAACTGGAGGGCCTGGCGGGTGGCGCCGGCGCCGGACTCCTTGGCGTACTCCTCGGCCAGGATGCGGAGTTCGGGCAGGGCGCGGCGGTACTGGCCGTCGTCCATGAGGGTGGCCGCGTACTGCTTGCGGAGGGTGCGGACGACCGGGGAGTGCGGGCCGTGGCGTTCGGCGGCGGCCGGCAGGATGCCGCCGAGGATGTCCACGGCGCGGGTGATGCGGCCCTGGTCGAGGAGGTGTTTGACCTCGTCGACGGCGGCGGCGACGTCCGGTCCGGCGGGTGCGGAGGCTCGCGGGTCGGCGGCGGGGGTACCGCCCTGCGCATGGGGGTCCCCCCGCTCGAACGGAGTTGAGAGTGGGGGAGGAGCTGAGAGCTTGGGGGAGGCCGCCGGGGTGCCCAGGGAGCTCCAGGGGGCGTTGCCGGCGAGGGAGGCGCGGGGGTCCGGGACGGCCCGGGCGGCCGCGTGCGCCGGGTCGGGGACGCGCGGGGTGGCCAGCACGGTCGGTGTCGGTGCGGGGGGTGCGGCGCCGGTCGCGCGGGTCGGCCAGGGGGCGTGCGGCTGGCGGAACGGGCGGGTGGGGTCCATGGGGGCCAGCGGGGGGTGCGGGGGGTAGCTCCCGCCGCGCAGCGGCGACGTTGAGGGGTGGTGGTCGGGTGACGGGTGGGCTGAGGGGGGCAGGAGGGGGGCGAGGGCCGCGTAGACCTCCTGGGCGTCGGCGGGGCGGGCCCGGGGGTCCTTGCGGAGCAGGTGCAGGACGAGCGCTTCGAGGGCCTCGGGGACGTCGGGGCGGAGCCGGCGGACCGGGACCGGTTCCTCGTGGAGGTGGCGGTGCAGGACGCCCAGCGCGGTGGAGCCGGCGAACGGGACCTCGCCGCTGAGGAGTTCGTGCAGCAGTACCCCGAGGGCGTAGAGGTCGGTGTACGGGCCGACGGCGCCGCCCATGGCTTGTTCGGGTGCCATGTAGGCGGGGCTGCCGATGGGCGAGCCGGTGTGGGTGAGGCGGGTGGTGTCGGTGTCCAGGGCGGAGGCGATGCCCAGGTCGAGGACGATGACGGAGCCGTCCGGCCGGATCATGACGTTGCGGGGCTTGAGGTCCCGGTGGACGATCGGCACCGCGTGCACCGCGGCGAGGACGGCGCACGCCTGGGCGGCGACGGAGACCGCCCAGGGCCAGGGGTACGGGTCGTGCTCGGCGAGGTGGTCGGAGAGGTCGGCGCCGTCGACGTACTGCATGACCAGGTAGAGGTCTTCGTCGTCGCTGCCGGCGTCGTGGACGGTGACGAGTCCGGGGTGGTCGACCTGCGCGGTGACCCGGCACTCGCGGACGAAGCGGCGGCGCATCTCCTCGCCGTCGGGGGTGCCGGCGACCCGGTCGGGGCGGAGCAGCTTGACGCCGACCCGGCGGTCCAGGCGGCGGTCGTAGCCGATCCAGACCTGGCCCATGCCGCCCTGGCCCAGCAGGGCGGAGAGTTCGTAGCGGTCGGCGATGACCCGCCCGTTCACCGGCCCTCCTGGCGGAGGTAGTCGCTGAGTTCGTCGAGTTCGGCGCGGACCTGGTCGATGCGCTGGGGCTGCGGACGGGGGCCGGGTGCCGGATGGGGACTGTCGCCGCGCAGCGGTGTCGTTGTGGGGTGGTGGCCGGGCGCGGGCTGCGGGGGCGGTCCGGTGGCGGTCGTGGCGTACGGGTTGACGGGGGCGGGGCCCATGGTGGGGTAGGGCTGGGTCTCCTGGGCGTGCAGCGAGGGGTGGGGGTGGAGGGGCGGCGGGGCCGGGGCGTAGGGGTGGAAGGGCGGCCCGGCGGGGTAGGTCGGCGGGACCGGCCCGGCGAAGTGGGGGCGCGCGGCGCGGATGTCGACGAAGAGGTAGTACGCGACGACCGCGGCGATCTGGAGCAGCAGGAGGGCGACGCCGAGGTTGGTGCGCCAGTCGGTCTCCGGGAAGCTGACGATGAGCACGCAGGTGCCGAGGAACAGCGCCAGGTCGCCGGCGAAGAGCCACCAGCCCAGTGGTCGGCGCTGCACGATCGCGGCCCGCAGCATCGCGGCCCAGGCCAGGAAGCCCAGGCTGAGCACCGTGGCGGCCACGAAGACCACCCGCAGTGCGAGGACCGTCCCGCGCGCCGGGGGACGGTGCGGCGTCGGGGACGGGACTGGGCCGTGCATCACTGCTCCTGACGGATCGTTCGTGGCCGGGGCCGGGCCGGGTGGCCACGGCGGCCGCGTGCGCCACCGTGGGTCCGTCGGTACGCGCACGTGTTGGCGAGCGTATATACGACGACGAACGCGTGTGCAAGGTTGTACGAATTGCGATGGTTAATCTGCCGGCGCCCTCGGCCGGCCGACCCGGGCCGGTCGGCCGCCCGTCCCGGGTCCGGGGCTCAGTCCGGCGCGACCGAGCCGTCCGTCAGTCCGTCGTGGAGGCCCTGGACCAGTTGTTCGCCGAGCCGGGAGGCCAGCCGCAGGGCGTTCTCGAAGGTGGCCAGGTCGGCGAACCGGCGGCCGTAGCGGCGCTGGTCGGCGAGCGGGAGCCGGGGCAGTTGGAGGCGGCGGACGTCGAGCCGGGTGGCGGTGGAGGCGTAGCTGCTGGCCTGGCGGTTGTTGGCGGTGCCGCGGAGGAATCCGGCCAGGAACCAGGGGTCGAGGGCGACGGTGTCGGGCCGCAGCAGGGTGAGGTTGCGGCCCAGGGCGGCGCCGGCGGTGGTCTCGTCGACGACCCGGGCGGTGGCGCCGCCGCCGAGGACCGGGACGATCACGTCGCCCTCCTGGACGAGGACGGGCTCCTCGGGGGGTGTGCCGGTGGGGGTCTCGGGGAGGGTCCCGGAGGGCGCGAGGCCGCCGATGACGTCGTGGTCGGTGAGGACCGCGGGGGCTGCCCCGCCGGGGGCGGTGGTGCCGGCGCCGCCGGTGCGCAGGACGAGGGCGCCGGAGCGGGCGAGTTCGCCGACGGTGGTCAGCGGCCAGCGGGCGGCGGGCGGTTGGGGGGCGGTGGCGTCCGCGCCGGGGTGCGGGGTGAGTGCGGTGGTGCGGGCCAGGGTCGCGGTGAGGCGGTCGTGGACCCGGGCGAGTTCGGCGGGGCCGCCGGCCGCGGCGGGCGGCGGCAGGTGCCGGGCGGGGGCCAGGTCGACGTCGTCGCCGAGGAGGTCGATGGCGGCCAGGGAGCGCCGTACGCCGGGCACTTCCTCGATGCCGCCGTCGCGGTCGAAGTCCCGCCAGGCGTCCACGGCGGTGGCCCGCACGGTCTGCCAGTCGAACTTGTCGCGGCCGGCGGTGGGGGTCCCGCCCTGCTCGAACGAGGCCGAGGGCTTGGCGGCCGGGGCGGTGTCGACGACGAGCAGGTGCGGGACGGCTGAGGGGTCGCCGGGCTTGCGCAGCACCCACAGGTGCAGCGGGATGTTGTTGGGCGGGGCGGCGCCGGCGGGCAGGGCGATCACCGCGCGCAGTGCGCCGCGGCGCAGCAGGTCGGCGCGGATCCGGCGGCCGGAGCGGCGGGAGGCGGCGGCGGGCGGCATGAGGAGGACGGCGGTGCCGCCGGGGCGCAGCCGGGCCAGGGCGTGCTGGACCCAGGCGAGCTCGGATTCGGTGCGGGCCGGGAAGCCGTACTCCCAGCGGGGGTCGTAGGCGAGTTCGTCGTGGCCCCAGTTGCGTTCGTTGAACGGCGGGTGGAGGAGGACGGCGTCGGCGGCGAGCTGCGGGAAGGCGTCGGCGCGCAGGGTGTCGGCGGCCCGGACGCGGACCTCGGCACCGGGGGCTTCCAGGGCGAGCCGGAGCGCGGTGAGGGCGGCGAGGTCGGGGTCGGCGTCCTGGCCGTGGAGGGTGAGGGGGGCGGCGGAGTGCTCGCGGGCGGCGGCCAGGAGTCCGCCGGCGCCGCAGGCCGGGTCCAGGACGACGCCCAACGGGCCGGCGCCGGCGGCGAGTTCGGCCATCAGGGCGGCCGGCCCGGGCGGGGTGAGGGTGTACTGGCGGGGGTTGGCGTCCAGGTGGCGGCCGAGCAGGAAGCCGTATGCCGCGGCGGCGCCGTCGGTGGTGGCGAGGTCGCCGGCGGCGCGGACCAGGGCGGCGGAGTGGGCGAGCGCCGCGCGGGTCAGGCCGCGCACCGGGTGCTCGGGGCCGAGCCGACCGGTGAGGACGGATTCGAGCATCGCGGGCAGTACGCCGGTCAGTTCGGTGTCGTCGGCGGCGCCGCGGAGTTCGCGCCAGGCGGCCGGTCGTTCGTGGACCAGCAGCAGGACGGCGCCGACCTGGCGGAGCGCGGCGGCGGCTCCGGCGGGGTGGCCGACGAGTTGCTGCCAGACCCGTTCGCGGGCCGGGATCTCGGCGAGTTTGCCCTGGTCGCGGAGCCATTGTTCGACGTCGCGGAGGGCGAAGGCGGGGCTGGTCTCGGTGCCGCCGACGGGTTTGGGGAAGTCGGCGTGGCGGCGCCGCCAGTTGCTGACCGCGGCCCGGCCGACGCCGGCGAGCCGGGCGATGCCGGCGGCGGTCACCTCGGTCGGGCGGCCGTCCGCCCCGCTGTCTGCGCTGGTGTCCGTAGCGCCGTGGCCCGCGCTGTCGTCCGTCGCCTTCTCCGGCACCTGTGTGGCTCCTGTCCTGATGACCCCGTGACCTCAGTGTGACCTCTGTGTCGACGAGCATACCCATGCACTACGAACGAACCCGTTCACGCCGTGAACCACGATGTTTCGTGAATTCGTGTTGACTCGGTTCACAGCCTCTGTTGTTATTGACCCACCGATTCGACAGAACGCAGTCCAGCGCCCGGAAGGGGCCCCTTCGCATGTCCCAGCAGATGCAGTACCAGCCCGTCCCGGAGGGGGCGCCCGGCATGCCGACCCCCGGTCACCACCAGGCGGCCCGCAACGGCCTCGGCGTCACGGCCCTGATCCTCGGCATCATCGGCGCGCTCAGCGGTATCCCGATGATCCTGTTCTGGCTGGCCGGACCGCTCGGTCTGCTGTCGCTGATCTTCGGCTTCGTCGGCCTGAGCCGGGTCAAGAAGGGCCAGGCGACCAACAAGGGCGTGGCGCTGACCGGCACGATCCTCGGCGGCCTCGCCCTGATCCTCGCGATCGTCGGCGTCATCGTCACCGTGCTCGCCGTGAACAAGGCGGTCGACGAGATCAACAAGCAGGTCAACGGGTCGCAGGCGCAGCCCAAGGACGGCAGCAAGAACAACAAGCCCTACGGGCCGGGCGACGCGGCGACCTACCCGGACAAGGGCCTTGAGGTGAGCGTCGCCAAGCTCTCCCCGTACACGGTCGGCGACATCGCCTCCGGCCACACCGCGGGCAACAAGGCGTTCAAGGTCACCGTGCAGATCAAGAACAAGGGCAAGGCCGCCTTCAACCCGGCCCTGACCCAGATCAAGGCCAAGACCGGCACCGACGGCCGCAAGGCGGAGCAGATCATCGACGGCAAGATCGGCATCGGCTTCGACGGCTCCATCGCCCCGGGCGCCACCGCCACCGTGGACGTCGCCTTCGACGCCCCGCCCACCGCCAAGGAGCTCGACGTCGAGGTCGCCCCGGACATCGACCTGCAGGGCGTCCACTGGAAGCTGCCGACCAGCTGACCCGGGCGGCCCGGCCCCGGCCGGCGCCACCCGAAAAGAACGCCGCCGACGGCCCCCGGCCCGGATCCGCGCCCCGCGCGATCCGGGCCGGGGGCCGTCTTCGCGTGAGCCGGCGACTACTTCGCGGTGAAGCGCGCCGGCGCCTCGGTCGGCGTCCCACCGCCCGGCAGCGCCTGCCGCGGGCAGGAGTTGAGCACCTTGGCCATCGCGTCCTTCTCGGCCCGCGTCACCCACAGCCCGTACTTCTTCTTCACCGCCACCTGCCGCGCGACGTACGTACAGCGGTAACCGGGGTACGGGGGCAGCCAGTCCGCCGCGTCCCCGTCGCTCTTGCTGCGGTTGGCCGACGCCTCCACCGCGATGAGGTTCAGAGGATCGTTGGCCAACGCCACCCGCTTGCGCGCCGGCCACTGCCGCGCACCCGTCTGCCACGCGTCCGACAACGCCACCACGTGGTCGATGTCGACGGTGCTGCGGCCGCGCTGATAGCTCAACGACTTCCCCGTGTACGGGTCCTTCGGGAGGGTCCCCGACACCACCACGCACTTCTTCGCGTCCCGGAACGCGGCGCCCCGCAGATCCCGCTTGAGGATGTCGTCGCGAGTACCGCAGCCGTTGCCGTCGGTGTCCGCCCAGGCCGAGCCGAAGCGGTCCCGGGCGTAACCGGTCTTCGTCGCCGGGCGCTTGACGGCCAGGGAGTCCAGCGCGGGCAGCGCGCTGCCCGGCGCCCCCTGCCGCCCACCGCCGTCCGCGGGAACGGACGGGCCCGCCCCCGCGTCCGAACCACTGCCACCCCGGCCGCCGTGGCCGGAGCAGCCGGTGACGGTCAGCAGCGCGGCCAGGGCGGCGGCACCAACGACCCGCGGAACGAAGGGCGAACGGCTCGCGGCGGGGCCGTGGGGGCGGGCGGACGGGGCGGTCCGTATCACGTGGGGGATCCAATCCGAAAAGCGTGGCAACAGGGTTGCGGGACAGGTGAACGAGGAGACGGGCCGGCCGGCGAAGACCGGACCGACCCGCACCCCGATTCGGATATCTTTTCGGAAATCGAGAGTGAGGACGCCCATGGACACGGCCGCAGCGACCGCGGCGGACGGCCGCCCCGGGCCGTCCCCCACCACCGCGTCCGCCCCGGCGACCGCACCCGCCACCCCACCGGCGTCCCGGCTCGCCGCGCTCCGCGCCCCGCGCCTCGACCCGTACTGGACCGCCGGGTTCTTCTTCCTCGCGTTCGCCGTGCTCTCGTCCTGGCGCTACCGCACCCTGTCCACGATCTCCTGGGACCTCGGCATCTTCGAGCAGGCGATCCGCGGCTACGCCCACCTCCAGGCGCCCGTCGTCGACCTCAAAGGCCCCGGCACCAACATCCTCGGCGACCACTTCAGCCCCATCCTGGTGCTGCTCGCCCCCTTCTACCGGCTCCTCCCCTCCCCCCTGACCCTGCTCACCACGCAGGCCGCCCTGTTCGCGCTCTCCGCGATACCCGTCACCCGCGCCGCCGCCCACCACCTGGGCCGCCGACGCGGGCTGGCCCTCGGCCTCGCCTACGGCCTGTCCTGGGGCATCCAGCGGGCCGTCGACTTCGACTTCCACGAAATAGCCTTCGCGGTACCGCTGATCGCCTTCGCCCTCGAAGCGGCACTGCGCGGACGCTGGAACGCAGCGGTGTGCTGGGCCGCACCACTGATCCTGGTCAAGGAGGACCTGGGCGTCACCGCCGCCGCCATCGGGGCGCTCGCCCTGATCCGCACCCGCCGCGCCGGCCCGCTCCCCCTCGCCCTGGTCGCCGTCGGCATCACCGCCACCGCCGTCGTCCTCGGCCTGGTCATCCCCGCCTTCAACGGCTCCGGCTCGTACGACTACTGGAACAAACTCGGCGGCCACGGCAACTCCGCCCCCGCCATACCCCTCGACGTCGCCCTCCGCACCCTGCTGTGGACCCTGCTGCCCACCACCGGCCTGCTCGCCCTCCGCTCCCCCCTGCTCCTCGTGGCCGCACCCACCCTCGGCTGGCGCTTCCTCTCCCACGAACCGCACTACTGGGGCACCGACTGGCACTACAGCGCCGTCCTGATGCCCGTCGTCCTCCTCGCCCTGGTCGACGCCCTGCCGCGCGCCCTCGCCTCCCGACGGCCCTGGCTGCGCTCCTACGCCCACCACCTGCCCGCCGCCGTCCTGGCCGCCGCACTCGCGCTCACCACCACGCTGCCGCTGGCGCGGCTGACCGAGGCCGATACCTACCGCACACCGCCGTCGGTGACCGCCGCCGAGCGACTGCTCGACCGCATACCCGACGGCGCGACCGTGGAGTCCGACATCCGCCCGCTCAGCCACCTCACCGGCCGCACCCGCGTCTACTGGACCGGCGACACCGGCGGCCTGGCCCCCGACTACGTCGCCGCCCAACTCCACGACGACCACACCCCCGAACACACCCTGGCCGACGCCACCGCCCGCCATCCCAGGTCCACCTACGTCCTGATCGGCACCGCCGGGGACGTCGTGGTCCTGCACCGGACGTCGGCCCGGTAACGACCCGGCCGCCCGGACGGCCCGGGATCGGCCGATAGGCCCGGAA
Source organism: Streptomyces sp. NPDC058000 (assembly GCF_042886435.1). Taxonomy (NCBI): domain Bacteria; kingdom Bacillati; phylum Actinomycetota; class Actinomycetes; order Kitasatosporales; family Streptomycetaceae; genus Streptomyces; species Streptomyces sp. NPDC058000. The sequence continues at coordinate 76,164 of NZ_JBHVQS010000043.1, forward strand.
ACCCTGTGCGCGCCCGCCCCGGGCCCGCCTACGGTGACCCGATGACCACCGACGTCATCGTCCTCAACGGCGGCTCCAGCGCAGGCGTTTCCTCCCTCGCCCGGGCCCTCCAGAACACCCTCCCCCGGCCCTGGCTCACCTTCGGCGTGGACACCTTCGTCGACGCCCTACCACCCGGCCTGACCTCCGCACCGGACGGCCTGACGGTGGCCCCGGACGGCGAGGTCACGGTCGGCCCCGCCTTCCGCCGCCTGGAGTCCGCCTGGTGCCAGGGCATCGCGGCCATCGCCCGCACCGGCACCGGCGTCATCGTCGACGAGGTCTTCCTCGGCGGCGCCAGCGGCCAGGCACGCTGGCGCACCGCCCTCGACGGGCTCGACGTGCTCTGGGTCGGCGTACGGTGCGATCCCGCGATCGCCGCTGCCCGCGAACGGGCTCGCGCCGACCGCGTCCCCGGCATGGCCGCCGCCCAGGCCGACCTGGTGCACCGGGGCGTGCGGTACGACCTGACGGTCGATACCGGGCGCATGGATACGGTCGGGTGCGCGCGGCGGGTGGCCGCCCACGTTGCCGTCTGACGCCGGGTTCCGCCGGTTCCGCCTTCGGCGGAGGTTGGTTGGTGGGCACGCGCATCCGGGTGCAGCTGCTGACCTCGGAGGGTTACCCGCCGCGGCCGCGGCAGTTCATTGACTTGGAGCATCGGTACAGCGACGCCCCGCCCGCGAGGCTCCAGGTGCTCACGCCGCC
>NZ_JBHVQS010000044.1:0-75915 GCF_042886435.1 Streptomyces sp. NPDC058000
TGAGTTGCGCACGAGTCACACAGGAGTCCTACCCGATCAGCACTCCGTCCGGGACTCAAAACTCGATTCTGATCACAACCACAGACAGCCCCTAGCGTGCTGGTCATGGCAACCACCACTTCCACCGCAGCCAACACGTCCCTTGCGTCCGTCACCCTTGAGGTGGCCGACCCCGAGGCCGCCCACCGCTTCTACAGCGCCTTCGGCGTGGACACGTACATACGCCTGCGGGCGTCCGAGGCGCACTCCACCGGATTCCGCGGCTTCACCCTGGCGCTCACGGTGTCCGGGCCGGCCACCGTCGACAGCTTCGTCGGCGCCGCCGTGGACGCCGGCGCCACGGTGCTGAAGCCCGCCGCGAAGTCGCTGTGGGGCTACGGCGGTGTCGTCCAGGCCCCGGACGGGACGATCTGGAAGATCGCGACCTCGGCGAAGAAGGACACCGGCCCCGCCACCCGCGAGATCGACGAGGTCGTCCTGCTGCTCGGCGTCGAGGACATGAAGGCCACCAAGCAGTTCTACGTCGGCCGGGGCCTGACCGTGGCCAAGAGCTTCGGTGGCAAGTACACCGAGTTCGCCCCCGGTCAGTCCAGCCCCGTCAAGCTGGCGCTGTACAAGCGCCGTGCCCTTGCCAAGGACCTCGGCGTCCCCGCCGACGGCACCGGCTCGCACCGCATCGTCCTCGGCAGCACCGCCGACACCTTCACCGACCCGGACGGGTTCGCCTGGGAGGCTGCCGTGTCGCTCGCCTCCACACCGTCCTGACTCCCGGCCCCCGCACTCCCGCCCCGCCTGATCCTGTACGAGAGGAAACTTGCCGAGCCGTCCACGAAGTCGCCCGCCGAGGACTCCGCCACGACCACCGAGAAGTACAACGGATTCACCGCCGAGGAGCGGGCCGCGATGAAGGAGCACGCACGCGGGGAGAAGAAGGCGGCGGCGCGGCGCGGTTCGTCCCGGGCGGAGAAGGAGGCGACAACGGGCACGGCTCGCCGACATCCGCGACAACCTCGTCGCCCGCATCACCGAGGCCGAGCGCGAAGGCCGGCTCGGTGAGGTGGCGGGCCTTCCGGTCAGCCTCGCCGGCACCCAGGACAAGCTCAACAGCTCGATGCCGAGGCGCACCGGATTCAGCGGCGAGAGCCGATCCGCCTCGGCCTACCAGCCATCGGCTCCTGGAACGGATCAGGACACCGACACCAGCGGGACCTTCACCGACGTCGATCTGGAGACGCGCCGCCCCGACCGGCCGGTACCGCCGCTGGCCGGTACCGCCGCGATCGGGGCGGTTGTGCTTCTGCCGGCCGCCGCCATCGAGGAGGGCCGGGGCCTCTCCTCGATGGCGGCGTCCTGGCCGACGCCGCCTTACCGTTTGCTGCGGGTCAGGCGGCCCGGCCTCACCTCAGGTGCCGGGCGAAGAACCGGTCCCCGTCCTTCACCTCGAACCACGGGGTGCCGGTGTGTCCGCCCATATTGGCGTGCAGCGTCTTCTCCTTGGTGCCGAAGGCGTCGAACAGGTCCAAGGCCCGCTGCCGGGGATTCCCTTCGTCGTCCCACTGCAGCAGGAACAGCAGCGGAATGCTGACCTGCCGGGCCTCCTCGCGCTGGGCGCGGGGCACGTAACCCCCGGCGAAGAGACCGGCAGCCTTGATGCGCGGCTCGACCACTGCCAGCCGAATGCCGACGGCGGTCCACCCCGAGTACCCGACCGGGCCGCCGATCTCGGGCAGCGCAAGGAGGGCGTCCAGGGTGGTCCGCCATTCCGGGACCGCCTTTTCGACCAGCGGGCCGATGAAGGACTCGAAGATCTCATCGACCGGCTCACCGGCCTGCATCGCCCGGCGGAGGTCGGCGCGAGCCTGCTCGTCGGCGGCGGAACGGGGCCGGTCACCGCACCCGGCGGCGTCGATGGTGGCCACCGCGTAGCCGTAGGCCGCGGTTTGCCGGGCCCGGGCCACCAACCGGGGTTCCCCCTTGGGCAGGCCGTTGTTGTGGGCCATCAGGATCAGCGGGGCCGGTGCGGAGGATCCGGGCGTCCACAGGGTGCCGGGGATCTCGCCGAGGGTGAATTCGCGTTCGAGGACACCGTCGTCGAGACGCTGTTCAGAGGTGAAGTGCATGGACGTGCCTTTCGGGAGGGCTCAGAGACGGCGCTCCCGGACGACCTACCGCCCGACCGTGACCCCGGAGGGGAGCACCCATGTCGATACTGCGTTCACGGGTACCACCTCCTCGTTCTCTCGCACGGCCTCCGGAAAAGTAGCAGTGGTCGCCGTGGTTCACCAACGGGTTTTCACGGAGGCTCCGGGGCCGCCCTGTCCTACCGCAAGAGCCCCCACCTTCCCAGCGCCTCAACCCATCGTGCCAGCACTGGAGTTGATGCATCAGGCCGATGTACAGATCGGTGGACGCTCGATCAGGCCCGGACTCCTCGGCCACCCCGATCTCCAAAAGCTCGACGCGGACGGCGACGAGGCCGTCGCGTAGGGTGCGGTGGCCAGGGCCTCAAGGTCCGGGTTCGCAGCCCGACCTGCGGGGCCCTCTCCTCTTGTCCGGGCCGCCGAGCCGTGCGGAACGGCTCTGCGGTCGTCCGATCCGGAAGGAAAGCACATGGCACTACAGGTTCTGCGGGCGCAGGAGAGAACACCCGCGCCGTGGAAGAACGGCGGAGGTGTCACCACCGAGGTGGCCGCCCGTCCCGAGGGAGCGGGGACCGGCGATTTCCTCTGGCGTGTCAGCATCGCCGATGTCGCGCAGAGCGGACCGTTCTCCGTCTTCGAGGGCGTGGACAGGACCATCACCGTCGTCGACGGCCCCGGCATGGCCCTGACGGTCGACGGCACCCCGCACGTGATGGCCGCCCCGTACGAGCCGTTCGCCTTCTCCGGTGACTCCGACACGGAGTGCGAGCTGCTCGGCGGCCCGATCGTCGACTTCAACGTCATGGTGCGGCGCGCCGATGCGACGGCGCGGGTCCGGATCGTGCGCGACCGCGTCGCGGTGCGGCCGGAAGCCGGAACGTGCGTGCTCGCAGTGGTCCTGGAAGGGTCGGCCGCCCTCGGCCGGGAGTCCGTCCGCCTCGACCGCCTGGACGCCGCACTGCTCGCCGAGGGAGACGCCGACGACATCGACGTCGATGGGCATCTCGCGCTGGTCACCGTCACCGACCACGGTTCGGACTGACCCGGCGGGCCCGGTTGCCCCATCCTGCTCATCGCCTGGCCACCGAGGCCGTGATGAAGCCCGTCCGCCGCTCCGAGCGCGACCGGCCAGGCGTGCTCGGCTGGCAGCTGCCGCTGGAGTTAGGCGACGTTCCGGGCCGTTGCCCGCACCTCGACCGGTACGCATCTCACTCAGCGCGGGCCTGCCCCTCCCGTCACGCATCCTTCAGCGGCAGCGGCAGCGTCGGCGCGGTCTGGGTTGGCATCGCCTCGTGAGGGCGTCTTCGTACTCTCCCCGGCCGCCGGTGTACCGCTCATCGCCAGGGAGCGAACGAGCCGACGACCCTTCCGTTGCCCGCACCGGCTACCCGCCGAGCAGGTCGGCGAGTTGGGTGCGGGAGCTGATGCCGAGCTTGGGGAACGCCCGGTAGAGGTGGTGTCCCACCGTGCGCGGGCTCAGTAGCAGCTGGGTGGCGATCTCCCGGTTGGTCGCGCCGGTCGCGGCGAGCCGCACCACCTCGCGCTCCTGCGGACTCAGCCGCGCGATCGGCGAGTCCGCGGCGAGCGCCGGGTCGTGGTGCCCGCCGGCCGCCCGCAGCTCGGTCCGGGCCCGCCGCACCCACGGCCGCGCGCCCACTCGGTCGAAGCGCTCCAGCGCGGCGCGCAGCCGGTCGCGTGCGTCGAGCTTGCGGCGCTGCCGGCGCAGCCACTCGCCATAGAGCAGCTCGGTGCGGGCCCGCTCGAAGCTGTCGTCGGCCGGGTGCAGATCGAGGGCGGCGAGGTAGTGCTCCTCGGCCCGGGAATCCGGTCCGGTCAGGGCCCGGCAGCGGAGGGACTGCGCGCCGATCGCGGGCTGCCGGAGGGCGTCCGCGCAGGCCGCGAGGGCTTCCGCGGGTGCCTTCGCCCGCTCCGGGCGGCCGGCCCGCACGGCGGCCTCGACCAGGTCGGGCAGCAGGTGGCGGGCCATCAGCGGGTGACCGGCCGCGTCCCGCGCCGCCTCCAGCCAGTCCAGCGCCCGCTGGCCCTGCCCGGAGCCGAGGTCGAGCAGGCCCAGCGCCCACAGCGCGTCGGAGGCGCCCCGGCCGACGCCCCGCGGGCGGGTGTACTCCAGGGCCCGGTCGGCGAGTTCACGGGTGCGGTCCTCCTCGCCGCGGGCGGCGGCCAGCACGGCGAGCAGGGCGCGCAGGTGGGCGACCCGGTGGTCGAGGTCGTAGTAGTCGGCGAGCCGGAGCGCCTCGGCGGCGTGAGCCCGGGCGTCGTCGCGCCGGCCGAGCGCGAGCTCCACCTGGGCGAGCAGGTGCAGCGTGGTGGGCAACCAGCCGCCGACGCCGCGGTCGCGGCAGTGCGCCACGGCGGCGGAGGCGACCCGGTGCGCGGTCGCGTGATCGGCGAGCAGATGGCAGTAGTGCCCGGTCATCAGCCGGTCCATCAGGCTGACTTCGGCGCGGTCGCAGGCGGCCACCAGCTCGGCGAGCGACCGCCGCGCACCGCGGACAGCAGAGGCAGCGGGGGCAACGGGGGCAGCGGGGACGTCGTCCGCGTCCCCGTCCCCGTCCCCGCGCCGGGCGGCCGCCGCATCGGTGAAGACGTGCGCCGGCACCGCGAGGACCGGCAGACCGGGCGCGCGGGCCGCGATCCCGGCGATCAGCGCCGCGTCCCCCGCGGCGAACGCCGCGTGCAGCGCGTCCGTCAGCAGCACGGGGAGCTTGTCGGGGCGCTCCGCGGCGGTCGCGTCCGCGCCCTCGGCGAGGATCCGGGCGGCCCGCGTCGGGCTGCCGAAGCCGAGCTCGACCACGGCCCGCACCCGGGCGAAGTCCGCCGCCATGCCAGGGTCCCCCAGCGGCTGCGGCACCTGGTCGGCGAGGGCGCCGCAGCGCTCGTCCTGTCCGGCCTCGCTGGCCCGCTGCGCCGCGCCGATCAGACGCCTTGCCCGCACCGCCGGGTCCGCGGTCAGTTGCGCGGCCCGCTCGTAGGCAGCGGAGGCCGACGCCATCGCCTGCCGGCTGCCCGCCCACTCGGCGACGCGCTCCAGCTCCGCGGCCACCCGCTCGTCCGGCCCGGTCGCCGCCGCGGCCAGGTGCCAGGCCCGGCGGTGCGCGTGCCCGGCGCCGTCCAGCGTCTCCGCCAACGCCCGGTGCGCCGCGATCCGCTCCGCGAGCGGCGCGCTCCGGTAGGCGGCGAACCGGACCAGCGGATGCCGGAAGCGCAGCCCCGCGCCGGAGACGGCCAGCAGCCCGGCCCGCTCGGCGGGCGCCAGATCGTCGACCGAACCCCCGGACCTGGCCGCCGCCGCCAGCACCGCGGCCAGGTCCCCGGTGTCGTCCGCGGCGGCCACCGCGAGGATCCGACGGGTGGCCTCGGGCAGCCGGCGGATCCGCTCAGCGAGCGCCTCCTGCAACCGGCTCGGCAGCGCCGACGGCACCTCCGGCAGTACCAGCGGCCCCAGTTGACCGGACCGCTGCGCCGGGGTGAGCGCTGCGGACAGCTCCCGCAGCGCCAGCGGATTGCCTTGCGCCTGGTCGATGATCCGCTCGGCGACGTGCGGCGCGAGCCCGGGCAGCAGTACCGCGGCCGCGGTCCGGTCGATGCCGGTGACGTGCAGCCTGGGCAGCGCCCGCGCCGTACTGCCGGGCAGGTCGCCGCGGGCGGCGAAGAGCATCGCGACGCCCTCGGCGCGCAGTCTGCGGGCGGCGAACGCCAGCACGTCCACGGACGGCTGGTCCAGCCACTGCACGTCGTCGACGAGGCACAGCAGGGGCGTGTCGGCGGCGGCCTCGGCGAGGACGGACAGCGCGGCGAGGGCGACGGTCAGCCGGTCCCGCACCGGCACGTCGACGAGGCCGAAGACCGAGCGCAGCGCCTGGGCCTGCGGGGCGGGCAGCCGGTCGAGCACCTGGAGGATCGGCCCGAGGAGCTGGTGCAGCCCGCTGAAGCCCAGCTCCATCTCGGACTCGATGCCCTCGACGCGCAGCACCCGCAGGCCCTGCGCGCAGGCGGCGGCGTGTTCGAGGAGCGCGGTCTTGCCGATGCCGGCCTCGCCGTGCAGCAGCAGGGCGCCGCTCTCGCCGCGCAGGGCGTCGGCGAGCATCGACTCGATCCGCCGCAGCTCGTCGTCGCGTCCCTGCATCCGTGCCCCCGGATCCGCCAACCCGGCCACCGTCGGGCCTCGTTGATCGTCACTGTACGCGGGCCGGGCGGGACGGACCGGGGACGATCCCGGGGGCGGCGACCGCTGCGCCTACGGCGCTCGCTCCTGCTCGGCCACCGGCGCCGACCAGATCATCCGGATCTCCGCGGTCCGGTAGCCGGCGCGGGCGAAGGCCGCCGCCATCGGCGCGTTCCCGGTGTCGGTGGTGGCGGTGATCAGCTCGGCACCCGCCTCTGCATGGCTCCGGGTGACCTCGGCGAGCAGGTCGTCCACATAGCCGCGGCCGCGGAACTCGGGCAGCACGCCGAGGAATCCGACGTTCCGGGCGTAAGGCGTCGCGGAGGGGATCGCCAGTCCGACGAGCCGCCCGTCGGGGCCGTACGCCAGCCGCCACCACTCCCGCTCGCCCGGGCAGCCGAGGTAGAACTCCAACTCCTCTCGGGCGGCCGCCTCGACGCCCATCGCGGCGACGTTCCGGCGGGTCTCGTCGTCCAGGCTGCCGACCGCGATCCGCCGGAACATCCCGAGGAACTCCTCGTCGGAGGCCGGGGCGAAGGCGAGCCGGCTCCCGCCCCCCGGCAACGCATCGCCGGCGGCCCACTCCAGCCGCAGCCGCTCCACCTCGTGGCCGAGGCCGGCGGCCCGCGCGGCGGTCCGGCGCCAGGTCACCGCGTCCGCCGCCACCGGGTCGTCGCGCCAACCGACCGGCAGCGTCAGGTTGTACAGCGGCGGCTTCGGCGCGCCCGCGGCGGCGAACGCCCGCAGCCCGGCGGTGAGCAACCGGGTCGCCACCCGGGCCCGGTCGCCCGCCCCGGGGTCGACGTGCAGGCAGTCCAGGGCGACCGGGTGGGCGCTGTCCGCCCGGCCCCACCACAGGGCGCGGGCCAGCAGCCGGCCGTCGCCGTCCTCGGCGACCCAGGTCCACTCCGGCCGGTACATCCCTTGCCGGAGCTCGTCGCGGTAGCGGTCAGCGTCGATCCAGCCGACGGGTTCGGGGACCGTTACCGCGGCGACGCGGTCGACCTCGGCACCGGTCGTGGGTCGAAACAGCATCGGTGCTCCTACGGTCGGACGTAGCTGGTCAGGGTGGTGCCGGTGAGGAAGACCCGGGAGTCGCGGAGCTGCCAGGTGGCGGGGGTGAAGGGGGCGCGGAACAGCGGGGTGCCGCTGCCGAACACCACCGGGTAGCGCTTCACCACCAGTTCGTCGATCTCGCTCAGCAGCTGCCCGGCGAGGCTCGCCCCGCCGCACAGCCAGATGCCCGCGCCCGGCTGCCGCTTGAGGCCGCGGACGAGCTCCACCGGGTCCCCCGACACCACCTCCACCTCGGGCTCGGTCCGGGGCAGGGTGGAGGAGAAGACGTACTGCCGCAGGTGCGGATAGGGGCTGGTGACGCCGATCCGCAGGGCGGGCTCGTAGGTGGCGCGGCCCATCAGGATCGTGTCGAAGACCTTGTTGGGTACGTCGGCGAGGCCCAGTGCCTCGCGGGCGTGGGCGGGAATCGTCTCGGGGTACTCGGTGAGGATCGCGTCCTTCAGGTCGCCGTCGAAGCCGGAGGAGTCGGTCTCCCCGTCCGGTCCGGCGATGAAGCCGTCGAGGCTGCAGCCGATGTAGTAGGTGAGCCGGCGCATGGGCCGCCTTCCGCTTGTCGCTGGGTGACCGTCGGGCCGCGGGCGACCGACGAGGACGGTCCGAACCTAGGCCGCGGTCGCCGCCCCGGGCATCGGTCACGGCGACCCAATGTGCCGGTCCGCCCTGCCGACCCTGTCGGCTGCCGTCGTCAGCCGTCGACCTGGAAAGCTCCCGGATCGCGGCGGCGCTCCGGGCCGACTGAAGGCCGAGGCCGCGCGCACCGGCACGAAGGTCGTGGCGATCGGCCCCGCCTCCAGGCGGTGGGCGTCGGCGGGTGGTTCAGCGAGGTGCACCGCATCGTCCACGTCGCGGTGTGGCGGCGGTGGCCGTCGGCGGTGAGGTGGCCGGACGCGGACCGGGGCGCCCGTCCACTCCTCGGACGGGCGCCCCAACTCCTGCAAACTACCGCGCAATGCGCCCGGGTTCAGGCCCGGGCGCCGGGTCAGCGTACGTGGACGGTCTTGGTCTGCGTGGTGATGTCCGCGCGCGGGTGGCCGCCGCGCGGGCCGTCGACGCCGTAGAGCACCCCGCGGAACTGGAGCACGCCCCGATGACCGGCCTTCACCCTCACATCGACCTTGGCGTCGCTGGTGTCCACGGCCACGACGCGGCCGCACTTGACGGTGTGCCACGCACCATGCGTCCCGACCCGCTCCTGCGCGCAGAACTTCGCGAACTGCAGCGCGTCACTGTCCCCCTGCCCCTTGACGTGGACGCTCTGGCCGACCTTCACGGTGCCCGGCGACACACTGACAGTGGCACTTCCCTTGGCGAACGCCGGCGTCACCGCCAACACGGCCGCGGCCACCCCCAAGACACCCACTGCGGCGAACCTCGCCCCCCGCCGCCCGAACATCCCGCTCGCCGCGCGCCCGTCTCCACGATCCGTCATCGCTGCCCTCCCGTTGCTGCGTTCTCTCGTCTCACTCCCGGACGACAATCAGCTTCAACGGTCAGGTTGGCGTTGCACTAACGGACGGCTAATGCGGTGCAGCAGCGCACGGCAGCGCGCCTGCCGCCGACGACATCACCGTCTTCATCCCTGACATTCAGGTGTGCCCGATGCGGCTGTTGCTCCAGACTCCGGGCCACGACTTTTTCGTCCAGGTTCGGCGCGTGAGCAGGACGCGCCCTTCGCGCCCGAGCAAGGCCGGAGATCGGCGAGGCGCTGCGTGCGTACACCCGGCAACGCACCGTCCTGCGAAGGCACGCATCGTCACGGGTCCGAACGGGACGTAGGTCACACAGCGAGCCCCTGGGGTGCGGCTCCGAATTCCCCTACCGTTGTCGACATAGGGAACAAAATGGACTATTTGCTTCCGTTTCATCGCAAGACGTAGGCGATCCAGGAGCAGGCGCATCGGCTGCCGAACCCGTCAGCGCGGCTCAGCCGGCGATCACGCCGGCGCAGCCCGCTCCCCCGTCCCTGCCGTGCGCGAGACACCACCACATCACCGCTGAACAGGCACGCCCGCCCGGGTGCCGCTGGAGGACCTGCTGTGGCATTGACCAGTTCGAAGAAGACGGCAGCCACCGTTGCGATGGCGCTCGCCGGAGCCACCCTGGCGGCGTGCGGAACGCATGCGGCACAGGCGTCGCTGGCAGCCGGGACACCGTCCGCCGCGCCTTCCCGGTCCGTCGTCGCCACCGGCTCGGCCTCCCCTTCCCCGACCCCGTCGCCCAGCGCGTCGTCCGACGCATCGAGCGCCGCGCCGTCGCCCTCGTCGCCCTCCGCCTCGCCCTCCGCCTCGCCCTCCGCCTCGCCGAGTGGCCCGGGCATCGCTTCCACCAGCTCGTCGAGCGGGTTCACGGTGAGTAGCGCGCTCCAACACAGCACCGAGGACGGCGGCAGGTCCGTCGCGCTGACCTTCGACGACGGCCCGGACCCGCGCTGGACGCCGCAGGTACTGGCGCTGCTGGCCCAGCACCATGCCAAGGCCACGTTCTGCGAGATCGGCCCGAACGCGCAGCGTTACCCCTACCTCACCAAGGCGATAGCCGCCGCCGGCGACCGGCTGTGCGACCACTCGGTACACCACAACGAGCGGCAGAGCAGCATGCCGCTGGACTACAACGTCCACGAGATAGTCGACGCCCAACGGGAGATATCCGAAGCGGCCGGTCCCGGGGCCAAGCTCTGGTACTACCGGGCACCCGGCGGTGACTTCAAACCCACCATCCGAAACATCGCCGCCCAACACGGACTTCGCCCCCTCGGCTGGAGCGACGACTCCAACGACTGGAAACGACCCGGCGCCGCGAACATCCTGCGGAACATCAACCGGAACCTGCACCCGGGCTCGATCATCCTGATGCACGACGGCGGAGGCGACCGCTCGCAGAGCGTCGCAGCGCTCGCCAAGCTGCTGGATCAGCTGGATGCCCAGGGCTACACCTACAGTTTCCCGGCCCGCTGAACCTCACCCGTACCCGGCGCCGGGAAGAGCCCGAGCCGAAGAACCCGCCGAGGCCGGCCGAGGTCGACTGTTGCCGATCTTGACGTGACTGACGAGCGTGAAGGCAGATGCGGAACTACGCATTTCCGCGAGCACGAAGTGTGACGAGTGGCGGTACACCGTGGCACGCGGGGCCCGGCTGGAGCGTGTCGTGGGCGCGTGCAGAGGAGGGTGGCGACCCAGCTGCGGTAGGGCCTCCACCGGTCGGCGGCCCTCGCCAGTCGGGCGATGTCGGCGGCGGCCGGGGCGTCGAGCCCGTATGCGGTGGCGATGACTCGGTGGACGCGCGGTTCGTGGCGGGGGAGGACGTCGGGGTGTCCGGCTCCCCGGATGAGGACGAGCTCGGCGGAGAAGGGTCCGATGCCGGGTAGGGCGCACAGTTCGGCGAGGGCGTAGTCGGTGCCGGTGCCGCCGCCTGTTCCCAGGTCCTGCTGGATGGCGGCCGCGACCACGGAGGTCGCGTCGTCGGCGGGGAAGGCCAGGCGGAGGATCCCGTCCGCCGCGTGGTGGTGGCTCGCGGGGGTGAAGCCCTCCAGGAACCGGACGCTGGAGGCGAGCGAGAAGAGCCCGGCCGGGACGAAGGCGGCGGCGTTCACGGTCAGCCTCCGTGTGCGGTGAGCGTGTAGCCCTCCGGGCCCTCGAAGGAGAACATCGACCCGAAGGGGCTGGCCGTCATCGGGGTGAGAATCTTGATCCCGGCGGCGGTGAGCTGGTCGTGGAGCTCGTGAGCGTCGGAGGTCCGGAACCAGAGCGCCACTCCGAGGCCGGGCCGCGCCGTGTTGGCGAGGTCGATGCCCGGGAGGAGCTCGCGGATGGCGAACGGGATCGGCTTGGTGTCGAACACGACCGCGTGTGGCGGCGACACCGCGGCCCGACGCAGGCCCAGATGTCGCTCGCAGAATGCGGCTGCGGCGTCCACGTCGCGGACTTGCAGGGCGACGAAGTCGGGGCCGTCGATGGTGACAGGCATGAGCCTTCCTCAATCCTTATGTCAGGACTTTGACATTGTTGAGGCTAGGGCGCCGGGGTGGCCATGTCAAAATGCTGACATGACGGAGAGCATGCCGACCGAGCCGACCGAGCCGCCCCACCTCGCGAAGGACGTCACCCAACACGTGGGATACCTGCTCAAACGCGCCCAGGCCGCCCTGCGCGGCGCCATGGACAAGGTCTTGCGCGAGCACCGGCTGACCGTGCCGCAGTACTCCACCCTCGAACTCCTGGCCCTGCACCCCGGTATGTCCAACGCCGACCTCGCCCGCGCGACCTTCGTCACCCGGCAGTCCGGCAACGTCGTCCTGCGGGGCTTGCAGGAAGCGGGACTGATCACCCGCCCCGCCACCGCCGACCACGGCCGCGCCCGCCCCGCCCACCTCACCGAGGAGGGCCACGCACGCCTCGCCACGGTCCAGGCCGCCGTCTACGCCATCGAACAGCGCATGGCCCAGGCGATCCCGCCCCAACACATGACAGTGCTCCTCACCGACCTCGACCGCATCGCGGCAGCCCTGGAGGAATGACCCGCCAACCCCTTGCGGAGGCGCCCCGCATGAGGCGCGGGCGCGGACGTTCGCGCCCGGGCCCCGTTCGTTGGCCGCCGCGATCAGCTTCGGCGCGCTCCGGTGCAGCTTGGTGCCGTAGGGCCGTAGGCCGGGGTGTCGGGGCCAACGTCCAGGCGGCCGGTGCCTGTTGGGGCCTTCAGGCTGCCGTTCTCCCGCATGAGCAACGTCAGCGCTCCTGACGGCCAGGGGCGGGTGAGAACGCGGGCTCGGAGCGACTCGTACAAGGCCGGGCCGACAGTGACGGCGTCGACCAACACGTCACCACATCGCCTCACCACGCGTGTGGTGAATGGCGTGGCTGTCAGGTGTTGGGGTGCCCATACGCCCGTGGTGTGTTGGGGGTTGCTTGAAAATCCCCGGCCCTGCTCTTCGGCTTGGTTGCGGGCTCAGTCAGGGGGCGTGTGCGCCCCATGGACCGACGACCGCACCAGCCCACCGGATGGCTAGCCTGGCGGCATGGAAGCAATTCTGGTCAGCGCGTGTCTGCGTGGGGTGCCCTGCCGGTTCGACGGGCGTCACAAAGCGTCGTCGGAGGTGGAGGAGGCAGTGGCCGGTCGTGAAGTCGTGTCCTTCTGCCCGGAGGTCGCGGGCGGGCTCGCGACACCGCGGCGGCCTGCGGAGCTGGTGGGCGGCGACGGGCACGACGTGCTCGACGGGACGGCGCGGGTCGTTGAAGACACTGGGCATGACGTGACGGCGGAGTTCGTGGAAGGAGCACGGCGCGCACTCGCGGCAGCGCGGCACGGAGGCTGCACGGAGGCGCTGCTGATGCCTCGTAGTCCGTCGTGCGGCCGGGGTGTGGTGTACGACGGGTCGTTCGCCGGGCAGCTGGTGCCGGGAGACGGGGTGACGGCGGCGCTGCTTGAGCGGAACGGGGTCGCCGTGCGGCGGGCACCCGGTGTCTGAGGTCGTCTTTCCCGGCGATCAACCGGTACCTGTCTGTCTACGACGTGGACTCAACGACGACCAGGGGCTGTCCGATGGGTCATGTGACGGATAGGCGGTCGGCAGGAAGGCGCGGAGCGACCTGGCCGGTTCAGGTGTAGGCCACCAAGATCCGGGCAGGCGGCGGTGGAGAACGGACCACGAACTACGGACCACGGACTACGGGGTGAACACCATGCACGGCGGCGGAGGGTTCAGCGGGGGCGGCCACCACGGGGGTGGGGTTGGCGGCCACCATCACAGCGGGGGGTTGGGCCACCACGGCAGCCACCACCATCACACCGGGGACTCGCAGGGTTTCGTCTGGATTCCGTCGTTCCGGCGTCGTGGGTCGTCAGGCGCTGCCAGGGGAGCGGCTCCCCTGCCCGTGGCGCTGGGTCTGCTGCTGGCCGGGCTCATCATCGGGGCGCTGCTGGCCGGCCGCTAGATGAATGAGTCATCTAGCGGCTGCCTGACAAGTCGGTAATGGCCTGCACCGCGGATCGTTACCGACCCAACCTTCCCGTTCTCGGCTATCGGCTATCGGCTGTCGGCGGCGAGTCGGAGGGCGTGGCCGGCTCGGTGGCGTCGGGTGTCGCTGGTCGGGGTGGTCCGCTTCGGGCACAGCACCAGGCTGGACCACCCCGACGGTTTGGCGCGGGCGAGCGAGCGCGGGCACGGTGACTGGCCGAGTACCGCGTCGAGAACGGCGTCAAAGCCGTTGATCAGCGCGTTGCCGGCGAAGTGGAACCGCTCGGCGTCGTCTACCCCCGCGCCACTGTGGGCGGCCTCGGGCGGTGACGCCGAGCGGACGGTTACGGCCGCGCCTGCGCCATGGTCGGGTAGTCGGTGTAGCCGCGATGGTCGCCGCGGTAGAAGGTGGTGTGATCGGCCTCGTTGAGGGGGGCGCCGGTGCGGAGGCGGTCCACGAGATCGGGATTGGCGATGAAGTGCGTGCCGAAGGAGAGGATGTCCGCGAGCCCCCCGTCCACCAGGTGCAGTTGACGGGGGCCGGCGGGCCAGTCCTCGGGGGCCTCGTGCGGGTTGAGCATGTACACCCCGTCCCAGCTGCGGCGCAGTTCCACCGTGAGGTCGCGGTGGCCGGGGAACTCGAAGACATGCAGGTAGGCCAGCTGCGGCGGCAGCTGATCGATCAGGGTCAGGTAGAGCTCGTGCAGGTCGGGCTCTACGAGGCCGAACGCGGGGCAGCCGGGGCTGATGCGAAGTGCCAGCCGTTCCTCTCCGATGCGTGCGGCCACGGCTTCGACGAGTTCGACGGGGAACCGGACGCGCCCGGCGACGCTGCCGCCGTAGGCATCGGTGCGGCGGTTGGCGTTGCCCGAGAGGAACTGCTGGATGAGGTAGCCGTATGCGCCGTGCAGCTCGACGCCGTCGAATCCGGCGTCGATCGCGTTCGCGGCCGCGTCGGCGAAGTCGGCGATGGTACCGGCGATCTCCTGCGTGGTCATGGAGCGCGGCACGGGGAAGGGCTTGCGGACGGCGGGCTCGCCTCCGTGGATGCGCACCACCCCGTCGGCTGCGACGGCTGACGGTGCGAGGGGATGCCGGCCGCCGCCCAGGAGTTCGGGGTGGCTGTTGCGGCCGGCGTGCATCAGCTGTGCGTAGATGCTGCCGCCCGCTTCGTGGACGGCCTGTGTGACGGGGCGCCAGGACTCGACCTGGCGGGCGTCGTGCAGACCGGGGGTGTCGGTGTAGCCCTGGCCGACGTGGTTGGGTTGCAGGGCTTCGGCGATGAGCAGTCCTGCGGTGGCACGCTGCCGGTAGTACTCGGCCATGAGCGGGGTCGCTGACAGGCCCTCACCGTAGGCGCGGCGACGGGTCAGCGGTGCCATGGCGATGCGGTTGGCGAGGGTGAGCGGACCGACGGTGATCGGGTCGAACGCGGTGTGCATCGGGACGGTTCCTTCTGTCCGAACGGGTTTCACGCGCCCACCGTCGTCGAACCCACCGTCCGCCACCAGGAAAGCCCCCGGAAATCGGCGATATCCGATGCGCCAGGGCCCTCTGCCGGCGCTATCCGACGATTCCGACGATTGGGAAGGCTTGCTTGAACACGCGCATGCCGGGTGCGCTCTCCACCGACCGGACCCCGGGCGGCGCCGCAGCTCGCCCCGCATCACCGGCGTCTACGTATCGCTCAAGTCCCCCGGGGCCCCCGCCCGAGCCCCACAGCAAGTCCTGCGCAGCCGCCATAACCCATCGCCGCATGGCCAGTGGTCGTTGTCGCCCAAGGGGAACGCCTCGCCAGGAACCGAAGCCTGAGTGCCGCACACCTGGCACAGCCAGGCAGCGCCGTGTCATCAGGCATCCGATCGCCCTGGCCAGGATGCTCTGCGGGGCGTACCGCGTTGACCGGCGAGTCGGCTCGTGCGTCGGGCTCAGCGTTGCAGAGCGGGGATGACTCCCGTCCCGTACGCGTCGATGAGGTCCTCGCGGGCGTCGTGCATGGCGTACACCGCGAACTGGTCGACGCCCAGTGCCTGCAACGCCCGCAGTTTGTCGAGGTGTTGCTCCTCGGTGCCGATGACGCAGAAGCGGTCGACGATCTCGTCGGGTACGAAGGCGGTGTCGGGATTGTCGGCGCGGCCGTGATGGGCGTAGTCGTAGCCGTCGCGGCCCTTGATGTACGCGGTGAGGGCCTCGGGGACGGCGGCGGAGTGCTCGCCGTATTTGGCGACGAGGTCCGCGACGTGGTTGCCGACCATGCCGCCGAACCAGCGGCACTGCTCGCGTGCGTGCGCCAGCGCGGCGGGCGAGGTGTCGGCGGTGAGGTACGCGGGTGCGGCCACGCAGATCTTCAGCGAGGACGGGTCGCGGCCGGCGGCGGCCGCCGCGTCCCGTACGGCCTTCACCATCCACTCCGTCAGATACGGGTCGGCCAGTTGGAGGATGAAGCCGTCGGCTTGCTGGCCGGCCAGGGCCAGCGCCTTCGGACCGTACGCCGCCATCCATACCGGAAGGCGCCCGTCGCGCACCCAGGGAATCCGCAGCGCCCGCCCGTCCACCTCGGCCTCGCGACCCTCCGCCAGATCGCGGATGACGTGGATCGCCTCACCGAGCGTGGCCAGCGTGTTCGGCTTCCGTCCGGCGACCCGCATCGCCGAGTCGCCCCGGCCGATACCGCACACCGTGCGGTTGCCGAACATGTCGTTGAGCGTCGCGAAGGTCGACGCGGTCACCTCCCATGTGCGCGTCCCCGGGTTGGTCACCATGGGTCCGACCGTCAACGCAGTCGTGTGCTCCAGGATTTGGCTGTAGATGACGAAGGGTTCCTGCCAGAGCACTGCCGAGTCGAAGGTCCAGCCGTAGCGGAAGCCGTTGCGCTCCGCGCGCCGCATCAGGTCGACGACCGTCGAGGCGGGCGGGTCCGTCTGCAGAACGAGTCCGAAATCCACTGTGGAGCCTCCTAGTTCAGGTACTGGCAGGTGGCGCGCGGCATGTACTGGCCGTGGCCGGCGCGCCCGGTGAACTTCCGCTGGTCGATGACGAGTTCGCCGCGCGACAGGACCGTCTCCACCCGGCCCGTGACGTGCTTGCCCTCGTACGCCGAGTAGTCGACGTTCATGTGGTGCGTCGCCGCCGACATGACCTGCTCGGCGGTCGGGTCGTAGATGACCACGTCCGCGTCGGCGCCGGGCGCGATGGTGCCCTTCTTGCCGTACAGGCCGAACATGCGGGCCGGGGCGGCGCAGGCGATCTCGATCCAGCGGCGGCGGGTGATGTGCCCGTCCACGACCGCCTGGTGGAGCAGGTCCATCCGGTTCTCCACTCCGGGCAGACCGTTGGGGATCTTGGAGAAGTCGTCGCGGCCCAGTTCCTTCTGGCCCACGAAACAGAACGGGCAGTGGTCGGTGGAGACCACCTGGAGGTCGTTGGTGCGCAGGGCCCGCCACAGAGCTGCCTGGTGTTCACGTGGCCGCAGCGGCGTGCTGCACACGTACTTCGCACCCTCGAAGTCGGGCTCGGCCAGGTTGTCGGTGGACAGGAAGAGGTACTGCGGGCAGGTCTCGCCGAAGACCGGCAGACCCATGTCCCTGGCCTCCGTCAGCTCCGCGACGGCCTCCTGCGCCGCCACATGCACCACGTACAGCGGCGAACCCGCCACCCGCGCGAGCTGGATCGTCCGGTGCGTGGCCTCCGCCTCCAGCAACGCCCTGCGTACCTCGCCGTGGTAGCGGGGCGCGGTCTCGCCCCGCTCCAGGGCCTGCCGCACCAGCACGTCGATGGCGATGCCGTTCTCGGCGTGCATCATGATCAGGCCGCCGTTGTCCGCGGCCCGTTGCATCGCCCGCAGGATCTGCCCGTCGTCGCTGTAGAAGACGCCCGGGTACGCGGTGAAGAGCTTGAACGAGCTCACTCCTTCACTCACGAGCCCGTCCATCTCCCTCAGCGTCGACTCGTTCACGTCGGAGAGGATCATGTGGAAGCCGTAGTCGATCGCGCACTGGGCGTCGGCCTTCGCGTGCCAGAGATCCAGCCCCTGCCGCAGCGGCTGGCCGACCGACTGGATCGCGAAGTCGATGATCGTGGTGGTGCCGCCCCAGGCGGCCGCGCGGGTGCCCGATTCGAACGTGTCGGACGAGGTCGTCCCGCCGAACGGCATCTCAAGGTGCGTATGGGCGTCGACGCCGCCCGGGATGACGTACTTGCCCGAAGCGTCGATGACGCGCTCGGCGGTCCAGTTCTGCGTTCCGGTGGAAGCGAGGGCCACGATGCGGCTGTCTTCGATCAATACATCCGCGTGGGTCTCTTCGGCGGCCGTGATGACGAGGCCACCGGTGATCAGAGTGCGGGTCATCCTTCGCGCCTCCCTGCGCGCACCGGGTACTTCCGTGATCCCGGGGCGGTCGTCGAGTCGAACGTGGTCCTGCGTGCCCGGAGATGGCGGCGCAGTACGGGTGGTGGGGCCGGTCGTGGCACCCCGGCCTCATCGGTGCGCATCGGTGTCTGCACACGGCACGGCCGTCTCAGCCGCGCCCGCCGGCCGCTCCCCCCGCTCCACCGGACGGGCCGAGCCGGTCGCACTCGGCGGTCGGGCTGTCGGGTGCCGCGAGGGCGGCGATCCGGCCGTCCTCGATCAGGACGTCGGCGCGCATTTCCTCGGCGGCGGTGATGACCAGTCCGCCCCGGATGACCGTACGGCTCATCTCGGCTCCCTATCTGACGCCACGTCACAACCTGGTCTACACCCGTAGATTCCGGACGGGAAGGAGACACCGTAGAAGCATGTCACCCACCGTGGCAATACCGTGACGGAAGATCGGTCACCGGGTGGGTGTCGCGGCGGCGGTCAGCCGGGTGGTTGAACGGGGGGTGCGCAAGGGGCGCCGGGGGCGGGGGCCGGGAGGGGTGCGGGGGCGGCCGGATGGGCAGGTAACAGACTTCGGACCCACAACTTCGAAAGTCATGACGGAACCGCACCTTCACAATCCGCACCCAGGACGTCAAAAGACACACATGACGTCAGAAAGGCGATGCGCCATGGAGCAGAGCACACCGTGGGAGTTCTCCGACGACCGCGGGCGCCTGGTGGTGGCCGGAACCCGGCCGGAACGGATCGTGGCCTACATACAGGCGGGAGCCACGCTGTGGGACCACGGCATCCGCCCCGTGGGCCTGTTCGGCTCCCAGCACGACGGGGTGGCGGCCGACCCGGCCAAGGCCGGTGAACTGCCGCTGGCCGAGATCCGGTACCTCGGCTCGGGCAGCGCGCTGCACCCGGACACCCTGCTGGAGGCCCGCCCGGACCTCGTGGTGGCGGTGACCTACGACGAGGAGCAGGTGTACGGCCTGGAAGCGAAGGTCGCGCAGGAACTGGAGGTTCAGGTCCCGGTGGCCACCGTCGCGGTGGGCCCGGGGCGCAGCCTGGCCGAGGTGCGGGAGCGCTTCGCGGCACTGGCCGGCTCCCTGGGACACGGCGAACCACTCGCCCGGGCCAAGGAGTTGGACGCGGCCGAGGACGAGCTGCGGAAGGCGACCGGCGGTGCGGTACGGCCGCGGGTGGTGGCGCTGTCCCCCGCCGGACCGGACAAGGTGCACCTGGCCCGGCCCGGCACCTGGCCGGACCTGCGGGCCCTGGCCGAACACGGCGCGGAGCTGCCGGAGCCGGTGGCCGGCGCCGGGGCGAACTGGTCGACGGTCGGCTGGGCGGAGGCCGCCGCGCTCGCCCCGGACGTCGTCCTGATCGACGCCCGGGTCAACGCCGCCCGGGTAGAGGCGCTGCGCACGGACGAGAACTGGCGGGCGATCGAGGCCCGCGCCCGGCTACTGCCGTGGAACCCGGAGGCCCCGGTCAGCCGGCGCGCCCACACCCGCTTCTTCACCGAGGTGGCCGACGCGGTGCGCGCGGCCGCCGCCCGGAAATAGCGCCCGGGATCCCGATGCACCGGACGGCGGCCGCCCGGCCACCCCCTTGACGTCGACTGGCAACAAACCTAACTTTCACTCCCGTCCCCTGCCCCCACATGCCGGGAGTCCCCCATGAAGCGATCCCTAACCCCCCACCTCCGATGGGGCGTTGCCCTCTTCACCGGAATCGCGCTGACCGGCGCCTGTTCCGCGACCGCCCAGCAGGCCCCGTCCGCGGTCCGGCCCGGCGGCGCACACCCGGCCGCCGATCCCCACGCGGCCGTACTGTGGCGTGCCGACCCGGCCAAGGGCGCCGCCAACTTCGAGGGCACCGAGACCAAACCGGGCACCGTGAAGGTCGTCGACGACCCGACCGGACAACACGGGAACTCCTTCGAACTGCACACCTCCGGCGACAAGATCGACGGCCCCACCCGGGTGCGGGTGGAGACCCGCGGTCACCGCACCGGCAACGGTCCGCTGCGCTACTCCCGGCAGGGCGACGTCTACTACATCGGCTGGCGTTCGATGTGGGGCCCACTGCCCATGAAGAAGGGCGACTGGGTCGTCCTGTGGCAGCTCAAGGACTACGGCTCGGGTGCCGCCACCCCGCCGCTGTCGCTGCGCGCCCGCGGCGACGGCACCGTCGACCTGGAGTACTGCGACCCGCAGCTGAAGACCACGCAGCTCTGGCACGCCCCGATCGCCCTCAACACCTGGCACGACTTCGTCCTCGGCATCAAGGTCTCGAAGGATCCGGCCCGCGGCTGGGTGCGGCTCTGGCACGACGGCACCGCCCAGAAGCTGCCCGGCGGCACCGAGCAGTACCCCGCGGCGACCCTGCGCGGCGACTGGGTCACCGACAAGTGGGGCGTCTACCGCTCCGACGGCGTCAAGGGACCGGCCACCGCCTGGCTCAACAGCCCTGCGGTGGGCCGGAGTTACCAGGACGTGGCTCCCGCCGACTGAGGTCCCGTGCCTCCGGGTGAGGACCTCTTCTCGTCCCGGACGAAGGCGTCTCCGGGATCCGCGTCCCGCCGAGCCGGTTGCCCGGTGCGTCAGCTGCCGAAGGCGCCCTGGCACAGCCGCAGCAGGTCTGACCTGACCTTGCCGGAGGCCATCTGGCAGATGACGCGCGGGTCCATCGTGGTCCGGGGGCGCGGTGGCCCTACGGCCGGGCGGTGCTGGGGCGGTGCGGCGTGCGCGGGGCGCGGCCGGTCGTGGTGGTGCGGGGGCGGCCCTGCGTGCTGCGGTGGCGCGGGGTGCCGGCGTCGGTCCGGTGCCGACGACTCGGCCCGGGCCCTCGCGTCGACCGCCGTCCCGTCCGGGTCGGCTGCCGGTGCCGTGGCGTCCTCGGGGGGCGCCGATCGGCGTGGTGCGGTCACCACCTGCTGGTGCGGGGCCCGCTCCGACGGCACCGGGGCCCCGGGACGCTCGGGCACGGAAGGTGCCGGAACGGGCCCGGACGGCACCGTCCGGGGCACCGGGACGGAGACGGACACGCAGCCGGTGGCCGTGGCCAACACCGCGGCCGTCAGGGCGAGGAGATGAGGGGCGCGCACCCTCCCACCGTCCCGACCGCACTCCGGCCGGACAAGCAACACGCCGGGGAACCACGCGCACGAGGGAGCGCGACGGCCTCCGGTCGACGCGCGCCGCACCGGGGCGGAGCCGTCTCCCCGGCGCGGCCGAGGAGACGGCGCGGGCCGGGTGGGACGCCGTCGGCCCCGGCCGTGATCCACCGGTCGCGAGGCAGACGGGAATTTGACGACAGGTCCTAGCCCGCGGTGAGTTGCTGTTGCGTCCACCGCAGGGCGTCGGCGAGGAGTTCCGCGCCGTGTTCCGCCTCGGCGACGGTGAGCGTGAGCGGCGGCGCGATGCGGAGCGAGGCGCCGCCCTGGCCGCCCTTGCCGACCAGCAGACCGCGTTCCCGGGCTGCCTCCAGCACCAGCGTGGCGGCCTCCGGCGCAGGCGCGTCGGTGCCCGGCCGGACCAGCTCGACCCCGATCATCAGGCCCCGTCCGCGGACCTCCCGCACCACGTCGAGGCCGGCCGCCACCGCCCGCAGGCGCTCGATGAGCAGTCCGCCGACCCGCCGGGCGTTGCCCTGGAGGTCGTGCTCCAGGAGGTAGCCGAGGTTGGCCAGGCCCGCGGCCATGGTGATCGGGCTGCCGCCGAAGGTCGAGATGGAGTTGGCGGGCAGGCAGTCCATGATCTCGGCGCGGGCCACCACCCCGCCGAGGGACATGCCGTTGCCGATGCCCTTGGCGAAGGTGAGCAGGTCCGGCGGGCCGTTCTCGGCGTGCGCCTGCCAGCCCCAGAAGTGGTCGCCGGTGCGGCCCCAGCCGGTCTGCACCTCGTCGCTGATCCACAGGATCCCCTCGCGGGCCAGCACCTCGCGGAACGCGGCGTACAGCCCGTCCGGCGGTGCGGTGAACCCGCCGACGCCCTGCACCGGTTCGGCGATCAGTGCGGCGACGCCGCCCGCGGTCTGCTGGAGCATGTCCGTGAGGTCCGCGACGCAGGCCGCGATGTACTCCGCGTCGCCGAGGTCGGCGTACGGGCCGCGGGACCGCACCCCGCCGTGGACGTAGAGGGTCTGGAGCGGCGAGAGGCTGGTGGGCGACCAGCTCTGGTTGCCGGTGATGCCGACGGTGGAGAAGGAGCGGCCGTGGTAGCTGTTGCGCATCGCCAGGACCTGGTTGGACCGGCGGTGGGTGGTGGCCAGCAGCAGTGCGGTGTCGTTGGCCTCGGTGCCGGAGGTGGTGAAGAAGACCCGGGCGTCGGGGATCCCGGAGAGCGTGGCGATCCGCTCCGCCAACTCGACCATGGGGCGGGAGAGGTACAGCGTGGAGGTGTGCAGGATCCGGCCGGCCTGCTCGGTGACGGCCTTGGTCACCTCGGGCAGGGCGTGCGCGGTCATGGTGGTGAGGATGCCGCCGAAGAAGTCGAGGTAGCGGTTGCCCTCGGCGTCCCAGACGTGCCGGCCCTCGCCGTGGGTGAGCTCCAGGGGCCGGTCGTAGTAGAGGCTCAGCCAGGACGGCATCACCGCCTGGTGGCGGGCGTGCAGGCTTCCGGTGTCGTGCGTCATGGCTGCACCAGCCCCTCGTAGGCGTCGGGGCGGCGGTCGCGGTAGAACGCCCACTGTTGGCGGACCTGGTCGATCTGGGCGAAGTCCAGGTCGCGGACGACCAGTTCCTCTTTGGTGTCGCTGGCGGGCTCGCCGACGAACTGGCCGCGCGGGTCGACGAAGTAGCTGGAGCCGTAGAACTCGTTGTCGCCGTACTCCTCCACGCCGACCCGGTTGATCGCGGCGATGAAGTACTCGTTGGCGACCGCCGCCGCGGGCTGCTCCAGCTTCCACAGGTAGCCCGACAGGCCGCGCGAGGTGGCGGACGGGTTGTAGACGAGCTGGGCGCCGTTGAGGCCCAACTGGCGCCAGCCCTCGGGGAAGTGGCGGTCGTAGCAGATGTAGACGCCGATCCGGCCGACGGCGGTGTCGAAGACCGGCCAGCCGACGTTCCCCGGGCGGAAGTAGTACTTCTCCCAGAAGCCCTGGACCTGCGGGATGTGGTGCTTGCGGTACTTGCCGAGGACGGTGCCGTCGGCGTCGATGACGGCCGCGGTGTTGTAGTAGAAGCCGGCCTGTTCGACCTCGAAGACCGGGACGACGATCACCATTCCGGTCTCCCGGGCGAGGTCCTGCATCCGCCGTACGGTCGGGCCGTCCGGCACCGGCTCCGCCCAGCGGTAGTGCTCCGGGTCCTGGACCTGGCAGAAGTACGGGGCGTTGAAGACCTCCTGGAAGCCGATCACCTTCGCACCCTGCGCGGCCGCCGCCCTGGCGTGCTCCTCGTGTTTCGCGATCATCGATTCGGTGTCGCCGGTCCAGGTCGCCTGGACCAGTGCGGCACGCACAACATCGGCCATGAGCTGCTCCTTTGTCGATGCGAGAGCCTGCGGCGCGCGGATCTACGCGTGTGGAGGCGACCGTAAGCCCCGTCACCGACGGTGGCAAGACCATCTCTCTGCGCGGCGCGGCGGGCGGGCGGGCGGGCCGGTCAGGGTGCGGCGGGGTGCCCGGCGGCGCGTAGGGCGTGCGCGAGGTCGCGGTGCCGGTCCGGGGAGACCGCCCGCGCCGCGGCCAGCAGCAGCGGCCCGAGGGTCCCGGGGTCGGCCGCGGCCAGTGCGGCCGCCTCGTCCGGGGTGCGGGACCGGGCGACGGCGGCCAGTAGTTCCCTGGCCTGGCCGGGTCGTGCGCGGTCGAGCAGGGCCCGCGCGGTCGCCGCCACCTCGGCGACGGGGCGGGCCACGCTCTGCCGGAGCAGTGCCGCGGCGTCGGCGGTGCGGCCGGCGGCGGCCAGGGCGTCGGCGGCCGCGGCGAGCCGGGCGGGTGGCAGGCCGGCCGCCTCCCAGAGCAGCACGGGGACGTCGGAGGCGAGTTGGGCCTCCTCCAACGCGGCCAGGAGCAGGGGGAGTTCGGATGCGGGGCGGGTTGTGGCGGCGCACAGTTCGGCGTGTGCGGGGCCGCTCGCGCCGCTCGCACGGAGCTGGGCGAGGCGGCGGGCGGTCGCGGTGGCGGCGTGGCGCGCCTCGGGCCCGGGGTCCGGGTACGCGGGCGGGGCGTCGGGGCCGCGGTCCGGTGCGCCGTCGGCCGTTTCGTGCGGTGTGGTGTACGCCCCGGCGAAGCGCGCGCCGCGCGGGGCCGGTCCGGGTGCGGCGGCGGGCGGCGGGGAGGGCGGCCCGACGGGCACCGGGTCGGCGGCCGGGGGGCCGTCCGACGGCTCCAGCCCGGCGAACCGCGCGCCCCTGGGGCGGGCGGCTTCGCCGGGTGACTCGGGGACGGGCCCGGGGGCGGACTCGGGGGCGGGCCCTTCGGCGGCCGCCGCGCCGCCGGCCACGGGGACCCGGGTGTCCGCCGCGCCGCCGGCCACCGGGGTCGAGGCGGCCGCCGCGTCGCCGGCCGTCGAGACCGGGGCGTCCGTCGCGTCGCCGGCCGTCGGGCCCGGGCCATCCGCCAGCGCCGCCAGTCGGGCCCGCAGTTCCCCGACGCGGGCCTCCGCCCGGACGAGGTCGTCCCGGGCCCAGGCCAGTTCCCGGGACAGTCGCTCCCGCTCGGGCGGTTCCGCGGCGGCCCGGGCGGCGGTCTGTAGTTCGTCGGCGCGGCGGGCGGCCCGCCGCTGGGCGCGGCGCATCAGTTCCAGGCGCTCGCGGAGCGCCGGTCGGCCGCCCGGCTGGGCGTCGTGGTCGGCGACCGCCCGGGCGTGCAGCCGCCGGGCGCGCGGGCCCATGGTGCGTACCGCCTGGTCGCCGTGGCGGGCCGCGAGGTCGTGCAGCAGCGACTCGACCACGTCCCAGGGCGGCAGCTCCCGGCCCTCCAGACAGGCCCGCAGGCCCTCCGGGTCGCGTTGCGCGAAGACCCTGTACCACCCGGCCGCCGGATCGAGCAGCCGCCCGAGACCGGTCAGGAAGTGGGCGAACTCCGTGGCGGGTGAGGTGAGTTGAGTGTCCGTCATGCCATACCTTCCCCCCCTGCGGCCGGACCCCTCCGGCTCGTCCGCATTGCACACCCGGCGTGTTCGGGGGCGGTGACCGGCGTGCTACGGGAGGTTTTCGGAATCCGCACGGTCGGGCGGCCGCTCGGGCCCGCGCCTCGGCCACGCGGGCCCGCACCGGCCACGCGGGCCCGCACCGGCCGCCCGGGTCCGGCCGCGCCGCTCGACGGACCGGGCGCGCCGACACAGCAAAAAAGACAGAAGAACTTGCAAGTTTCCCTGTCGACAATCTACGCTCGAAGTATGCCCACCAAGGACCAGGAACGGCTCGGCACCGACCTCGGCGCGACCGTGTCCCTGCTGATGCGCCGGCTGCGTGCCGCCTCCCCGCAGGGTGAACTGACCCCTACCCAGCGCGCGGTGCTCGCCCGGATCGACGCCGACGGGCCGTCCACCATCGCCGCGCTGGCCCGCGCCGAACTGGTGCGTCCGCAGTCGATGCGGATGACCGTCGGCGCCCTGGAGGAGCTCGGGATCCTCGCCCGCAGCCCCCACCCCACCGACGGCCGCCAGGTGGTCTTCTCGCTCACCGACGGGGGCCGCCAGGTGCTCGCCGACGTCCGGGCGGCCAAGAACAACTGGCTGGCGGTGGCCATCGCCGACCGGTTGACCGACGACGAGCAGCGGACGCTGGCCGAGGCGACCGCGCTGATACGACGGCTGACCGAGGAATGAGCGCCCCCGACGCCTCGGAGCGGACGCCCGGCCGCACCGCCGCCCGGGCCGGCGAGCACGACCAACTCCCCTCCGGCGACCGCGGTTTCGGCGCCCGTCTGATGACCCCGCTGCTGCTGGGGTCGCTCCTCAACCCCATCAACTCGACGATGATCGCCACCGCGCTGGTGGCGATCGGCCGGGACTTCCGCGTCGGCGCCACCGACACCGCATGGCTGATCTCGGCGATGTACCTCGCCAGCGCGGTGGGACAGCCGTCGCTGGGCCGGGTCGCCGACCGGATCGGGCCGCGGCGGGTCTTCGTCGCCGGCACGGTGGCGGTCTGCGCGGCCGGCCTCATCGGCGCGCTGGCGCCGACCTTCACACTGCTGATCGTCTCCCGGATCCTGCTCGGCGTCGGCACCGCGGCCGCCTACCCGGCGGCGATGGCGATGCTGCGCGCCGAGTCGCGGCGGGTGGGCCGGCCCACGCCCCGGTCGGTGCTCGGCCGGATCTCCCTGGCCGCGCTGGCCAGTGCGGCGGTCGGCCCCACCCTCGGCGGCCTGCTCGCCGCGACCGCGGGGTGGCGGGCGGTCTTCGCGGTCAACGTCCCGCTCGCGCTCCTGGCGCTGATCGGTGCGCTGGCCTGGCTCCCGGCCGACCGGGACGACCGGGCGGCGGCCGCGTCCGAGGGGTCCGGCACCGCGGCCCGGGGCTCCCTCGACCCGTTCGGCATCGCGCTCTTCGCCTCCGCGCTGACCTGCGCGATGTTCTTCCTGCTGCGCCTGGACGCGCCCCGGTGGCCGCTGCTCGCGCCGACCGCGGCACTGACCGCCGTCCTGGTGTGGTGGCAGCTGCGCCACCCGCAGCCCTTCATCGACCTGCGGATGCTGGCCCGCAACCGCGCACTGGTGCTGACCTATCTACGGCACGGGCTGGCCTATCTGGTCATCTACTGCGTGCTCTACGGCTTCAGCCAGTGGCTGGAGCAGGCGCACGGCTTCTCGTCCTTCCACGCCGGGCTGGCGTTGCTGCCGATGTCCGGCGCGGCCGCGCTCTGTTCGCTCGCCGGCGCTCGGACGAAGGGCATCCGCGCCCCGTTGGCCGTCGCCGCGGGCTGCCTGATCGCGGGCAGTGCGGTCTTCCTGCTGCTGCGCGACACCAGTCCGTTGCCGGTGCTGCTGGTCGCGGGGGCGCTGTTCGGCATCCCGCAGGGGCTGGCCGCCACCGGCAACCAGGCCGCCGTCTACGCCCAGGCGCCGGCCGACGGCGTGGGCGCGGCGGCCGGACTCCAGCGCACCGCCCAGTACCTCGGCGCGATCACCGCCTCCAGCCTGATCGGGCTGCTGTACGGGGAGCGCGCCACGGACGCGGGGCTGCACGCGATCGCGCTGGCCGGTGCAGTCTGCGGCGCGCTGCTGCTCGCCCTCACCCTCGCCGACCGGACCCTGCGCACCACGGGCCGCCGAACCCTCGGCTGACGCACCATCAATTATCGTTCGACCAAGAGGAGTTACCGTGCCTGCCAGCACTCTGGACCGGACCACCGCACTGGTCCTGATCGACCTTCAGAAGGGCATCACCGGGCTGCCCACCGTCCACCCCGCCGCCGAGATCGTGGCCCGCGGGGCCCGGCTGGCCGAGGCGTTCCGCTCCCGCGGGCTGCCGGTCGTCCTGGTGAACGTCACCGGTGGGGCGCCGGGCCGTACGGAGGCCGGGCAGGCGGGCGGCACCCCGCCGGCCGACTGGGCCGAGCTGGTCCCCGAACTCGGCCACCAGCCGGGCGACCTCCTCGTCGCCAAGGAGCGGTGGGGCGCCTTCCACGGCACCGAGCTGGATGCCGAGCTGCGCCGCCGCGGGGTCACCCAGATCGTGTTCGGCGGGATCGCCACCAGCATCGGGGTGGAGTCCAGCGCCCGCGCCGCGCACGAGCACGGCTACCACGTCACCGTCGCCGTCGACGCGGTGACCGACCTGGACGCGGACGCGCACCACAACAGCGTGCAGCGGATCTTCCCGCGGCTGGGCGAGACCGACACCACGGAGGCGATCATCGGTCTCCTGGGCTGAGGTCGGCGGCCGGTGCGGGCTGTGGGTCGGGGCGCCGCTCGTGCCACCGCAGGGCGTCCTGGAGCTGGGCGGCCAGCGAGATCAACCGCGGTTCGCCGTGCGCCGGGCCGAGCAGCTGGGCGCCCAGCGGCAGCCCGTCCGCGCTGAAGCCGGCCGGCACACTGATCCCCGGCCAGCCCAGCACGTTCCACGGCCAGGCGTACGGACAGGCCGCGATCATGGCCTTGTCGGTCTGCCAGCCGCTGAGCCTGGCGAGGGTGCCGACGCGGGGCGGCGGGGTGGCGGTGGTCGGCGTCAGCAGGACGTCGTAGCGGCCGAACAGCGCGCCGATGCGGCGCTGCTGGCGGCGCTCCGCGGCCCGGGCGCCGCGCAGCAGCGGTCCGCCGAGCAGGCGGCCCAGCCGCACCGCCTCCCGGGTGCGGCGGTCCAGCAGCCGGGGGTCGGGGACCCGGGCGGCCCACTCCCCGACGCCGGCCGTGGCGCGCGGGACGAAGGCCAGTCCGACGAGTCCGTAGTCCGGTTCGGCCTCCTCGACGAAGTGGCCGAGGCCGGCCAGGGTGCGGGCCACCGCGGTCACCGCGGTCCGGACGTCGGGGTGCAGCGGTTTGCGGGTGAAGGTGATGGCGGCCTGCCAGGAGAGTGCGATGCGCAGCCGCCCGGGGTCCCGGCCGGCCGCCTCATGGGCCGCGATGGCCGGCGGCCGGTGCAGGTCGCCGGCGTGGTTGCCGCTGGCGACGTCCAGCAGCAGCGCGGCGTCCTCGACGGTGCGGGCCAGCGGGCCGATACCGGTGATGCCCTGGAACGCCTCGGGGTCCGGCCAGGTCGAGATCCGGCCGCGCTGGGGTTTGATGCCGACGAGGTGGGACCAGGCGGCGGGGATCCGGACCGAGCCGGCGCCGTCGGTGCCGAGGGCGGCGGGGACCAGTCCGGCGGCGACCGCGGCGGCCGAGCCGCCGGAGGAGCCGCCGGGGGTGTGCGCGAGGTTCCAGGGGTTGCGGGTGTTGCCGAAGGCCGGGCCCTCGGTGAACGGCCACTGGCCGAGTTCGCAGGCGTTGGTCTTGCCGACGATGACCGCGCCGGCCGCGCGCAGCCGCCGGACGACCTCGGCGTCGTGCTGCTTGGGCGGGAACTCCCCGGCGCAGCCGAACGCGGTGGGCTCGCCCGCCACGTCGGTGTCGTCCTTGACCGCGACGGGCACGCCGAGCAGTGGCGCCCGTTCCCCGTCGGCGAGCCGGCGGTCCGCCTCCGCCGCCTCGGCCAGTGCCGCCTCGGCCCGGACCCGGCGGA
Organism: Streptomyces sp. NPDC058000; assembly: GCF_042886435.1. NCBI lineage: Bacteria > Bacillati > Actinomycetota > Actinomycetes > Kitasatosporales > Streptomycetaceae > Streptomyces > Streptomyces sp. NPDC058000. The sequence continues at coordinate 28,819 of NZ_JBHVQS010000044.1, forward strand.
AGGCGTTGACGGTGTCCTGGGTGGCCGCGATGCGGTCCAGGCAGCGTTGCACCAGGGCGGTGGCGGTGACCCGTCCGTCGGCCAGGGCGCGGGCCTGCTCGGCGAGCCCCTCCCACTGGCCGTCCAGGTGCCCCGTCGGGGCGTCGGATGCCGGGCGGCGGGGGCGCTCCGGGGACGACCCGGTCCGGCGTTCCTGGCTCTCGTCAACGCTCACGCTGCGTGCCCTCCCTGGGACCGCTCATTCGAACGAACGGTCCCAGGAGGCTAATCGGACCCGCGGGAGGCGGCAACGATGCCGCGCGGCGCGGCACATCGACGACACACGGACGGCACACACGGCCCGTCCGGGTGGCATCGGGGTGTCGTCGGGGTTGCGGACCGCCTCGCGCGCGCGGGTGTTACGGCGCGGGGTCGACGACCATCGCCGAGCCGCCGCCGCGCCGGACCTTCTCGGCCGCCGCGAGCCAGCGGCCGTCCGGCAGCCGCTGCACGCCGGTGGCCGCGCCGATCTCCGGGTTCAGCTTGAAGGTGTGGCCGAGGGCTTCGAGTTGCTTGCGGAGCGGGCTGTTCCACAGGGCCGGTTCGAGTTCGGTGGCGGCGGCGTTGCGCTGGCTGGCGCGCGGTGCGGCGATGGCGTCGACCAGCGACATTCCGCGGTCGAGGTGGTTGACCAGGGTTTGCAGCACGGTGGTGATGATGGTGGCGCCGCCGGGCGAGCCCACTGCCAGCACGGGCGAGCCGTGGCGCAGCACGATGGTCGGGGAGATGGACGAGCGGGGCCGCTTGCCGGGGCCGGGCAGGTTCGGGTCGTGCACCGCCGGGTTGGCGGGCGCGAAGGAGAAGTCGGTCAGCTCGTTGTTGAGCAGGAAGCCGCGGCCGGGGACGGTGATGCCGCTGCCGCCGGTCTGCTCGATGGTGAGGGTGTAGGCGACGACGTTGCCCCACTTGTCGGCGGCGGTGAGGTGCGTGGTGTTCTCGCCCTCGTACGTCGTCGGGGCGGCCTGGCCGGTGGTGCCGCAGGGCGTCGGGTGGCGCGGGTCGCCGGGCGCGAGCGGGCTGGTGAGCGCCTTGTCGTCGTTGATCAGGCACTCCCGGGAGGCGGCGAACCGCTTCGAGGTGAGGCCCTTGACGGGGACGTTCTCGTAGGCGGGGTCACCGACCCAGCGGCCGCGGTCGGCGAAGGCGATCCGGCTGGCCTCGATGTAGCGGTGCAGGAACTGCGTCTCGGTCAGGTGCGAAAGGTCGCTCTTCTCCAGGATGTTGAGCGCTTCGGCGACCGTGGTGCCGCCGGAGGACGACGGTGCGATGCCGTAGACGTCCAGGCCGCGGTACGTGGTGTGGGTCGGTGGGTGGCTGAGCGTGTGGTAGGCGCGGAGGTCGGTGGCGGTCAGGTCGCCGGGGCGGACCTTGCGGGTGGCGCCGGAGCGGACGGGCGGCTGCTGGACGGTGCGGACGATGTCCTGGCCGATCGCGCCGCGGTAGAGCGCGTCGACGCCCTTCTCCCCCAACTCCCGGTAGGTGCGCGCCAGATCGGGGTTCTTCAGCGTCGAGCCGACGACCGGGAGTTTGCCGCCGGGCAGGAAGAGGTCGGCGGTGGCCGGGAAGTCGCGGAACCGCGCCTCGTTGTCCGCGGTCTGCTGGCGGAAGGTCGCGTCGACGGTGAAGCCCTTGGCGGCGATCTTCTCGGCGGGCCTGAGCACCTGCGCCAGGGGGCGGCTGCCCCACTTCTTGAGGGCGCTGTCCCAGGTGGCGGGGGTGCCGGGGGTGCCGATGCTGAGCCCGCTGGTGACCGCGTCGTCGAAGGGTATCGGCTTGCCGTTCTCCAGGAAGAGGTCCTTGGTGGCGGAGCGCGGGGCGGTCTCGCGGCCGTCGAGGGTGCGGATCGTCTTGGTCTTGGCGTTGTAGTAGACGAAGTAGCCGCCGCCTCCGACGCCGGCCGAGTAGGGCTCGGTGACGCCCAGGGCGGCGGCGGTGGCGACCGCCGCGTCGACCGCGTTGCCGCCCTTGCGGAGCACCTCGATGCCGGCGGCCGAGGCGTCCGCGTCGACGCTGGAGACCGCCCCGCCGTAGCCGACGGCGACCGGGGTCTTGGCGGGGGTGGCGGGGTCCTGGGCCGCGGGGCCGGGTCGGGGTGCCGCGGTCCGGGCGGCGGCCGGGACCGCCATCAGGGAGCCGGCCAGTGCGGCCGTGACTCCCAGGACGGTGAGACGTCGGGCGTTCGACATACCTGGACTTCCTCCAAGGGCAGCGCGATGGGGGGCGGCAGAGGCCGGAGCCTACCGGGGGCAACAGCGCGCCGACAGGGGGTATTTCGGGTGTCCGGCCGCCATCCGGGGGCGGCGCGGAGGCCGGGACGGTTCGGGGCCGAGCCGTACGGTTCCGCCGTACCGGGACGGACCCGCTGTACCGGGATGGTCCCGCCGTACCGAGACGGACCCGGGCAAGCGGTACGGGCCGACGCCCCGACCTCGAACACCCGCCCGACAGCCGGTACGCTCGCCCGCCATGAACGACACCCTGCTGCTCCTGACCGCGGCGGTCGCCCTCCTCGTGGGGCTGGCCGCCGGCTGGGCCGGACTCTCGGCGGTGGCCCGCCGGAAGCTGACCCGCGAACAGGGCTTCTTCGGGCTGCCCGACGGTTCCGAGTGCGTCCTGGTCACCCACCGGGACAGCGCCTCGGCCCAGTGGAGCATCCCGCGGCACGACGCGTTGGCGCTGCTGGGGCTGGCCTCGGTGATCGAGAACTGCGGTGCGCACCCGGAGGTCGCCCCGCACGACACCGGGCTCCAGGGCTTCGGGGCGCGGACCGAGTTCTGCGTCGGCGACCCGACCGCGCACCGCCGGCTGGCCGCGCACATGACGAACCTGCTGCCGGGCGTCGCGGTCCACCCGGGTGACGCGACCGGTGCCGGCCGGGGCACCTTCACCGTCGGCGGGACGGCGTACCGGGTGGAGCCGGGGGCGGTGGAGTACGTGCTGCTGGCCCGGCTGACGGCCGGGGAGGGCGGCCGGCCGGTGTTCCTGGCGGCCGGTCAGCGCCCGGTCACCCACCGGGCCGCGGTCCGTCACCTGGTCCGCAACCGGTCCCGGCTGGCCCGTCGGTACGGAACGGACGGGCAGTTCGCGCTGCTGCTGAAGGTGGTCAACTCGCAGGCGTACGGGCCCGACGTGGTGGAGCTGGTGGCCGACGTCAGCAAGGCGGCGCTGGCGCCGGTGGAGACCAAGGGGCAGCACCGGGCGACCGCCTGAGGCCACTTCACCGACGGGCGGGCGCCCGACTTCTCTGCCAAGCTCGGGGGCATGACCCCCCGCCCGCGTACGCCCTTGCTGCACTGGGCCGGTGCGCTGCCGGTCGTGGCGGTGGTGCTGCTGGCCCTGATCTGGGGGCGGTCGCTGCCGACGGCACTGGTGGCGGTGGTGTCGCTGTTCCTGGCCGCGGCGGTACTGGCCGCGGTGCACCATGCTGAGGTGATCGCGCACCGGGTGGGCGAGCCGTTCGGGTCGCTGGTGCTGGCGGTCGCGGTGACCATCATCGAGGTGGCGCTGATCGTCACGTTGATGGTCGACGGTGGGGAGAAGAGCGCCGGGCTGGCGCGGGACACGGTCTTCGCGGCCGTCATGATCACCTGCAACGGCATCGTCGGGCTCTGTCTGCTGATCGGTGCGCTCAAGCGGCGGGTGGCGGTCTTCAACGCCGAGGGCACCGGGGCGGAGCTGGCCTCGGTCGCCACGCTGGCCGGGCTCAGCCTGGTACTGCCGTCCTTCACCACCACCACGCCCGGGCCGCAGTTCTCCGGTCCGCAGCTGATCTTCGCGGCGCTCGCCGCGCTGGCGCTGTACGGCCTGTTCGTCACCACCCAGACCATCCGGCACCGGGACTACTTCCTGCCGGTGACCACGGCCGGCGAGGTGATCGACACCGAGGACCACGCCGACCCGCCGACCCGCCGGGCCGCGCTGGGCAGCCTTGGGCTGTTGGTGCTGGCGCTGATCGCGGTGGTGGGGCTGGCCAAGGCGGTCTCGCCCACCATCGAGTCCGGGGTGGCCGCGGCCGGCCTGCCGTCGTCCGTGGTGGGCGTGGTGATCGCGCTGCTGGTGCTGCTCCCGGAGACCATCGCGGCGGTCCGCGCGGCCCGTCGGGACCGGATCCAGACCAGCATCAACCTCGGGCTGGGCTCGGCGATGGCCAGCATCGGCCTGACGATTCCCGCGGTCGCGCTGGCCACGATCTGGCTGAAGGGCCCGCTCATCCTGGGGCTGGGCGCCAGTCACATGGTGCTGCTGGCGCTCACCGTCGTCGTCGGCACCCTGACGGTGGTGCCCGGCCGGGCCACCGTGCTCCAGGGCAGCGTCCACCTGACGCTGCTGGCGGCGTACCTCGTGCTGGCGGTCAGCCCCTGACGGCCTGCCGGCGGTCAGCCCCTGAACGAGAGTGCCGGCGGTCCGGCCCTTGCGGACGGCACCAAGGACCTCGTCCCGTGCCGCCCCGGCCGGGCCGGTGGGCGGCACGTGAGAGCGGTCACCCCGGGCCCCGGAACGCCCAACAATGGTTTATCGTTCAATTGGCAGCGCGCCCAATGGGCCGCGCCCCTCGATCTGCCCCGGCCGGGTTCCCCCGTCCGGCCGGGGCTTCCCCCCTCTTCTGTGCCCGGTACGACGGCGTCCCGCCCCGTACGCCCGCGGCCGCCCCCTCCGTCTCGCTCCCCCGAGTACCGTGCCCGCCGTACCGCGGTCGCCGTGACGCGGTCATCACGACGTGGTGGCCATCGTGACGTGGTCATCGTGCGGTCGTCGTCCTGCTGCGGTGGGGTCACGCGCTGCCGGCGGTGGATCCGGAAGGGGTGGCGCGATCGCTTCCCGGGCCGCCGCGGCCCGTCCTGCGGGGACCACCGGCTCCGCCGATCATCGGAGTATGGCCTCGACCCCCGGGGGCGGCGGCGCGACCCCACCCCCGTATCCCGTGATCCGGCCGATGCTGGCCGTGCTCGGGCCGCTGCCGCCGGAGCCCGAGCAGACCGACTGGGCGTTCGAGGCCAAGTGGGACGGGGCCCGGTGCCTGGTCAACGCACCGGGCGACGGCACGGTCCGCTTGGTCACCCGGGCCGGCAACGACGCCACCACGACCTACCCCGAACTGAGCCCGCTCGGGCAGCAGCTGCGCGGGCGGCCCGCGGTGCTGGACGGCGAGGTGGTGGTGCTGGACCCCGCCGGACGGCCCGACTTCGGGCTGTTGCAGCGGCGGATGGGCGTGCTCAACCCGCGCCGCACCGCCCGGCTGGCGATGGAGTTGCCCGTTCAGCTGGTGCTCTTCGACGTGATGTACCTCGGCGGGTCGCTGCTGGACGCGCCGTACCACGAGCGGCGGGCGGTGCTGACGGGACTGGGTCTGGCCGGACCCAACTGGTCGGTGCCGGGGTACCTGGCCGGCCACGGCGACCGGGCGTGGGAGGCGGCGCTGCGCGGTGGCCTGGAGGGCGTGATGGCCAAGCGGCTGTCCTCGCCGTACCTGCCGGGGGTGCGCTCACCCGACTGGGTCAAGACCAAGTACGTGGAGACGCTGGACGTCGTCATCGGCGGCTGGACGGAGGGGCACGGGGCACTCGGCGGACTGCCCGGGTCGGTCCTGGCGGGCGTGGCGGAACCGGGCGGGCTGCGGTTCGTGGGGGCGGTGGGGTCGGGACTCTCCGACCATGAGCGGCGGGAACTGGCGCACTACCTGAGCGTGATCCCGCTGGACCGCTCGCCGTTCGTCAACCCCGTGGACCTGACGGGGGTGCACTGGGCGGAGCCCCGGCTGGTGGCCGAGATCGCCTTCAGCGGCTGGACCTCGGCGGGCCGGATCCGGCATCCCGTCTGGCACCGACTGCGGCCCGATCTGACCCGGCTGGGCTGAGCCGCCCCGACCGGGCCGGCCGAGCGGTGGAGCGCGCCGCGGCGGGTGACGACCGTGGGACGGCACGGCCGTGGCTACCGGACGGGTCGCCTCACCGGCGGCCCGGTGCCGTCACGGGCGGCAGAACCGGGTGACGGCGACCGAGCCGCCGGCGTTCTCGTCGTCGGAGCCGAGGATCCCGTCCCGGGAGCCCGGCAGGCAGGCCAGCGCCTCGACCTTGTGTCCGGAGACCGTCGCGAGCCGGTGCGGCCGGTCGGACACCGTCAGCCGGATGCGGCCGTCCCGGGAGACGGTGACCCGACCGGCATCGTAGAGCGCGGAGGCGAACGGGCCGTCGTCGCCCGGGTCGGATGCCGACGACACGGTCAGCCGGCCGTCGGCGGCGAGCTTCACATCCGAGACGTGCCGGACGTGCTCCGTCGGGTACGGCGCCCGGAATTCCGCCGATACCGGCTTTCCGAAGGAGTTGTCCGCCGGATTCCACTCGGCTGCCGACAGCGTCGCCGGACGGTCGTCCTGGCCGCGATCCGCCCAGACCGCGACGTATTTCCCGTGGACGACGAGGAGCGCGAATCCCTCGTGATTGGCATCCGGGGAAATGCCGGGCAGCCGGAATGTGCCGAGCACCCGCACGGTGTCCTTTTCCCGGACGACGCGGTAGGCGGTGCCGCCGCTCGCCAGCGCCACGAACTCGTGCGGCCGGCCGGGGACCGCGTCGATCGCCTCCAGGTCCACCGGCAGCTCGCCGGCCCAGTCCAGCGGCCGCACCCGCGGCGCGGCGCCCGGGCGGAGACCTATCGCCACCAGCCGGTTCTGGCCGGGCTTCTTGTTGTCGCGGACGCCGACGACGTCGATCGCGGCGCCGTGCCGGTCCTCGACGGCCAGGCCGCTGATGCCGGCGGTGATGCCGTCCCCGACCCGCTGCCAGTCGGTCGCGCCGGGGTGCGTCGCGGGGGCCGGATGCCGCTCCTGTGCGGTGGCCGTCGTCGGCGCCAGCAACGCGACGCCGACGAGGGCCACACCTATTGCCTTCTTGATCATCGGGCGATGATAGGTGAATTCCGCCAATTACCGGTGAGTTGGGGATTTCGATTTCCGTGCAACTGCCGGACATTCCGTCAGGATTCACCGTGCGCCGGGCGGCTGACGCACCGGGAGAATCCCCCGGCGCCGCGGGAAGGTATTTCGGGACACCGCCCCTCGACCTCGACGGAAGGAACCGGCGATGCCCGCCCCCGACTCCGCCCCCGCCCCCGGCGACGACGGCAACCCCGCCTACGGCCACCGGCCCTTCAAGCGCTCCCGGAGCCACTTCGCCGACCGCGTCACCGCCGACGGCCGCGACGGCTGGCCGGTGGCGGCCGGCCGCTACCGGCTGGTGGCCAGCCGCGCCTGTCCCTGGGCGAGCCGCGCGGTGATCTCCCGACGGCTGCTCGGCCTGGAGGACGCCCTGTCGCTGGCCGTCGTCGACCCCCTCCAGGACGACCGCAGTTGGCGCTTCACCCTCGCCCCGGGCGGCCGGGACCCGGTCCTCGGCATCCGCTTCCTCAGCGAGGCGTACGACGCCCGCGAGACCGGCTACCCCGGCGGCGTCAGCGTCCCCGCACTCGTGGACGTCCCCAGTGGGCAGCTGGTCACCAACGACTTCCAGCAGATCACCCTGGACTTCGCGACCGAGTGGACGGCGCTGCACCGACCCGGCGCGCCCGACCTCTACCCACCGGCGCACCGCGCGGAGATCGACGCCGTGATGGCGGACGTCTACCGGGACGTCAACAACGGGGTGTACCGGGCCGGTTTCGCCACCGGCCAGGGCGAGTACGACGAAGCGTTCGACGTGCTCTTCGGGCGGCTGGACCAGCTCGCCGACCGGCTGTCGGACCGGCGGTACCTGGTCGGCGACACGATCACCGAGGCCGACATCCGCCTGTTCACCACGCTGGTCCGCTTCGACGCCGTCTACCACGGCCACTTCAAGTGCAACCGGTTCAAGCTGGCCGAGGACCCGGTGCTGTGGGCGTACGCCAAGGACCTGTTCCAGACGCCCGGTTTCGGCGACACGGTGGACTTCCACCACATCAAGCAGCACTACTACCGGGTGCACACCGGCATCAACCCCACCGGCATCGTCCCGCTCGGCCCGGACCTGTCCGGTTGGCTGACCCCGCACCACCGCGAGGAGCTGGGCGGCCGGCCGTTCGGCGACGGCACACCGCCGGGTCCGGTCCCGCCGGGCGAGGAGGTCCCGCCGTCGGGGCGCCCCTGATCCATCCGCCGATCCATCCGCTGATCCATCCGCTGATCCACCCGACCGGAGCGGGCACCGATTGTCGGGTCCGACAGAGTGGGCCTTCCCTAACGTGAGGGATCGAAAGGGAAGGAGACCGAGGTGCTGGAGCGGCTGAACGAAGCCATGGAGCACATCGAACGCCATCTCGACCGTCCGGTCGAGGCGGGCGAACTGGCGCGGATCGCGATGACGTCGGAGTACCACTTCCGTCGGATGTTCTCCGCGCTGGCCGGGATGCCGCTGTCGGAGTACCTGCGGCGCCGGCGGCTGACCGTCGCCGGCGCCGAGGTACTGGCCGCCGAGCGGACGCTGCTGGACATCGCGGTGCGGTACGGCTACGGCTCGGGCGAGGCGTTCGCCCGGGCGTTCCGGGCACTGCACGGCGTGGGCCCGGGCGAGGCCCGGCGGACCGGTGCGGCACTGCGCTCCCAGCCCCGGATGGCCTTCCGTCTCGTCATCGAAGGGAGCAGCACCATGGAGTACCGGATCGTGGCGAAGGAAGAGTTCCGGGTGGTCGGGAAGAAGGCCCGGGTACCGCTGGTGTACGAGGGGGTCAACCCGGCCATCGCGGAGTTCGTCAAGGGTCTGGGCAAGGAGACGGTGCGGCGGATCCACGAGCTGTCCGACCAGGACCCGGAGGGGATCGTGGCGGTCTGCGACGGCCTCGACCCGAGCCGCGCCGAGGGCACCGAACTCGACTACTACCACGCGGTGGTGACGAACGTCCCGGTGCCCGACGACCTGGACGCGCTCACCGTCCCGCCCGGGACCTGGGCGGTCTTCGCGAACACCGGCCCGTATCCGCAGGCGCTGCAGAGCCTGTGGGCGGACGTCTTCGCCCAGTGGTTCCCGTCGAACCCGTACCGCAGCCGGCCCGGCCCGGAGATCCTGCGCACGCGGATCACGTCGGACGGGGCGGAGGCTACCGCGGAGCTGTGGATACCGGTGGAGCGGACGCCGGTGTGAGGGACCGGGTTCCGCCGCGCCTACGGGAGCGGCGGAGCCCGGACCGCTTCGATGTAACGAACTCCCCCTTCGCCGAGGGGAGTTGGTAACCATCACTACTCCGCGCCGGTGTCCTCCGGGGTGCGGCGGACCAGCCCGGCCAGGACGTCGAGGGCGTCGGACAGGACGTCGACGGGCGGGGAGGCCAGGGCCAGCCGGACCGCGTTGGGGACGTGGCCGGCGCCGACGGCGAAGGCACCGGACGGGGTGACCGCGATGCCGTGGCGGGCCGCCGCGGCCACGAAGGTGTCGGCCCGCCACGGCTCGGGCAGCTCCCACCAGCAGTGGTAGGAGTGCGGGTCGGCGCGGAGCCGGTGGCCGGCCAGGCGGTCCGCGACGATCCGCTGGCGGGCCGCCGCGTCGGCGCGCTTGTCCGCTTCGACGGCGGTGGCGGTGCCGTCACCCAGCCAGCGGACCGCCGCCTCCAACGCGAAGCCGGCGGCCGTCCAGGCACCGGAGCGGAGCGCGGCGGCGAAGTCCGGGGCGGCATTGCGGTCGGGGGGCACCAGGAATCCGAGGGTCAGCCCGGGGGCGAGCCGTTTGGAGAGGCTGTCGACGAGCACCGTGCGGTCCGGCGCGAGGGCGGCGAGCGGCGGCAGGTCGGGGCGGAGGAAACCGTAGACGGCGTCCTCGACCGCGTACAGGTCCAACGCGCGCAGCGTCGCGGCGAGTTCCGCGCGGCGCGCGCCGGGCATGGTGGTGCCGAGCGGGTTGTGCAGTGCGGGCTGGAGGTAGACCGCGCGCAGGGGGGCGGCGGCGCGCAGCGCGTCGGGGGTGACGCCGTGCTCGTCCATGGCCAGCGGGACGAGGGTGATGCCGAGGCGGGCCGCGATGCCCTTGACGACGGGGAAGGTGAGCGCTTCGACGCCGAGGCGTTCACCGGGCGGGACCAGGGTGGCGAAGGCGGCGGCGAGGGCCTGCCGGCCGCTGCCCGCGAAGAGCAGCCGCCGGGCGTCGGGGGCCCAGCCGGCCCGGGCGAGGTGTGCGGCGGCGGCCTGTCGGGCGGCCGGGGTGCCGGCGGCGCCGGCCGGGCGCAGCGCCGCGGCCCGCGCGTCGTCCTGCTGGAGCAGCTGGCCGAGGCTGCGCGCGAGGAGTGCGGGCTGCCCGGGCAGGACGGGGAAGTTCAGCTCCAGGTCGATGCGGTGGCCGCCGGGTTCGGCCAGTGCGGGCTCGGTCGCCGGGGGCGCCGTGCGAACGAAGGTGCCGCGGCCTACCTCGCCCACCGTCAGGCCGCGCCGGCCCAGTTCGCGGTAGACCCGGGCCGCGGTCGAGTCGGCGATCCGCCGCCGTTGGGCGAACCGGCGCAGCGGCGGCAGCCGGTCCCCCGGGCGGAGCCGGCCGGCCGCGATGGCCGCGGCCAGTTCGTCGGCGATGGCGCGGTAGTCGTCCCCCGACATAGGCGCTCCCCTCCCTGACATTGCACCGAGCACATTGTTCCTATTGTGCCGAGACAATGCTCCTCATAGCATCGGTCCGTCAACCCCCGGATGCAGCAAGGTCGCAGGCAGAGCGGCCAGGAGAGGTGTGTTATGGCATCGGTGCAATGTGGCGGGATCACGGTGGAGTACGAGGACGAGGGCAGCGGCGAGCCGCTGGTGCTCGTCCACGGGCACCCCTTCGACCGCTCGATGTGGCGCCCGCAGATCACGCACTTCGGCCGCGCCGGGATGCGGGTGATCGCGCCGGACCTCCGTGGCTACGGCGGCAGTTCGGTGGTGCCCGGCAAGACCCCCCTGGAGACCTTCGCCCGGGACATCGCCGACCTGCTCGACCAGCTCGGGATCGAACGGTGCGTGCTGGGCGGGCTCTCCATGGGCGGGCAGATCGTCATGGAGTGCTACCGGCAGTTCCCGGAGCGGATCCGGGCGTTGCTGCTCGCCGACACCTTCGCGGCGGCGGACACGGAGGCGGGCCGGGCGGTGCGCCTGCGCACCGCCCAGCGGCTCCTGACCGAGGGGATGGCCGGGTACGCGCACGAGGTGCTGCCCAAAATGATCTCGCCGGCCAACGTCACGGCGCTGCCGGCGGTCGCCGAGCACGTCCTGGGGATGATGCGGAACGCCTCCCCCGAGGGCGCCGCGGCCGCCCTGCGCGGTCGGGCCGAGCGGCGGGACTACACCGGGCTGCTGCCGCGGATCACGGTGCCCACCCTGGTCGTGGTGGGCACCGAGGACGAGTTCACCCCGGTCGCCGACGCCCGGCTGATCCACGAGGCGGTGCCCGGCTCGCGCCTGACGGTCATTCAGGACGCCGGTCACATGCCGAACCTGGAGCGCCCGGAGGAGTTCAACGCGGCACTGGCGGACTTCCTGGCCGCCCTGCCGGACCCGGTCACGCCGGCGGGCTGAGCGCGCCCCGGCGAACGGCCCGCGCCGGGCCGTCCGTGCGCGGCGTAGCTGCCCTGTTAGCGGCCGAGCCCGGGGCCCCGCACCGTGCCGTCGCTCCAGCGATCGGCGCCGGCCGCGACCCGACTACCCGCCGACCTGCCCGGACGCCAGCAACGCCGTGTGCGGCAAGGCCAGTTGCCCGTCCGGTGCGGTGAACTCGGCGGCCAGGTCGACGAAACGGCGCCTGATCCGCTCGGCGGTCGCGGGCCCCTGAGAGGTGACGACCCGGCCGATGGTCGCCACGCCGGCCGCCGGGCCGCACCACCATTCCTCCGGCGTGGTGCGGTGCTCCCAGGACACCGTGGCGCACCGCACCCCGGTCAGCCGGCCGGCGGTGCGCAGCAGCTCCGCGAGGCCGTCCTCGGTGCGCGGGAAGTCGTCCTCGGGTGCGAGGGCGGGGATGTCCGGCGGTCGGGGCACACCGGCCGCCCGTACCGCACGGCCGAGGAGCGCCTGGCCCGGTGCGGGCGGCGCGGACCAGATGGTCAGCGCGATCCGACCGCCCGGCCGGGTCACCCGGCGCAACTCCGCGAGGGCCGCGCCGGGCCGCCCGACGTGGTTGAGCACGAAGTTCCCGACGACGGCGTCGAACGCGCCGTCGGGGAAAGGGAGTCGGGGGAGGGTGGCGACCCGGACGGTGGCCTCGGGGGCGGTGGCCGCGGCGCTGTGCACCATGTCGGGTTCGGCGTCGACGGCGGTCACCCGGGCCCCGCGGGCGCAGGCCGCCGCCGCGGCGGTGCCGGTGCCGGTGCCGACGTCCAGCACCCGGGTGCCCTCGCCGACACCGGCGGCGTCCAGCAGCCGCGGCACCGTATACGCGCACAGCCGGCCGAAGCCCGCCGCGTACGCCGCGGCCCGGCCGGCCCAGGCCCGTCGCTCGCTGGCGTCGAACGGCGTCTGCGCCGCCTCGGGCACCCGCCCCTCCCCCGCGTCCGTCACGCTCGTCCCGCCTTTCCCTCGCGCCTCGTTCCGTAACGTGCACTCCGCCAACGCCCCGGAGCGTGCCGAACTCTCCCCTCTCACGCCGGTGTTACCCAGCCGTAACCTACCGACGGGTTACCAGAGGTAAGCAGTGGACCTTACCCTCCAGTCACATCGAGCCGCCGGGCGCCCCTCCTGTCCTTGAAGTCCTTGAGGACAGCGTCCCGTGCGGCTCGCGTCGAGATCTGGAGCAGAAGATGACGCCCTCCCGCACCACTCTGCGCGCCGCGATCGGCACCGTCTCCGCGGCGGTGCTCGCCACCACGGTCCTCACCGGCGCCCCGGCGAGCGCCGCGCCGGCACCGGCCCGCACCGCGGCCACCGCCCGGCCGGCGGCCACGGACTCCCCCACCCTGCGGTTCGTCGACATCACCGGCGCGGGCGGGATCACCCTCAAGGCGAACGTCTTCACCCCGGCCGGCGCCGACGGCAGCCGGCGCTATCCGCTGATCGTGCTGCCCACCAGCTGGGCGATGCCCCAGGTCGAATACCTGGCGCAGGCCCGCAAGCTGGCCGGCGCCGGATACGTCGTGGTCGGCTACAACTCGCGCGGCTTCTGGCAGTCCGGCGGGCAGATAGAGACCGCCGGACCGCAGGACGTCGCCGACGCCTCCAAGGTCATCGACTGGGCGCTGGCACACACCCCCGCCGACCCGCACAAGGTCGGCATGGCCGGCGTCTCCTACGGCGCCGGGATCAGCCTGCTGGCCGCCGCGTCCGACAAGCGGATCAAGGCGGTCGCGGCACTCAGCGGCTGGGCCGACCTGATCGGCTCGATCTACAGCGGACGCACCCCGCACCTCCAGGCGGCGGCGATGCTCGGCGGCGCGGGCGCGCTGACCGGGCGCCCCAGCCCCGAACTCCAGCGGATCCTCAAGGACTTCCTCACCGCCAACATGGCCAAGGAAAAGGACATGATCGCGTGGGGCCGGAAACGCTCCCCGGCCACCTACCTCGACCAGATCAACGCCAACGGGGCGGCGATCCTGCTCGGCAACGCCTGGGGCGACTCCCTCTTCCCGCCCAACCAGTACGCGGCGTTCTTCGAGAAGCTCAAGGGACCCAAGCGGCTGGAGTTCCGCCCCGGCGACCACGCCACCGCCGAGGGACTGGGCCTGCTCGGACTGCCCAACGACACCTGGAACGACACCAAGCGCTGGTTCGACCACTACCTCCACGGCGCGAACAACGGCATCGACCGCGAGTCGCCGGTCCTCCTCAAGTCCCGTTCCACCGGCGCCTACGAGGGCTACAAGAGCTGGCAGGACGTCCCCTCCGCACACCGCCGGATCGCCCTGGGCGGCACCCAGCGCGTCCGCACCGGAATCGACTCCGGCGCCGACGGCGGACTGATCTTCCTCTCCAGCATGCTGGACCAGTTCCTCCGGCTGCCGCCGATGGCCTCCATCCCGCTGCTGCCGCGCTCGGCCGCCGCCGTCTGGCAGTCCGCGCCGTACGAGAGCGGGCAGCGGGTGCGCGGCACCACCCGCCTGCACACCACCGTGACCCCCACCGCCGCCAGCGGCACCGCCATCGCCTACCTCTACGACGTCGGCCCGCTGGGCCTGGGCAAACTGGTCACCCACGCGCCGTTCACCTTCCACGACAAGACCCCGGGCCGGCCGTTCGGCATGGACCTGGACCTCTCCGCCACCGCCTACGACGTGCCCGCCGGGCACCGGCTCGCGGTGGTCGTGGACACCGTCGACCCGCTCTACATCGCCCAGAACCCCTCCGGCGCCCGACTGGCGTTCTCCTCTCCGGCGGACGACCCGTCGTTCGTGTCGGTGCCGGTCCGCGACTAGGGGCTGTCCGCCCCTGATCCATCGGACAGACCCAAAACCGTAGGGCGGCGGTCCGGACCTACGACCGTCGCCCTACGGCTCGCGCCCGAAGCGGTGGGCGGAGCCGGCTCGTTACGCTCCCCGCCATGAGAACTCTCCCCCCACCCCGCGACGCCGGACAACGCAAACGGGACGCCCTCCGACTGCTGGAGACGGAAGAGGACGCCTGGGTCTCGTCCGCCTCCGCCGACGGCGCACCCACCCTGGTGCCGCTGTCGTTCGTCTGGCACCGCGAGCGCCTGGTGATGTCCACCAAGGGCACCAACCCCACCGCCCGCAACCTCGCCTCCCGCGGGGAGAGCCGGGTGGCGCTGGGGACCACCCGGGACGTGGTGCTCGCCGACTGCACCGTCGAGGTCCTGGCCAACGACGCCCTGCCACTGGACGCGGCGGACGCCCTCGCCGTCAAGCTCGGCTGGAACCCGCGCGGCCACGCTTCATGGGTCTACCTCCGCTTCACCCCGCACCGCCTGCTGGTCTGGCGTGAGGAGAACGAGCTCGCCGGGCGGGAACTACTGCGGGACGGCGTCTGGCGGATCTGACGCCCCCGCTCTCCGCAGCACGCCCGGAACCTCCCGATCCGACATGATCACAGCCATGGGACACGGCGACGAGACCTACCAGGAGCTGATCGGGCACGCCGCGCCCGACCCGTGGACGGCCCGCCGGTTCCGCTGAACGGGCCGCCGGGCGGCGCCCGTTCAGCCCCGTGCCCGGTGGTCCTCCTGTTGGAGCGTCGCCGGCTCCGGGGCCGCCACCTCGCCCGCCTCGACCTTGGGGTTGCGCCGCTGCCGCCGGGCGACCCAGGTGGCCGACCAGGACAGCAGCATGCACATCCCGATGTAGATCGGCGAGATGATCATGACGACGGGGATGAACGGCAGGTCGTAGTCGAGGTTGGACGCGATGAGCTTGCCGGCGTGCAGGAACTCCTCGTAGGTGATGAGGAAGCCGAGCGAGGTGTCCTTCAGGGCGACCACCAGCTGGGAGATGATCGCCGGCAGCATCGCCCGGACCGCCTGCGGCACCAGCACGTGCGCCATCACCTGGGTCTTGCGCATCCCCAGCGCGTACGCGGCCTCGCCCTGGCCGCGCTCGACGGAGTTGACGCCGGAGCGGAAGACCTCCGCCAGCACCGAACCGTTGTACAGCGTCAGGCCGCTGACCAGGGCGGTCAGCGGCTCCGCGTGCAGCGCGACGTAGATGAAGAAGATCATCACCAGCACCGGTATGGCGCGGAAGAACTCCACCAGCAGGGTGCACGCCCACCGCAGGGGCCGGTGCACGGAGAGCCGCCCGGCCGCCAGCACCCCGCCCAGCACCAGCGACCCCACCGCCGCCAGCCCGAACGCCCGCAGGGTGTTGGCCACTCCGGTGAGCAGCAGTTCCTGGATGCCCTCGTAGGTGAAGGGGGTCCACTTCGCCGCGGCGAACTGGTGGGTGCGGAAGAGGAGGGCGAGGATCCAGCCGACCAGGGCGAGCAGCACCAGCGTCCCGGCGAGCCCGAAGTACCGGTGCCGGCGCCGGGTCCGCGGGCCCGGCAGGTCGTAGAGGACGGTGGTCATCGGGCGACTCCGTAGCGCTTCTCCAGCGCGTTGAAGACCGCGCTGATGGTCAGGGTCACGAGGAGGTAGCCGACCGCGATCCAGACGAAGGACCAGACGATGCCGTAGCCCATCTCGTTGAGTGGTTTGTAGACGCCGAGGAGTTCGACGACGCTGAACGAGCCGGCGATCGCGGAGTTCTTGGCGAGCGCGATCAGGGTCGAACCGATCGGCGGGATGACCGAGCGGAACGCCTGCGGCAGCACCACCAGGCCGAGCGTCTGCCGGAAGGTCATGCCCAGACTGCGGGCCGCCTCGCCCTGCCCGGCCGGCACGGTGTTGATGCCGGCGCGCATCGCCTCGCAGATGAACGCGGAGGTGTAGCAGCCCAGCGCCAGGACGGCGAAGACGGTGAAGGGCAGCACCAGGCCGAAACGCGGCAGCCCCAGCAGCACCGCGAAGAACAGCAGCGTGAGCGGGGTGTTGCGCAGCACCGTCACCCAGGCCGTGCCGAGGACCCGCAGTGACCGGACCGGTGCGACCCGGAAGGCCGCCATGAGGAAGCCGAGGGCGAGGGCGAGCAGGGCGGCGTAGACGGTCAGTTCCACGGTGCCCAGCAGACCGCGCCCGTAGAGGGAGAGGTTGTCGAGGAGGACGTTCATGGCTCGGCCCTGCTCCAGTTCCTGATCGTTCCGGTCGTTCCGGGCCGTCCGGCCCTTCCGGGTGGTCCGGTCGTGGTCCGGTCGTTCCGGGTGCGCGGTCCGGCGCCGGCCGCGGGTGCTCAACCCGCCGGATAGCGGTTGATCGGGGGCGGTGCCGGCGCCGGCACCCCGGACACGCCGAGCGTGCCCCGGTACGCCTGCTGCCAGGTGCCGTTCCGCTCCGCCGCGGCGAGCGCGTCGTCCAGCGCGAACCGCAGCGCGTGGTCGCTGCGCCGCACGCCGATGCCGTACGGCTCCTTGGAGAACGGCGCGCCGACGACCTTCAGTTGGTCGGGCACCTTGGCCGCGTAGCCGAGCAGGATCGCGTCGTCGGTGGTGACCGCGTCGACCTGATAGGTCAGCAGGTTGTCCACGCACACCGAATAGGTGTCGTAGGCGACCAGGACGGCCCGGGGGTAGTCGGCCTCGATGCGCTGGTACGGGGTGGAGCCGGCGGCCGAGCAGACGCGTTTGCCGGCCAGGTCCTGCGGGCCGTGGATGTCGTGCTCGTCGCTGCGCACCAGGAGGGACTGGCCGGCCAGGTAGTACGGACCGGCGAAGCCGACCTGCTGCCTGCGCTTGGCGTTGATGGTGTAGGTGCCGACGTAGAGGTCGATCTGGCCGTTCTGGAGCGCGGTCTCGCGGTTGGCGGAGGCGATGGTGCGAAACGTCACGGCGCGTTCGGGGAAGCCGAGCGCGGCCGCCATCATCTTGGCGATCTCGATGTCGAAACCGCGGTAGGTCCCGCTGGCCGGGTCCCGTTCGCCGAGGTAGGGCTGGTCCTCCTTGACGCCGATGATGAGCCGGCCGCGGCGCTTGGCGGCCGTCCAGGTCGGCGAGGCGGGCAGCGAGAAGTTCCGGGCCACCGGATAACTGGGCAGGTCAGCGGCCTTGGGGCCCTTGACGGGTGGGCTGCCGGGCCGGCCGCAGCCCACCGCGGCCAGCGCCAGGAGGGTCAGCAGGAGCGCACCGAACAGCGACGGGCGGCGACGGGACGACGGGGTGGGAAGGTGCGGCATCGCGGCGCCCCGTTCAGTGCTTGAGGATCTTGGCCAGGAAGTCCTTGGCGCGTGCACTGCGCGGCGCGGTGAAGAACTCCTCCGGGGTGCGGTCCTCGATGATCCGGCCGTCGGCCATGAACACCACGCGGTGGGCGGCGTAGCGGGCGAAGCCCATCTCATGGGTGACCACGACCATCGTCATGCCGTCCCGGGCGAGCTGCCGCATCACCTCCAACACCTCGTTGATCATCTCGGGGTCGAGGGCCGAGGTGGGCTCGTCGAAGAGCAGCGCCTTGGGTTCCATGGCGAGTGCGCGGGCGATGGCGACGCGCTGCTGCTGGCCGCCGGAGAGCTGTGCCGGGTATTTGTCGGCGTGGGCGGCGAGTCCGACCCGGTCGAGGAGTTCGCGGGCCCGCCGTTCCGCGTCCTCCTTCCGCTTCTTGCGGACCTTGATCGGCGCCAACATCACGTTGTCCAGCACGGTCCGGTGTGCGAAGAGGTTGAACGACTGGAAGACCATGCCGACGTCGGCGCGCAACCGGGCCAGCGCCCGGCCTTCCTGGGGCAGCGGTACGCCGTCGAGCAGGATGGTGCCCGATTCGATGGGCTCCAGGCGGTTGATGGTCCGGCACAGGGTCGACTTGCCGGATCCGGAGGGGCCGATGATCACCACGACCTCGCCACGGCCGACGGTGAGGTCGATGTCCTGGAGGACGTGCAACGGCCCGTAGTGCTTGTTGACCCCGCGCAGCTCGATCAGCGCGTCATCGGCCATGGACGCACCCGCCCCTCTCATCCGTACAGCGGAGAGACCGCAACCTACCCGTACGAATGGGGCACTTCGCCGGTGACACGCGCGGGGGCGGACCGATCGGCCCGGCGCGTCAGCCCTCGGCGATCTCGGCGTAGACCTGGGAGAGCTCGGGGGCGCCGTCGTCGGCCCAGGCATGCCCGGCGGCCACCACGTCGACCTCCCGGCCGGATGCCAGCCGCACCACCGGCTGCCCGTCCGGCCAGACGTACCAGACCGCGTCGCGGACCGTGCGCACCACGACGGTGCCGAGGTAGAGCCCGGCGTCGTTGCCGAGCCAGGGCAGCACCTCCGGGTCGTCGCGCCACACCGGCTGGAGCTGGTCGAGTTCCTCCAACGACCGTACGGAGTCGTCGAGTTCGACCCCGGCGGTGGCCGCCTGGTCGCGCAGCAGCTCGCATTCGGAGAGCAGCTCGACGACGCTTTCGGGATCCGCGCGCACCGACTCGGCGAGCGGCACCGACCCGGCCACGTCCGTGCGCCTACGCCACTTGTCCAGGAAAGACAGGTTCATGGTGCGAGGGTCCCACCCGCCCCCGTGCCGCGGCCACAGGCGCGCGGCACATCGCCGGGGCCTCCTCGGTGCCCCCACGCGCCTCCCCGGCGCACCGGGGAGTCAGCCGGCGCACGACCGGCTCACACGTCCAGGTCGACCACCACGGGCGCGTGGTCCGAGGCGCCCTTGCCCTTGCGCTCCTCGCGGTCGACGTAGGCGTCCGAGACGGCCTTGCCGAACGGCGCGTTGCCGTAGACGAGGTCGATGCGCATTCCGCGGTTCTTGGGGAAGGCGAGCTGGCGGTAGTCCCAGTACGTGTACGGCCGGTCGTACTTCAGCGGGCGGGGCATCACGTCCGCGAGGCCGGCCTCGCGCAGGGCGCCCAGGGCGGCGCGCTCGGCGGGCGTGACATGGGTGAGGCCCTCGAAGACGGCCGGGTCCCAGACGTCCTCGTCGGTCGGCGCGACGTTGAAGTCGCCGAGGACCGCGAACGGGCGGCTGCCCGCCGCGTCCTCGGCGACCGCGGCCTTCAGGGCCTCGAACCAGCCGAGCTTGTAGGCGTAGTGCGCATGGTCGACCTCGCGGCCGTTGGGAACGTAGACCGACCAGACGCGGGCCGGGCCGCAGGTCGCCGAGACGGCGCGGGGCTCCTGGACGCCCTCGTACTCCGGGCCGCCGGGCAGTCCCTTGACCACGTCCGTCAGGCCGACCTTGGAGAGCAGGGCGACGCCGTTCCACCGACCGGTGGCGTTGACCGCGGCTTCGTAGCCCAGCTCGCGGAGCTGGTCGTAGGGGAACTGCTCGTCGGAGCACTTGGTCTCCTGGACGCACAGCACATCCGTGCCGGACTGCTCCAGCCAGGCCAGCAGCCTGGGGAGGCGAGCGGTGATCGAATTGACGTTCCAGGTCGCGATGCGCATGTCTGTAAACCTACCGCGCGGCACTGACAGTCAGCCCACCTCGGAGTGGGCGCCCGGGGTGAGGCGGCCGTGGTCGGTCCCGCCCAGCTTGTCGATCAAGCCGTCGTAGACCGGGCGGGCGTGGTCCGCCAGCAGGCTGTCGTGGATGTCGATGGCCCGGCGCGGGGCGACCGCGCGGACGTAGTCGATGATCTCGGCGACCTTGTTCCACGGCGCGTGGACCGGCAGTAGCAGGGTGTCGACGGTGCGGCCCTCGGGGACGGTCAGCGCGTCGCCGGGGTGGAAGACGGTGCCGTCCAGGAGGAAGCCGACGTTGGTGATGCGCGGGATGTCCGGGTGGATCACCGCGTGCAGCTGTCCGTGCACCTCGACGTCGAAGCCGGCGGCGGTGAAGGCGTCCCCCTCGCCGACGGTGTGCACCCGGCCCGGGAAGGCCGCCGAGATCTGGTCGGCGACGCTGGCCAGGGTCCAGATCTCGGCGGCCGGGTCGGCCTCCATGGCCCGGCGCAGGTGGTCCTCGTGGAAGTGGTCCGGGTGCTCGTGCGTCACCAGGATCGCGTCCGCGCCGACGGCCGCGTCCTCCTCGCTGAACACCCCGGGGTCGATGACCAGCGTCCGCCCGTCCTTCTCGATCCGGACGCAGGCGTGGGTCTTCTTGGTGAGTTCCATGGGGTCATCTTGCCGCGCCGGGACGGCCGCCCGGGCGAGCTGTGGACAACCGCCGGGGAGCCGTGCGGACCCCGCCCCCGCCCTCACGCCTCCGGGGTCGTCTCCTCCTGTATGACCTTCTGGGCCACCGCGAAGGCGGAGTTGGCGGCCGGGACGCCGCAGTAGACCGCGGTGTGGAGCAGGATCTCCTTGATCTCCGCTGGCGTGAGGCCGTTGCGGAGGGCGGCGCGGGTGTGCAGGACGAGTTCCTCGTGGTGGCCGCGGGCGACCAGCGCGGTGAGGGTGATGATGCTGCGGGTACGGCGGTCCAGACCGGGCCGGGTCCAGGTCTCGCCCCAGGCGTAGCGGGTGATGAAGTCGTGGAAGTCGGCGTTGAAGTCGTCGGTGGCGGCCTCCACCCGGTCCACGTGCGCGTCGCCGAGCACCTCGCGGCGGACCTTGATGCCCTGCTCGTACGTGCCGCCGCGGACCTGGGCGGGCTGTGACAGGCCGGACTCGATGGCGGCCGGGGCGTGGGTCGGCATCGGCGGTGCGATCTGCGGCTTGGGGGCGGCCGCGCTGATGGCGGCCGGGCCGGGCTTGTCGTGCCAGGCGGTGCTGAAGTGGCGGATGAGCAGTTCGGAGACGGCCGCGGGCTGCTCGACGGGGGCCAGGTGCGAGGTGCCCGGGATCAGCGCCAGGCTCGCGTCCGGTATGCCGGCGACCAGGGTGCGGGCATCGGTGGTGGGCGTGACCTGGTCCTCGGCGCCGACGACGACCAGGGTGGGCACGCCCACCCGGCCCAGGGAGGACCGCACGTCGTAGGCGGCCAGTGCCTCGCAGGCCGCGATGTAGCAACCGGGGTCGGTGGTGCGCACCATCTGGACGGCCCATTCGACGATGGCCGTCTGGGCGGTGGCGAAGCCCGGGGTGAACCAGTGCTCGGGCGCGGTCCGGGCGATCGGGTCGAGACCGTTGGTGCGGATCACCACCCCGCGCTGACGCCAGGCGTCCGCGGTGCCGTAGCGCGGCGAGGAGGAGACCAGCGCGAGGGAGGTGACGCGGTGCGGGCGGGTGAGGGCCAGCTGGGTGCCGACGGCGCTGCCGATGTCACAGCCCGCGTAGCCGAACCGCTCCACGCCCAGGGCGTCGAGGGTGGTGACGAGCCGGTCGGCGAGTTCGGCGATGGAGCTCGCTGCGTGGGCGGGCGATCCACCGTGGCCGGGCAGGTCGAACCGGATGACGCGCCACTGGCGGGTCAGCTCGGGGATCTGCCGATCCCACATATGCCATGTTGTACCTAGTGCGGCGCCCAAAATCAGCACTGGGGCGTCTTCTGGCCCGTCAGAGCGGTATTGCAGGGTGCGCATCGGTGTCTCACTCACGCCCTGCACGCTCTCACATCTCACAATTTCTCACGCGCTTGGGTCTGATCCCCATGCAAGTCATCCCAGGTTGTGGCGGCTTCGCGAAGATCCTCCACGTCCGGCTTGACGTACCACTTCTTGGCATTTCGCACGTTTGCATGCCCCGGCAGCTGTGCCGGCAGGTGGGCGATACGGGGAGCGTCGTATCCGGCGTCGAGGACGATGAGGATCTCCGGGTCGTCCTTTGAGCGGTCCGGGCAGGTAGCCGCGTCCGGCCGCAGCCACGGCCCCGCCGCCTCACGCGCGACTACGCGGCTCTCCCGGCGCGATCCGACACCGCAGGATCAAACGCGATCCACAGGGTGAAACACCGGGAGAAACGCCGGGAGAAAACGACCTCTGACGAACTACCGGTAGTTGCCGGTCAGTTCACCGCCGCGACTGCGTTCGCTTGGTGGAGAAGCTGCTCCAGCTTCAGTTTCTGGGCTTGGAACATGGGGAGGAGCGCGGTCCGCTGCTCAGGGGAGAGCTCAGGGAGCCGCCGACCCAAGAGCCTGCAAGTGCTGAGCCATTCGACGAGCGCGGGGTCGGCGGTCCATCGCACGATCCGCTCCTGGATGTCGCCGAAGAACTGTATCCAGTCCAGGGCGGAGTCCGGGTGCCGCGAGGGTGCGCACAGTGCGTTCTTGGTGTCGTCGTCGGCGTAACCGGCCTCGACGTGAGCGGTGAGTGCGGCGCTGAACACCTGCTGGCAGGGAACCACCGCCTGCAACGTGATGCTTGCTCGGTCGAACACCGGCACCGTCGGCCGTCGCTCCAGGCCGTCGGCGGTGCAGTCGATGTAGAGGGCTCCGGCCTGCGCGGGAAGGGTGGCCTGGTCGAGTTCGATCGCGTTCTCGTCGATGCGCTTGACCCTGCCGTGGCGGACGATGTCGCCGATGCGGCGTAGTTGCTCCAGTTCGGCGCGGGCGACCGTCGCGCAGCGGTAGGCGGTCGGCTCGATGTCGGGCGACAGTCGCAGCAGCAGGCCGCTGTCCTCCAGCCGTGCGAACAGCTCTTGGACCGTGTGGGCGCCGGCCACGGCCTCGCGGCGGGCCGCTTCCGTTTCGAGGACGGAGGAGTTCCCGGGCTGGGTGTGGGCGCGGTCGATCAGCCAGGAGTCGCGGGGCATGATCCAGGTGATGTCGGAGGGATCGGTGCCGCGGCTGAGCAGCCACAGGCAGGCGTCGATGCCCGTCTTTCCCGCCCCGACGACGGTGTAGTGGGACGCCTGGTCCTGCAAGGCGGGCAGCTGGTTGGGGGTGATCAGGCGGACGCCGGAAGCGACCTCGTACTTGGGCGGGGCCATGGCCGGCACCGTGACGTTCATGTAAGTGGCGTCCACAGTGCGCCGTTTGACGGTCACCTCGAAGCCGGCCCCGCTGACGATGGAGTGGAAGCGCTGGACGTCCGGCCGCTGTGGATCCGGGCCGTCGTAGCTCGACTTGGGGAAGTAGGAGACCCGGCCGGTCGGCAGGAGTGTCTTGTGCATCACCTGGTCGAAGTAGGCCAGGATCTCGCCGGCGGAGGCCAGCTCGTGCATTCCGGCGTTCCAGCCGTCCCGGTCCACCGTGCCGCTGCCCAGCTCGCGGGAGTTGACGCCGTAGAAGGCCGACGGCTGGTGCAGGCGCACGAAGGGGTAGGCGACCGTCCAGTGACCACCGGGCTGGTCATAGCGGTCGACGATGGCCACCGTCGCGTCGGTTTCGGCGAGGAGGGTGTCGGCGAAGGCCATGCCCATGGCTCCGGCCCCGACGATCAGGTAGTCGACCTCGAAAACTGTCGGTTTCACCGCATGCCGTCCTTCCGTGGTTGCTTTTCGAAGGTGGGGAGCCGGCCGTACTCAGCGCGGCCGGTGGTTACTGGTGACACACCGCAGCAGAGCCACGGAGTGCGGGGGGGCGTCTCGTTCGCGCGATGTCCAGCCGCCAGGCTCAGCGCACAAGTCCGCAGCGGGACGGCATGGCTGCCGGGGCCGTTGACCACACGCGGTGGCTCACACCGGTGCGATCACGGCCGCACGCAGATCCGGGCCCTGCGAGGAGCGAGGCATCGGGCCCGGCGAGGAGCGCCTCGGGAGGTACGAAAGCGCTCAGGAACCGGAGGGGTTGAAGCCGGCAACATGCTCTTCCTCGGCGGTCGTGAGGGCGACCACCGGCATGTCCGTCAGTCCGGGGCGGACGCGCAGACCGTCCAGGACGATCGTCAGGCAGCGCCTCCACACCGCGCCTGAGACCGGCTGGGTGTGCTGGATCGCGCAGCTCACCATGTAGAAGATCAGGGGCAGATCGGTCGTCGCCAAGTCCGGGCGCAGCAGGCCGGCGTCCTGGGCACGACGCATGACCGCGTCGGCTGCGGGCAGGAACCTGCGGCGCGCCCGCGCTACCAGGGGACGGCCGCCGACCTCGGAGAACACCACTTCTCGCAGTCCGCGATCGGCCGCCATCAGTTCCAAGATCATGGTCAGTAGGTCGACGAACCCCGCCCACGGGTCGTCATTGGTCAGAGCCTGCTCGGCGGCCGCCGCCAAGGCGTCGACGCGCTCTTCGAACAGCTCGTTGATCAGCGCTTGTTTGTTGCCGAAAAGCCGGTAGGAAGTCGCCACTCCGACGCCGGCATGGCGGGCGATGTCGTCGAGGTTCACTCCCAACCCCCGGTCGGCGAAGACCTCCCGAGCGGCCTGGAGCGTGCGTTGCCGGTTGGCCTCGGCATCGCGTCTCAGGCGCCGTGCGCCACGGGACGCGGGGGAATCCGTTCCGTCCATGAGCGCACAGTAGCACTATCTGGAGTTGGCAACTCCAGTACGCGGTGACGGCACGGCGGGTGCTCGGCCCGGAGAAGCAGGATCCAGGCCGCGCCGATCCACGCCGGGCACCGTGGCGCGGACCCCTTCCCGGCGATCGCCTCGGCCGGCGACCCCGCCGGGCAGCGCATCGCGGGTCACGAACCGTCGGGAGCGCCGTCCAGCAGCCGAAGAACCGTGCCGGCGGGATCGTCCGGCAAGAGCAAGTAGCCTCCGGCAGGAGCAAGTCGCCTACAGCCGCGGCCGGTTGATCAGGCGGGAGAGCACGATCACGCTCTCGGTGCGGTCGATGACAGGGGCCGCACGGACCCGCTGAATGGCCTGCTCCAGGTGCGCGATGTCGGCCGCGAGCATGTGCAGCATCGCATCCGCCGCGCCGGAGACGGTGCACGCCTCGACGACTTCCGGGATCTCGTCCAGATTCCGTCGCAGTTCGGCGGGCGAAGGATTCCCCTTGCAGTACACCTCGACGAACGCCTCGGTCCGCCACCCCAGTGTCTGGGGGTCGATGAGCGCGGTGAACCCGCGAATTGCGCCCGTGGCAACGAGCCGGTCGAGTCGGCGCTTGGCAGCGGGCGCGGAGAGCCCGGCCGCTTCACCGATCTCGGCGTAGGTACTGCGGGCGTTCCGCAGAACGCAACGGATGATCTCTTCGTCGACAGCGTCCACGCCGCCACCTCCCGGGGAGAGAAGACCTCTACGGAGCGGAAGAAATCTCCACAGCAGCCTGAAATAAGCAAGAAATCGATGCCACAAGGAAAGAAATGGTGATTGTTTGCGCCCAGGCGCGAACATAGCATCCGTGGTCATTCGCTGAGCCGCAATGACGGGAGTGACCACATGACAGCAGTGCTCAGTGCCGAGGAGCGCGCTGCCCTGGACGAGATCGACGAGGCTGCCATCGCCCGGATGCTGCTGGAGCTTCTCGCGATTCCGAGCGTGACCGGGAGTGCCGCCGAGAGCGAGATGCAGCACCGGCTGGCCGGACAACTGGACCGGCTCGGCCTCGACGTCGACCTGTGGCCCGTGGACCTGCCCGCCGTGCGCGCGCACCCCGACTTCCCCGGGACCGAGGCACCGCGCGACGAGGCTTGGGGGCTCGTGGCGACCACCTCGGGCGGCGGTGACGGGCCGACCGTGATCCTTCAGGGGCACGTCGATGTCGTCCCGCCCGGCGACCTCCGGCAATGGGACGGCGACCCCTTCGTCCCGCGAGTGTCCGGGAACGTCGTCCATGGCCGCGGCGCCTGCGACATGAAAGCCGGGCTGGTCGCCAACCTCGCCGCCCTGGCGGCGATCCGCACCAGCGGAGCCAGGCTGCGCGGCCGGGTGGCGGTCCACTTCGTCGTCGGCGAGGAGGACGGCGGGCTCGGAGCCTTCGCCACCCTCCAGCGCGGACACTCCGGCGATGCGTGCATCATCACCGAGCCGACCAGCGGCACGCTGGTGACCGCGAACGCCGGCGCGCTGACCTTCCGCATCGAGGTCCCCGGCCAGGCCACACACGCGAGCACGCGCGACGCGGGAGTCAGCGCCATCGACGCGTACGTGCCCCTCCACCAGGCGCTCGCCCGCCTGGAAGCCCGGCGCAACACGGCGGCCGACCCGCTGATGGCGGAGTACCCCACCCCGTACGCACTCTCCGTCGGCACGCTCCGCGCGGGTGACTGGGCAAGCAGCGTGCCGGACCGGCTCTTCGCCGAGGGCAGGCTGGGCGTTGCCCTCGGCGAGGACCCGGCCGCGGCGGTCGCCCAATTCGAGACCTGCGTGGCCCGGGCATGCGCACAGGATCCCTGGCTGCGCGATCACCCGGCGATCGTGACCTGGCCCGGCGGCCGGTTCACGAGCGGCCGACTGCCCGCGGGCCATCCGCTCGGGGCTCTGGTCCGGGACGCGCACGCTGACGCGGTCGGCGGGCCGCGGGTGCGCGAACGCGGCGCGCCGTACGGAAGCGACCTGAGGCTTTACGCCGCGGCCGACATACCGACCCTCCAGTTCGGGCCCGGCGACGTGCGACTGGCCCACAGCACCCGGGAGCAGGTCCGCGTCCCCGAGATCGCCGCGGTGGCCCGCACCCTCGCACTCGCGGTGCTGCGCACCGTCGGCACCACATAGCGAACACACGACAGCAGCCAGCACATGGGAACGGCCATCAACTCCGGGCAGAACGCGGCCACTTGGCCGGGCGAACGGGTCATCCACGCCGAGCAGAACCAGTGCCCGATGCCCCGCCCACAGGAGACCAGACGCCCGATCCGCGCCCAAAGCCCGGACGGACGCGCAGCGAAAGGGACACCGCCATGACCTCAGCGGAGGTTGAGCAAGGCCAATTCAGTGACGAGGCCGCCGAAACCGTGCCGGAAGAGGGCTATCGGCGCGGGCTCAGTGCTCGCCAGATTCAGATGATGGCCATCGGAGGCGCGATCGGCACCGGGCTCTTCTACGGCTCCGGCACAGGCATCGCCATGGTCGGGCCGAGCCTCGTGGCGTGTTACGCCGCCGCAGGCATCGTCATCTTCCTCATCATGCGGGCGTTGGGTGAGCTCCTCACCTATCGCCCCACCTCAGGCAGTTTCGCCGACTACGCACGCGAGTTCTGCGGCCCGTTCGCAGGCTTCGTCACCGGCTGGTCGTACTGGGCCTCCTGGGTCGCCTCCTGCATGGCCGAGGTGACCGCCGCCGGCCACTACATCGCTTTCTGGTGGCCCGCCGTCCCGGTCTGGGCCACGGCCGCGGTGGCCATGGGCGTGCTGCTCATCGCGAACCTGGTGTCCGTCGAGGTCTTCGGCGAGCTGGAGTTCTGGTTCTCCACCGTCAAAGTCGTCGCGATCACCGCGCTGATCGTCATCGGCATCGGCGTACTGACCTTCGGTTTCTCCTCCCTCGGGCACACCGCCTCCGTCCGGCACCTGTGGGCCGACGGGGGATTCGCACCGCACGGCGCCTGGCAGTCCATGCTCGCCATGCAGGGCGTCGTCTTCGCCTATCTGGGCGTCGAACTCGTCGGCCTCACCGCCGGCGAGGCCGAGAACCCCAAGCAGACCCTCCGCAAGGCGATCAACACGCTCCCGATCCGTATCGCCGTCTTCTACGTCGGCGCGCTGATCGTCCTGCTGTCCGTCCTCAGCTGGACCGAGTACACCCCCGGCGTCAGCCCCTTCGTCCAGGTCTTCGCCAACGTAGGCATCCCCGGAGCCGCCGGCATCATGAACTTCGTCGTCCTCACCGCCGCCCTGTCCGCCTGCAATTCCGGAATCTATTCCGCCGGCCGGATGCTCCGCGGTCTGGCCGTCAACGGCGAGGCCCCACAAGCCCTGACGAAACTCAGCGACCGCCAACTTCCCGTACCCGCAGTGATGCTGTCCATCCTGGTCATGGCCGTCGGCGTCGTCATCAACGTCGTCTCCCCCGACAAGGCGTTCGTCTACATCACCTCGGTCAGCGCGTGCGCCGGACTGTGGACATGGTCCGTGATCCTCGCCGCGCACCTGCGCTACCGGTCCAAGGCACGCGCCGGACTCCTGCCCACCGTCGACTTCCGTCTGCCCGGCGCCCCGGTCACCAACTGGATCGCCCTCGCCTCGCTCGCCTTCGTCGTCGTACTGATGGCCACCTCCAGCGACACCCGGCTCGGTCTGTACGTATGGGCCGTGTGGTTCACCGCACTCACGATCGGCTACCAGGCCGTCAAACGGCGCACCCTTCAGTCGGCTTCCGCCCTCCCCTAGGGACGACTAGGGGCGACGGCCCCCGGGTGCGTCGTCGGCGTTCACTCGGGGCGAGCTGGTGGTGTGCGGGGCACTGCCGAGGTGGCGCGTCTGCCTGCGCAACGTCGGCGCACACCGCTGCGACGTCCCAGGTCACACACTGGTCGAGGGCAGCGTTCGGTGCCCAGCGGCTTACCCGCCGCTGGGCACCGCGACCTTGAGCACGACGCGCACTGCCCGAGTCCGGTGCCCGTCGATGGCCAAGACGCCGACGGCTACCGGGATGTCGTTGTGCGGCGCGGCCGGGTGTTGCGGGCTCAGACGTGGTTGATCAGCCACGCAGTCAGTTCGGGGCGCGGTTCGCTGTGGGGCGAGTTGTCGTCGGCGCAGCGGAAGGCGTCCAGGCCGAAGGGGCCCGCGTCGGGGTCGGACAGGTCGGTGAAGAAGTCCACGTCCTCCCAGTGGAGTGGGTCGTGGTGGAGTGCGGTCGCGCTGACGGACGGGACGAAGCAGGTGTAGTCGAAGCGCGGGTCGATCTCGATGTCCAGTTTCTCGGCGACCAGGCCGAAGGAGGCGAGGGTGCCGCCCGGGGCGCCGTCCAGCGCCGGGACGTTCGTGGTCGAGCTGCGCCGGACCGCCAGGGCGATGTGCATTCCGCCGATGCGCTGCTTGTCGCCCCGGTCGGGTTGGATGCGGGCCGTGGCGCTCGCGACGTTGAGCTCCTTCTTGTACTCGAAGGCGATCTCACCAGGCGTCAGTTTCAGTCCCGTGCCGGCCCCGTGGCCGTTGGCGACACCGATCCTGGTCATGTCCGTGGGGAAGTTGCCGACGGCGGCCAGGTCCTTGAGGAACTGGGTGCGCAGCGGGCTGGCGGTGGCCACGGGGCCCTTGTACTTGGAGTTCTCCACCCATGCCCACAGGAGCTGCTGGGCGGCGGGGCTGCGCAGGAGTTCGGCCTGCTTGGGTTCGCCGGGCTCCACCTCGGTGTAGTCCTCGAAGAAGTGGGCCATCTGCTGGAGGATCAGGGGAATCCAGGCACCGAGGTGGGGGGTGTCCCAGGAGAAGTAGGTGCGGGTCTCGGGGTCGTCGCCGTTGTGCTGCATACGTGCGAGCGCGTAGCGGGTGATCATTCCGCCCATGCTCACCCCGCCGACGACCAGCTTGTGGTCGCCCTCGCGCTCGGCGATCGCCCGCTCGATGCATGCGGTGGCGACGCCGGCGTTGGCCTGGATGTAGGTGTGGCGCTCGTCGAAGCCCAGCAGGATCACGTCGTGGCCGGCCTCGCGGAGTGAGGTGAGGAACCGGCCCCCCTCCTGCTTGTCGAAGAACGTCCACAGCCCGTCGAGGTCGCTGGGCCCGTAGTTGAATCCGTCCGCGAAGATCAGCGGTCGCTGGATGCGGCGGCGGCCGTCGGTGGCGAGGTAGACGTGGGCGGTGCCGGTCGCGGTGGTGTCCTCGTAGGGGTACGAGCCGCGCAGCGTCCACGTGAAGTCCGGTCGCGGTGCTTCGCCGGGGCCGGTGAGCGGGGTGGCGAACCAGATGTCACGGGGCAGCTCCGCCGCCAGTGCGGTGAGCTGTTCCGGTGACGCCTCCTGGAGTCCGTCCAGGAGGCTGAAGCTGACGTGGATCTCGGCGGTCTTTGCCATGAGTGAGTCCTCCGTTCGGTCCCGCGCCAGCCTGGGCGCGGGAGAGGGCGACGGCAACCCGTGGCGGAGTCACGGGCGCGTCCCAGCGCCCAGGGCTCAGGACCGGCCCAAGGCTCAAGGATGCGCACGGTCAGTGATCAACCGTGCGCACGTCGCGATTGTGCGGCAGGCGACGCGGCGGCGCGAGAGCACGCGCCGCAATTCCCGATCGGACAGCGCGGGACGGCGCAATGGAGGCGGAGGGTCCCGGCATCCCACTTGCGGCCGCCGAGCCGCGGCGGGATCGCCGGACAGGGGCGCGAAGCCGTGGCCGACCACATCACCGCCGATGCACTCGCGGCAAGCCCCACCATCGTCGACGCGCCGACGCCGGCTCGAAGGCCGGTCGCCGAAAGCCTGCAACGCGTCGAACCCACCCTGTTGGACGCCGAGGACACCGAACGCTGCGGGGCGTCCCCCGGCGACCCCGCGCCGGCCATCACCGGCATCGCCTACGACGCGGACCACGTCCCCGTCGACGCCTACGCCCTGACGGCCATCACGGGTTACGGCATCGGTCTCCACTTCACCCGCGTGGAACCAGCGTCATGAACCCCGAGGCCGTTCAGGCGTCCGGTCGCGCGAAACCGTCCCAACTACCGCCGAGGTCCGCCAGTATTGACGGAGCGTCAGCAATTGGACCTCACCGACGACGCGCGGAATCCGTTCGAAGACGCACCCAGGACGACCCGACGGAAAACCGGCCCGATCCCGGTTCGGCACCCGCTCCCACCACCTCATCGACTCCGACAAGCAACAAGCCGACAGAGGCGGTACCCAGGCCGGACGCTGCGCGCCGCCGTAGCCCGCACGGACAGAAGCCCCGCCGGCGGGGCTTCGTTGTCTCGCGCGCTCTCACGCCGATCTCACCGACTGGGCGGACTCCCCCGGACACGGCGCTCTGTCCTGACACCCGGGCCAGGAAGCGGTGGTCACAGTCAGAACTGCACGGTCGAAACGGTGTAGACGACCGGGTGCCCGGGTTCGTCCTCGCTGACCACGATCCGCTGGGAGGGCTGCGGCGCCGGCCGGTTGACCGCGACGCCCTGCCAGGGCCAGTCGGCTTGGAAGTCCCAGCCGACCTTGGCGGCCTGGTCCGGCGGGATGGTGATCGCGCCCTTCTTGAGGGCGGCGGTGCTGGTGCCGACGGCCGCGAGGTACTGCGTCAGGCCCCAGTCATTGGTCCGGAACTGCACGAACAGCGAACTGGTCTGCCAGGAGTTGGTCTCGTAGTAGTAGACCGGGGTGGAGCCGATCGGTACCGGGACGTCGTAGATCCGCTGCTGGAGCTTGGTGGGGAAGGCGTTGGTCAGGCCGGTGGCGGCGGCCTCGGACTCCTTGTCCGAGCCGCTGTCCCGGCTCTGCTCGGCGGAGATGACGAAGTAGCCGGCCGGGATCGTGATCAGCAGGAAGATGACCAGCGCCATCAGGAAGGGCCGGCGGGTCCGGGGGCGGGTCTGGGCGCCCGGGTGGTGGTCGTCGTGCATGGCTGGGGGATCCGGTTCGGTCATCGGCGGCCCGACCGTTCGTAGCGCTCGTAGCGCTCCGCACGGCGGCGGTTGGCGCGCCGGAAGCGGCGGGCCACCAGCCGGGCGAGGTCGGCGGCGCCGACCATCCCGGCCTCGGGGCCCAGCTGGGCCTTGGCGATGGTGGCCTCGGGGCGGTAGCCGCGGCCGGTGAGGTGGCGCCGGAAGGCGTCCCGGGCCGGGCCGATCAGCAGGTCGTCGGCGGCGCTGACGCCGCCACCGATGACGAAGCAGGACGGGTCGAGGGCGGCGGCGAGGTTGGCGATGCCGACGCCGAGCCACTGGCCGATGTCCTGGAGGAGTTCGACGCACATCGCGTCGCCCTCCCGGGCCAGCTCGGTGATCAGCGGGCCGGTGATGTCGCCGACCCGCCCGCCGACCCGCTCGATGATGTTGTACGCGACCGGGGAGTCGGCGGCCGCCAGCTCCCGGGCCTCGCGGACCAGGGCGTTGCCGGAGCTGTACTGCTCCCAGCAGCCGCGGTTGCCGCACGGGCAGCGGTGGCCTCCGGGAACCACCTGCATGTGGCCGAATTCGCCGGCCACCCCGTACTTGCCGCGCTTGACGGCGCCGTCCTCCAGGATGGCGCCGCCGATGCCGGTGCCGAGCGTGATCATGACGAGGTGGTCCTCGCCGCGGCCGGCGCCGAAGCGCCACTCCGCCCAGGCAGCGGTGTTGGCGTCGTTGTCGACCATGACCGGGACCGCCAGCCGGTCGGCGAGGCGGTCCCGAAGCGGCTCGTTGCGCCAGTTCAGGTGCGGGGCGAAGAGCACCCGGGAGCGGTCGGCGTCCACCCAGCCGGCCGCGCCGATACCGACCGCGTGCACGTCGTGCCGGTCGGAGAGGTCCAGCACCAGCTCGGTGATGGTGTCCTCGACGACCTTGGGGCTCTTGGACTTGTCCGGCGTCTCGGTGCGGACCTTCTCCAGGATGGTGCCGTCGGCGTCGACCACGCCGGCCATCACCTTGGTGCCGCCGATGTCGATGCCGACGGTGGGCACCCGGGGGGCGGTCAGGTGGGAGCGGCGCTCTCTGGCGCCGACGGTGCGGAGGACGGTGGCGCGGTGTGCCCGGTCCCGGTACATGCTCATCGGATCACCCCTCGGACCTGGTCGCCGGTAGGGCTGCCGGGGCGGCGGCCGGGACAGCCGGAGCGGCTGCCGCTACGGTCTCGGCGGCTACGTGCGCGCAAGAGTCGTCTCGTCCCTGCGGGTATCGGGGAGGCCGGGGCCTCGGTGGATGGTCCGGTGCGATTGTGCATCACCCGCGCCGTCCGGCGCACCGCGATGCGGGGCGCCGCACCCCGCGGTGGCCGGGAGCCGGTGCGGGGCGCGGCGCGGGTTCACTCGGGCCGGTGACCGCCGGGGAACTCCGTCGGGCCGGTGCGGGCCAGTTCGTGGCTGAGTTGTTCCAGCTCGCTGCCGCCCGCCATCTGGCGGGTCAGCTCCTCCAGGGCAATCTCCGACTTGAGGTGGCTGCCGGCCATCGTGCCTCGCTTGAGCAGGACGAAGCGGTCGCCGACGAGGTAGGCGTGGTGCGGGTTGTGGGTGATCAACACCACGCCGAGTCCGGCGTCCCGGGCGGCCGCGACGTACTTGAGCACCACGCCGGACTGCTTGACGCCGAGCGCCGCGGTCGGCTCGTCCAGGACGAGGACCTTGGCGCCGAAGTAGACGGCGCGGGCGATGGCGACGCACTGTCGTTCGCCGCCGGAGAGGGTGCCGATGGGCTGGTCGACGTCGCGCAGGTCGATGCCCATCCGCAGCAGCTCGGCGCGGGTGGTCTCGCGCATGGTGCGCACGTCGAGCCGTCGGAACGGGCCGACGCCGGTGGTCGGCTCCGAGCCGAGGAAGAAGTTCCGCCACACCGGCATCAGGGGCACCACGGCCAGGTCCTGGTAGACGGTGGCGATACCGCGGTCCAGGGCCTCGCGCGGGGAGCCGAGCCGGGTCTCCTCGCCCTCGATGCCGAAGGTGCCGGCGTCGTGCTGGTGCAGCCCCGCGATGATCTTGATGAGGGTGGACTTGCCGGCGCCGTTGTCGCCGAGGACGCACGTGATCTCGCCCGCGTGCACCTCCAACGTCACGCCCGTCAGCGCTTTGACGCTGCCGTAGAACTTGCTGACGTCATGGAGTTCGATCAGCGCCGTCATGAGGTGGCCTCCGCCCGCTTGCGGACCCAGGCGTTCAGGAGTGTGGCGAGCAGCAGCATCGCGCCGAGGAAGAACTTGTACCAGTCCGGGTTCCACTGCGCGTAGACAATGCCCTTGCTGGCCATGCCGAAGATGAACGCGCCGACCGCGGCGCCGATCGCCGAGCCGAAGCCGCCGGTCATCAGGCAGCCGCCAACCGCCGCCGCGATGATGTAAAGGAACTCGTTGCCGACGCCGTCGCCGGACTGGATCGCGTCGAACGAGAACAGCAGGTGCTGGCCCGAGATCCAGGCGGCGAACGCGACGCCCATGTAGAGGCCGATCTTGGTGCGGGTGACCGGGACGCCGACCGCCCGGGCGGCGTCCGCGTTACCGCCCACCGCGAAGATCCAGTTGCCGGCCCGGGTCCGCAGCAGGACCCAGGTGGCGAGCGCGACCAGCACCAGCCACCACACGATGGTGATCTGGATGTCGACGCCCCCGATGGTCAGGTGCGAGGCGAAGACCGCACGGGCGGAGTCGAAGCCCTCCATATCGGCGATGGACTTGGTCGAGACGGTGCCGCTGATCAGCTTGGTGAAGCCCAGGTTGAGGCCGGTCAGCATGAAGAAGGTGCCCAGGGTGATGACGAAACTGGGCAGCTTCGTCCGGGTCAGCAGCACCCCGTTGAGGACGCCGATGCCCAGCGTGACCAGCAGCGACACCCCGACACCGACCCAGGTGTTGGCGGTCATCTGGTAGCTGAACATCGACGAGATCAACGCCGAGCTGACCACCATGACGCCGGCCGACAGGTCGAACTCACCGCCGATCATCAGCAGCGCCACCGGTACGGCCATGATGCCGATCGTCGAGGACGCGTACAGGATCGTGGAGAGACTGGCGGGCCGCAGGAACGGTTCGGCAATCAGCGAGAAGAAGACGAAGACCGCGATGGCGCCGACCACCGAGCCCAGCTCGGGGCGGCTCATCAGCCGGCGGGTCAGGGAACGGTGCAGCAGCCGCTCGTCGCCCGCGCCCTCGGACCGCGCGGGCTGCCGGGTCGGTGCGTCGGCGGTGCTCATCGGGTCCCCCGCTGCGTGTACTGCTGGAGCGCGGCGGCATCCTGCTTGGTGATCACCTGGGGTCCGGTGAGCACCGGCTTGCCGCCGCCGAGGACATCGGCGTTGTACTTGTACAGCCACAGCAGGTCGACCGCCTGGTAGCCCTGGAGGTAGGGCTGCTGGTCGACCGCGAAGCCCAGCGAGCCGTCCTTCAGACCGCTCGCGACCTGGGCGTTGAGGTCGAAGGTGTCGATCTCGGCCTTGCTGCCGGCCTGCTCCTTGGCCTTGACGGCGGTGGCGGCGAACGGCGCGCCGAGGGTGACCACGGCGTCGATGGACGGGTCGGCCTGGAGCTTGGACTCGATGGACGCCTGCACGTCGGGCATGTTGGTGCCGTCCACGTACAGCTTCTGCAGGTCTCCCTTGAACGTCTTCGCGGCCCCGTCGCAGCGCTGCTCGTGGCCGACGTTGCCCTGCTCGTGCAGGACGCAGAGGGCCTTCTTCTCCCCGCGCTTGGTCAGCTCCTCGCCGACCGCCTCGCCGGCCACCGTCTCGTCCTGGCCGATGTGGGTGAGCGCGCCGAACGCCTTGGACTCGTCGGCGCCGGAGTTCACCGTGATCACCGGGATACCGGCCTTCTCGGCCTTGAGGACGACGGCCTTCATGGCGTCCGGCTTGGCCAGCGAGACGATCAGCCCGTCGACCTTCTGGTCGATGTAGGACTGCACGAGCTCGCTCTGCCGCTGGGCCTCCTTGTCGTGCGCGTAGACGAAGTTGATGTTGTCCTTGTCGGCGGCCTGCTGGGCGCCCTTCTGCACGATGTCCCAGAACGTGTCGCCGTCTCCCGAGTGGGTGACCATCGCGAAGGTCCACCGGGGGGTGTGCACGACGGACTTGCCGCCGGCGGTCTGCGCGGCGCGCTCCTCCTCGGCTCGCTTGCCTCCGGTGCTGCTGCACCCCGCCAGGGAGGCGCCGAGTACCGCTGCCAGCACGGCGCCCACGACGCGTCCTCTTCTTCGAACCCTTGCCACGAGGACTTGCCCTTCCCGCTCTTGTCGCTGTCCCGGCTCTGTCTGCTGTCGCCGCGGTGCCGGCCGGCGGCCGGGCCGGGCAACCGACCAAGTATCCGTTACCGGCGTTCTGTACCGTTTCATGGGGTCCCGGCCCCGGTCGATCCGGACCGGGTGGTAAGGGTTCGCAGGGTTCCCGGCCGGCCCTTCGTGGGCCGGGCCGTGCTGGCGCAGATCATGGTGGGCCGCCTTCGCTCCCCGCCGCGGGATTGCGGCTGGAGGAGTTCTAACGGCGCGCGCCGAGCCGCGTCAATGGTTTGTCAGAACATTCTGACGAAAGGCAGTGGCGCGGTCCGGGCCCGCCGTCACCGTACGGCGTCGTGCGTCACGGCCTGACCAGCAGTTGGAACTCGAAGGCGTACCGGGTCGCCCGGTAGACGTGCGAGCCGAACTCCACCGCGCGGCCGGTGTCGTCGAAGGTGGTGCGCTCCATCGTGAGCAGCGGGGCGCCTTCGGGCTCGTCGAGCCGGGCGGCCTCCTCGGCGGTCGCCGCGCGGGCGCCGACCGTCTGGCGGGCGCTGTGCAGGGTGATCCCGGCCGCCCGCATCAGTCGGTAGAGGCCGGTCTCCTCCAGGTCGGCGGTCTCCAGCTTCAGCAACCCGGCGGGGAGGTGGTTGCGCAGGTGGGCGACCGGCTCGCCGTGGGTCAGCCGCAGCCGCTCGACCAGGGCGACCTCCGCTCCCTCGGCGATCCTCAGTGCGGCGGCGACCTCGGCGTCCGCCTCGGTGGTGGTGTTCAGCAGGACGCGGGTGGCCGGCTTCTGTCCGGCCGCCTCCAGGTCGTCGTAGAGGCTGCTGAGTTCCAGCGGGCGCTTGACCTGGCTGTGGACGACCTGGGTGCCGATACCGCGGCGGCGGACCAGCAGCCCTTTGTCGACCAGCGACTGGATGGCCTGGCGCACCGTGGGCCGGGACAGGCCGAGCCGGCCGGCCAGTTCGATCTCGTTGCCGAGCAGGCTGCCGGGGGCCAGCCGACCGTTCTCGATCGCGGCCTCCAGCTGCTGTGACAGCTGGAAATACAG
This sequence comes from Streptomyces sp. NPDC058000, assembly GCF_042886435.1. Classification (NCBI taxonomy): domain Bacteria; kingdom Bacillati; phylum Actinomycetota; class Actinomycetes; order Kitasatosporales; family Streptomycetaceae; genus Streptomyces; species Streptomyces sp. NPDC058000. The sequence continues at coordinate 65,753 of NZ_JBHVQS010000044.1, forward strand.
CGGGACCGGGCTGTTCCGGTCCACGCTGAACTGGACGGGGCCCTCGGCGCCCGCGGCATCTGCATCGCGTTTCCCCACGCTCGCGAGCGTATCCGCCCGCACAGATGACGGGAAGTCCGGAGGTCACATTGTCCGGACAAGGACGGTCAGGGTGTCCTGAAGGGCGGGAAATCCCCGGCCGGGGCGGCGGGGAGCGGCGCCGAGCTACCAGGGCAGCGGGCGCCCGTCGCGGAAGAACCCGCCGGTGGGCCCGTCGTCGGGCAGCGTCGCCGCGGACAGGACGCTCGCCGCACCCGCCGCGACGGGACGGCCGCCCGGCCCGCCCATGTCGGTGGCCGCCCAGCCCGGACAGACCGCGTTGACCAGGACCCCGTCCGGGCGCAGCTCGGCCGCGAGCATCCTGGTCAGCGCGTTCAGCGCGGTCTTGGAGGCGGAGTACGCGGGGGTGCCGCCGCCCATGTTCGTCAGGGACGCGGCCTCGCTGGAGACGTTGACCAGCCGTGGGTGGGCCGAGGCGCGCAGCAACGGCGCGAAGGCGATGGCCATCCGCCACGGCCCGTACAGGTTGGTCTCGGCCGCCTCGCGCACCACCGTCAGATCGGCGGTGACGGCCCGCTGCCAGGTGTCGTAGGTGATCGCCGCGTTGTTGATCAGGACGTCCAGCCGGCCGAACGCCTCGGTGACCTCGGCCGCGGCGCGGGCGACGCTGCGGTCGTCGGTGACGTCCAGCGGGAGCGGGTGGACGTCGGCGGTACCGGCCTCGGCACGCAACTCCTCGGCCACCCGCCGGGCGGCGTCCGGGTCGCGCCCGGTGAGCAGCACGGTGTGGCCGCGGTCGGCCAGTTGGCGGCTCACCTCACGGCCGATGCCCCGGGTGGCGCCGGTGACCAGGGAGACGGGGGAGACCGGGGAGACGGGGGTGGAGTGCGCGGTGGGGGTGGCGGCTGAGGGCGGCACGGGGGCTCCTGACGGCGGGCGGGGGCGCGGGCGAGGGGCGTGCGGGTGGACGGTGGCAGTGGCTGTGACGGTGCGGAATACCTGGCCGGTCACCGGCGGGTGGTCACCGGCGCCGGCACTAGTCCGCCCGGACGGCCGCCGGAGCGTGCGGCGCGTCCGCGGCCGCCCGGCCCGCCGGATCCTTCGCCAGTGCCCGGATCCCGGCGGTCAGCAGCAGCGTGCCCAGCAACGGACCGGCCGCGGCGATCCCGACCGTCATGGGGATGCCGAGGTGGCCGGAGAGCACCCCGAACGACAGCGGCCCGACGGCGGCCCCCGCGAACAGCCCGCCCTGCATCGCCGCCCCGGCCCGGGCGCTCTCCCCGGGCAGCAGCCGCATGGTGGCGGCGAGCAGCAGCCCGGTCCAGCCCCAGCCACCGGCCACCGCGAGCAGCGCCCCGGCCACGAACGCCGCCGGGGTGCCCACGACGATCACCGCGAGGCCGACGGCGCCGGTGAGCATCATCACGGCGACGGTCCGCGGGATCCGGTGCGGCGCCCGGTCCGCCAGTCCGCCCGAGGCGAGGCGGACCGCGATGCCGAGCACGCTGGCCAGCATCTGGAGCGTCCCGGCGGTGGCGGCGGAGAACCCGGAGGCGGCGCCGATCTGGATGAAGTACGCCGCGCCGACGTTGTTACCGATGGTCGCCAGGGCCGCGGCGGCACTCCAGGCGACGACGATCCGGCCGACGGTGCGCGGCGCGGGGGCCGCGGCCGTCGGGGACCCCGCGGCGTCCCCCGGAAGCCCCGCATCCGCCACGGCCGGGCCGGCCCCCGCCGGGCGGGCCAGCGCCGCCGCGACCAGCGTCAGCAGGGCCAGTCCGGCCGCGGTCCACAGCGCGGGCCGCCACCCGTACGGCGCGCCGACCAGCGTCACCAGCAGGCCCGGCAGAAACGGTCCGGCGCCGAGGGAAGCGCCGAAGAGGCCGCCCGCGAAGGAGTGCCGCCCGGGGGCGATGTCGGCGGCGATGACCCGGGCCGCGACCGGCTGGGTGAAGGCGTTGCCGAGCCCGGCGAGGGCGAGCAGCAGGCAGAGCTGCCACTGCTGCCCGGCCACCGCCAGCCCGGCGAAGACCGCGGCCGTCAGCAGGCTGACGGCGCCGAGCACGGCCCGGACGGGCAGCCGCGGCACGATCCGGCGGGCCGCCGGGGCGCCCGCCGCGGTGCAGGCGAAGAAGCAGGTGACGGCGGCGCCGAAGGCGGTACCGGTCAGGTGCGGCGCGCCCGGCACCGGCGCCGCGAGGGCGGGCACCATCAGCCCCGGGGTGACGGCCGCGACGGTCACCACGACGGTGGCGACCAGCCGGCCCCAGTGGCTGCGGCGGGCGGGCGCCGCGTTCGCCGGCGGCGGCACGGGTGCCGGCGATTTCCCCAACGACGGGTCAGAGGAGGGGAGTTGCTGCGGGGGCGAGGAGTCCATGGGGTGATCCTGCAACCGGGCTCCGGTCCCCGTCCAAGACCTTTTCTGATAGCCAGGGGTTATGGACACCCACATCCGCGATCTGCGCTACTTCCTCGCCACGGCCGAGGAGTTGCACTTCACCCGGGCCGCCGAGCGGCTCTTCATCTCGCAGCCGGCACTGAGCAAGCAGATCCGCCAACTGGAGGAGGGCCTACGGGTCCGGCTCTTCCACCGCGACCGGCGCACGGTGACGCTGACCGCGGCCGGGGCCGCGCTGCTGCCCAAGGCGCAGGAGCTCGTCGGCCTCTGGGACGAGACCCAGCGGGCGGTGAGCGACGCGGCCGCCGCCGAGGCCGCCGAACTGACCCTGGGCGTCTCCACCAGTGTGGGCCGCGGGCTCCTCCCCGCCATCCGGGCGCGGTTCGCCGAACGCCGCCCCAACTGGCGCATCCGGGTCCGGCAGATCGCCTGGGACGACGGCTCCGCAGGGCTCGCGGACGGCACCGCCGACCTGGCGCTGCTGTGGCTGCCGTTCCCGGACCAGGAGGCGTTCGCCGTCGAGGTGGTGGCCACCGAGCCGCGCTGGGTGGCGCTGCCGGCCGGGCACCGGCTCGCGGACGCCACCGAGATACCGTTCGCCGAGCTGCTGGACGAGCCGTTCCTCGCGCTCCCGGAGAGCGCGGGCGCCCTGCGCGACCACTGGCTCGCGGTGTCCGAGCGGAACGGCCGGCCGGTACGGATCGGGGCCGTGGTGGCCGGTGCGGACGAGACGTTCGAGGCGGTGGAGGAGGGGCTGGGCGTGGTACTGCTCGCCGCCGGGAACGCCGCGATCTACCGGCGCCCCGGTGTGGTGGCCCGGCCGGTCAGCGGCCTGACCCCCAGCCAACTGGCGCTGGCCTGGCGCGCGGACGACCACCGGACGGTGCTGCGCGATGTCGTCGAAGCGGTCCGCGGGTCCCGGTCGGCCGCGTAACATCCGTGCACCGGCCCGGCCCGCCCGGTCACCGGTCCGTCGTACCCGGCTTGCCGAGGAGCCCCCGTGTCCGTGCGCCGCGTCGTCCCCGACCTCCACCTCGCCCCGGAAGGCGCCCCGGAGGCACTGGCCGACCACCGCGCCTTCTACGGCCTGCTCGGCTTCGAGGAGGTCATGAACCACGGCTGGGTGATGACGTTGGCCTCCCCCGCCAACCCCACCGCGCAGCTCACCTTCCTGACGCACGACGCGACCGCGCCGGTCGCTCCGGACCTGAGCATCGAGGTCGAGGACGTGGACGCCGCCTACGAGGCTGTCCGGGCCTCCGGCGCGCGGATCGTGCACCCGCTCCGGGACGAGGAGTGGGGCGTCCGCCGCTTCTTCGCCGAGGACCCGGACGGACGGGTGATCAACGTCCTGGGGCACGGGCGCCCGGCGGCCGACTGAACCCGGCCGCCCGGTCCGGCAGTTGCCCCCGGCCGCCGGCGGGTTACTTCATCCAGCCGTCCTCGTACTTCCGGTACGTGCCGTCGTGGGTGGCGAGGTGGACCCACTGGTCGACGTACGCCGTGAACTGGTAGTCGCCGCGGGGCAGTGCGTAGGCCTTCTCGGAGAAGGTGAACGGCTGGTCCGGGTGGACCGCGCACAGTTCGGGGTGGATCTTGGCCTGGTAGCGGGTCTCGCTGGCGTCGGTCATCATCACGTCCGCGCGGCCGGCGACGATCTCGTCGAAGATCGTGGTGTTGTCCGGGTGGACGGTGAGGGTGGCCCGCTTGATGTGGGCGCGGGCGAACTGCTCGTTGGTGCCGCCGGGGTTGACCACGACGCGGGTGCCGGGCTGGTCGATCTGCTCCAGGGTCCGGTACTTGTCCTGGTCCGCGCAGCGGACGATGGGGGTCTTGCCGTCGGTGCGGGTCGGCTCGCTGAAGGCGACCGAGCGGGCGCGGGCCAGGGTGACCGAGACGCCGCCCATGCCGATGTCGCAGCGGCCGGCCGTGAGGTCACCGATCAACCCGGCCCAGGTCGTCGAGACGTAACGGGGCGTGGCGTCCAGGCTCTTGGCGAGGTCCTGGGCCATGTCGATGTCCACGCCGCGGTAGCTGCCGGTGGCGGGATCGCGGTAGCTGAACGGGCGGTAGTCACCGGTGGTGCAGACCCGCAGCACCCCGCGGCGCGGGATCTCGTCCAGGAGCGTGGCCGGCCGCCGGTCTCGCTGGACGGTGGCGGTGCCCGCGGCCGGGGCCGGGGCGACGGCGTACGAGGCCGCCGGGGCCGCGGCGGTGACGGCGAGCAGGCAGGCGAGGGCGGGAAGGGTCGCGGCGCGCTTCATCGTGGGCTGACTCCTGATTAGGTGGCCGAAGCGCTCAGGGTGGCAGAGCCCGGCCACCGGGTGAACCCCCTGACCGGCTTGTGGGACGGCCCCCGAACCGCGGCCGCCCGGGCGTCGCCCGGCCCCGTCAGGCTCCGTACGGGTCCGTCGCCCCGGCTTCGCCCGGCTGCTGCGGCACCGCGTCGGCGAGCCGGGCCAGGAGGTCCGCGGCGCGCTTGGCCACCGTCTCGCGGTCCCCCTCCGACAGGGCCGAGCCCATGCCCACCGCGACGGCGCCGGCGGCGATCCACTCGGGTGCGGTCTCGGTCGTCACCCCGCCCGTCGGCACCAACGGCGCCTGCGGCAGGGCGGCGCGGACGTCGCTGATCCAGGACGGGTGGTGGCCGGCGGCCGGGAACAACTTGAGGGCGTCCGCGCCCAGCTCCAGGCCGCGCACGATCTCGGTGGGCGTCGAGACCCCGGCGAAGACCGGAACGCCGTAGCGGTGGCCGGTGCGGATCACTGCGGCGTCCAGGCTCGGGGCGACCAGGAAGCGGGCGCCGGCGTCCACCGCCATCCTGGCCGACGCGGCGTCAAGGACCGTGCCGGCGCCGATGACCGCGTCGTCGCCCAGCTCGCGGGTGAGGGTGGTGACCGCCTCCAGCGCGAAGGGTGTGGTGAGGGATATCTCCAGGCTCGTGATGCCCGCCGACAGCAGGGTGTCGGCGGTGGCGCTCGCCTCGTCGTAGGTCTTGCTGCGGACGATGGCGAAAACGCGCTGCGCCAGTGCGGCCCGGGTGATCTCCCAGCGATACACGGCAGTTCGCCGTCCTTCCTTCTTCTCCGACGCCCTCGCCGCGGTGATGCGGCGCACGACTGACCCAGCACTTTCCGGGGCGCGCCGCGCCGGCTGACCGCTGATGGCCCCTTTGCCGCCGATGCCCGCCCGTTCCTCGTTTCTGCCGAAACGCTACCGGCAACCACTGACAATCCTCTCTCGGGGTGCGCCCCTGTGCGCCCCTTCTGCCGAGAATGGGCGGAGGAGAGGGGGAAGTGGCAGGTGGGATCGGGGTGTCCGGGGGAGCACAACGGCGGCCGGGGTGCGTGGGCACCCCGGCCGCCGGGCGGACGGTCCGTCAGCTACCGCTGCCGGTTCTCAGCAGCTGCGGTCGACGAGGTTGAAGGTCTTGTAGTGGTCGGCGGTGTAGTAGTCCTCCTGCTGCTGCTCGCCGGTCACGATGCGCCGGGCGCCACGGGTGGGCGCACCCGGAGTGATGACGGTGTACTCGTGGTAGTAGTCCGCGCTCTGGGACGGCAGGACGCCTTCGACGTTGGTGAAGACCGACCCGTCCTTCCCCGGGTACGGGAAGGGGCCGCCCTTGTCGATCAGCGAGAGGGTGTCGTGGGCCTGGGAGGGGAGCTGGGAATAGCAGACGCTGCCGACGTCGTTGGCGTGGACGCTCTTGACGTGGGCCGCGACCGCGTGGGTCGTGGCGACGGCGGGCGTCGCGGCGACCGCGGTGCCGCCGAGGAACAGGGCCGATGCGAGGGCGCCCGCGGCGCCGATCTTCGTAATCCGTGGGGGGATTCTCATGCCGTCCAGAATGACGCGCGTAGACATGCCCCTGTCAATCCCAAGGAGCTTAAGTTTCCCCGGAGTTCACAGGGATACTCCGAGGAAACCCCATTTGTTCCGCTTCACCGGCCGCGTGTTCCCCTTGACCGGTCACGCGTTCCGCTTCACCGACACCCCTCTGGAGGACCGCCCCATGCGCGTCAAGGACTTCGACCACCTCGTGCTCACCGTGGAGGACATCGAGCGCTCGCTGGCGTTCTACTGCGGCCCCCTCGGCCTGGAGCCGGTCCGGGTCGACGAATGGCGGGCGGGCAAGGCGCCGTTCCCCTCGGTGCGGGTGACCCCGTCCACCATCATCGACCTGGTCACCGGCGACCGCAGCGGGTCCAACGTGGACCACATCTGTCTGGTCGTCGACCCGCTGGACTGGCAGGAGGTCATCGACTCGGGCCGCTTCACGGTGCTGGAGGGCCCGGTCGGCCGGTACGGGGCACGCGGCGAGGCGCAGTCGATCTACGTGTCCGACCCCGACGGCAACACCGTCGAACTCCGCTGGTACCCCCAGGACGCCGCGTAGCGGCCGCGGACCCTACGTAGCTCTTTGCCTCAGAGGCAAAACTTTTGCCTCTGAGGTGAAGGCTGGCTATACCGGAGCCATGACCGAGCTCCCCGACGAGCCCTCCGGAGCCCCTCCGGAGGAGCTGTCCACCGTCGCCCCCCGCCTCCGTGACCTGCGGCGAAGCAGCGCACTGACGCTGGAGACCGCGGCCCGGCGGGTGGGCCTGTCGCCCGCGCACCTGTCGCGGCTGGAGACCGGTCAGCGGCAACCGTCGCTGCCGATGCTGCTGGCCCTGGCCCGGACGTACGGAACCACGGTATCCGACCTGCTCGGCGAGACCGCCCCGGAGCGGGACCCCATCGTGCGGGCCGGCCGCGCCGAGCCCTCGGAGGCCGGCGGCTGGACGTACTGGACCGTCGGCGGCGCCGGTCGCGCCCTACAGGCCCTGCGGGTGCACGTGCCGCAGCGGGCGCAGGGGGACCTGGTGCGGGTGCACCCCGGCGAGGAGTGGCTCTACGTCCTCACCGGACGGCTGCGGCTCACGCTCGGCGAGGCGGTGCACGTACTGGAACCAGGGGACGCCGCGCACTTCGACTCGCTCACCCCGCACCGGCTGGCCGCCGCCTCGCGCGGCGGGGCGGAGCTGCTGTTCGTGCACACGCTGCTCCAGAGCGGCGCCGCCGAGCTGTGCCTGGGCGACCGCGCGCCGCACCGCCGCGGCGGCTGAGCCGCGGCCGTCCACCGTCCGCCGTCCGCCAGCCATCGCCGACCATCCACCGTTCACCGTTCCGGAAGGGAAGGACCGTCCACCATGCCCGACCACACCACCCCCGCCGCTCCCCCGGCCGCCGAGGGCGCACCCGACGCCCCGACCTCCCGCCGCTACGTCGAGAACAAGCCACCGCGCGGTCTGTACGTGCGGGTCTTCATCTACGTCGTCGCCACCCATGTGCTGCTGGCCTTCATGAGCGTGCTGGTGCTCGTCGCCAGGTCCCGACCCTGACGTCCCGTCAGGTCCTGTCGGCCCGGGCCCCCTTGCCCCGCCCCGGCGATCGGGTGAACCCTGCTGCCGCACCGTGCCCGACGCGCGCCCGGCAGCACGTCCGCGGCGCGACGCACGCACCAGACTCGTCCGTGAACCTCGCTGCACCGAGGAGGACCGAAGGATGCACCGTACGCGCACCGCGGCCGCCACCGGCCTCGCCGTGGCCCTCACCGTGATCCCACTGGCGGGCATGGCGGGGCCGTCCGGCGCCGCGCCGGCCCAGGGGTCCGACGGCCCCCGGGCCAGACCCGCCACCGCCGCCCTCTCCCCCGTCCCGCAGTCCGTCCACGACCGCTCCGACCACGTCACCGTCACGCGCACCGTGGCCCTCGTCGCCGGGCCGAAGACCGATGCCCCGGCGCTGGCGCTGGTGACGAAGTCCCTGAAGGCCGCGGGCGCCCAGCGCGTCCTACGGACCGGCCGGGCCGCCCCGGAGAACGGGCGGTTGACCGTCTTCCTGGACGGGCCGGGCGCACAGCGCGCCCTCAAGGAGCTGGGGGCGCGCGGCACCGCCGGGCTCCCGGCCGAGGGCTATGTGCTGGCCGCGGGCCGCGGCCGGATCGCGCTGGCCGGCAGGGACACCACCGGCACGTACTACGCCGCGCAGACGCTGAGCCAGCTGCTGCCGCGCCACGACCGCCCGGGTGCCCGCGTGCGCGGCACCGTCGTCCGGGACTGGCCGGCGACCCCGCTGCGGGGCGTCATCGAGGGCTTCTACGGCACCCCGTGGTCCCACGCCGCCCGCCTCGACCAGCTGGACTTCGCCGGCCGGCACAAGATGAACCTCTACGTCTACTCCCCCAAGGACGACGCCTATCTGAGGGAGAAGTGGCGCGATTCCTACCCCGCGGACCAGCTGGACCGCATCAAGGAGCTGGTGGACCGGGCCCGGGCCCGGCACGTGGAGTTCACCTACGCCCTCTCCCCCGGGCTGTCCGTCTGCTATAGCTCGGCCGCCGACGTCAAGGCGCTGACCGCCAAGTTCGGGACCCTGTGGGACATCGGGGTGCGGACCTTCGCCGTGCCGCTGGACGACATCAGCTACACCAAGTGGAACTGCGCCGCGGACAAGGAGAAGTTCGGGACCGGCGGCGGCGCGGCCGGCACCGCCCAGGCGCAGCTGCTCAACCACGTCAACCGGGAGTTCATCGCCCGCCATCCGGGCGCGCGGCCGCTCCAGATGGTGCCGACCGAGTACTACGACCTGAAGGCGACGCCGTACAAGGCGGCGCTCGCCGCCAAGCTGGACGCGAACGTGCTGGTGGAGTGGACGGGCGTGGGCGTGATCGCGCCGACCATCACCGTCGCGCAGGCGAAGCGGGCCCGGGAGGTCTTCGGGCACCCGATCCTGATCTGGGACAACTACCCGGTCAACGACTACGTCAGCAAGCGGCTGATGCTCGGGCCGTTCAACGGGCGGGAGTCCGGACTGTCGGCCCAGCTGGCCGGGATCACCGCGAATCCGATGATCCAGCCCGCCGCGTCCAAGCTGGCCCTGGCCACCGTCGCCGACTACACCTGGAACGACCGGGCCTACGACGCGCGGGCCTCCTGGGGCGACGCCATCGAGGAGCTGGCCGGCGGCGACGCCCGCACCGCCCGCGCCCTGCGGGCCTTCGCGGACGTCAACTACACCTCGGCCATCAACCCACGGCAGGCGCCCGAACTGTCCGCCGCCCTCGACCGGTTCCGCCACGACGGCAGGGCCCGGCGGCTGGACGCGGTGCTGCGCGACCTCCAGGACGCGCCCGGTGTGCTGCGCGACCGGCTCCCCGACCGGGGCTTCGTCCGGGAGAGCGCGCCGTGGCTGGACGCCACCCGAGCCTGGGCCGTCGCGGCCCGCAACGCCCTGCGGCTGGTCGAGGCGGACCGGACGGGCGACAAGGCGACGGCCCGGCAACTACGGGACCGCATCCCGGGGTTGGTCACGAAGGCCAAGGCGTACGTCTACGTGGACATGAAGGGGAAGCGGATCCCGGTGGTGGTCGGCGACGGGGTGCTGGACACCTTCGTCGCGGACGCGCTGGCCGGGCGGGGCGCGCAATGAGGTGACGGGTCCACTGCGCGGGGCTCGCTCGTACGTCGTCGGCCGTCCCGCCGTGTGGGTTCTCGCCGTTGCGCCTGCGGCGGGCCGGTCCGCTGCGCGGGGCGCACTCGTACGTCGTCGGCCGTCCCGCCGTGCGGCGTCCCGCCGTTGCGCCTGCGGCGGGCCGGTCCGCTGCGCGGGGCTGTTGGGTGCGGTGACGGGCCGGAGGGGGTGGTGGGGGTGGCGTGGGGCGGGGTTCAGAGGAGCACACACCACC